>DXIG01000067.1 GCA_019112985.1 Candidatus Butyricicoccus stercorigallinarum | reverse complement strand
GCGGCAGTCAAAACCGTTTTTTCCGGCGACAGGCGCGTCGGAAAAAACACCGCTCAGCCCGCAAACGTGCGCGCCGCGCGCGTGCGCTGCCGCGGGCTGCATCTTCTCAAAAAAACGCCTGCGTTTTTTTGAAGCGTGTCGAGGGTGCGCGACACGCAGCGGAGCAGACAACCGGCGTCTGCCGCCCTTTTTTTTACCCGTTTTGCGCCTGATAGTCCTCGCCCCAGGCCTGCATGGCGTCCAGAATGGGCTTGAGGCTGCGCCCCAGCTCGGTCAGGCTGTATTCGACGCGCGGGGGCACCTCCGCATAGACGCGGCGGCTGACCAGCCCCTTTTCCTCCATGTCCCGCAGCTGCGCGGTCAGCACCTTCTGCGACACACTGCCGATGGATTTTTTCAGCTGGCCGAAGCGTTTTGTGCCCGGCATCAGGTCGCGCAGAATGAGCACCTTCCATTTGTCGCCGATCAGCATGAGCGTGGTCTCCACCGGACAAGCGGGCAGGGTTTTGTCTGTCTGCATGGTCGTTCGCTCCCTCCTATGGTTTCCTTCCGGTAACTACAGCACATCAAGGTGCTTACTTTACAAATCCGAGTGATGCCATTATTATAAGCTTACACAAGAGAGATTGCAATCCTCCCAAAACCCCATACGACCATCAGGAGGTAAAAATCATGAACGCAGTTGTGACCTTTTTGCAGGAAAATCCCGTACAGTATCTCGCCACCGTCGGCCGCGACGGCAAGGCGAAGTGCCGCCCCTTTATGTTCGCCGGTGAGCTGGACGGCAGGCTGTGGTTCTGCACCAACAACACCAAGGACGTCTACAAGGACATGCAGAACAACCCGCACATCGAGATTTCGGTCTCCAGTCCGTCCTATGCGTGGATTCGGCTGAACGGCGAGGCCGTGTTTGAGGACAACATGGCCGCCAAGGAGATGTGCATCCAGAACCCCATCGTCAAGGGACAGTACGGCGAGGCGGGCAACCCGATCTTTGAGGTGTTCTACCTGCGCGGCGCCCACGCGGTGATCGCGGACTTTTCCGGCAACCCGCCCGCGGAATACGACCTGTAAGCCGCGCGTGCCCGCCGCTTTTGGGAATGCTTTCCCGGCGGCGGGCGTCCGCCGGATGCTCCCGCCGCCAAACGATACAAGGAGGTTTTTCATGCAGACACGCGACTATCTTTCCATGCTCGTCCACGACATGCACACGGCTGTCGTCGCCACGGTCGGCCGCGACGGGCGCCCCGTCACCTGCGCCATCGACATGATGGACTGCGATTCGGCGGGGCTGTATTTCCTGACCGCAAAGGGCAAGCGCTTTTATGACCGGCTGAAAGCCAATGAGGCCATCGCGCTGACCGCCCTCAAGGGAGAAGACACCCTCTCCTGCGCGGCGATCTCCGTGCAGGGCAGGGCGCGGGACATCGGCCCGGACAGGCTGCCCACGCTGTTTGAGAAAAACCCCTATATGAAGGAAATTTACCCCGATGCGCGCGCCCGCAGCGCACTCACCGTGTTTCACATTTACGAGGGGACAGGCGAATGGTTCGACCTTTCCAAACGCCCCATCGAGCGGGCGCGCTTTGCCTTCGGCGGCGCGCAGGCGGAGGAAACCGGCTATTTTGTCACGGACAAGTGCATCGGCTGCAAGCTGTGCTATGCCAAATGCCCGCAGAAGTGCATCGACATTTCGCAGAAGCCCGTTGTGATCGCGCAGGAGCACTGCCTGCACTGCGGCAACTGTTATGAGACCTGCCCCGCGCGGGCGATTGAACGGAGGGAATCCCCATGACACAGAGCGAACGGCGCGCATACCTCATCCGCGCCCTGCTCGCAGAGCAGCCGGGTTATCGCGATCTGGCGGTGCCGCAGAGCGAAGCGGAGCAGAAGCGCCTGCTGCGCGCGCTGATGAACCTGCGCGAGCCGCAGGAGATCGACGCGGCGTTTCTGCGCGTGCAGGACGCCTATTTGCAGGAGGAGGCGGCGCGGAAGGGCATCACCGCGCTGGATGAGCTGACGCCCGTGGAGCCGGGGCTCTATCTCTGGCAGGGCGACATCACGACTCTGTGCTGCGATGCGATCGTCAACGCGGCCAACAGCGGCCTGACCGGCTGTTATATCCCGTGCCACAGCTGCATCGACAACGCCATCCACACCTATGCGGGCGTGCAGCTGCGGCTGGCGTGCGCGCGGCTGCTCACGGCGCAGGGGCATCCCGAGCCGACGGGCACGGCGAAGCTCACACCGGCCTACAACCTGCCGTGCCGGTATGTGCTGCACACGGTCGGGCCGATTGTGCGCGGCGCGCTCACGGAGCGGGATGAGGAGGCGCTCGCCTCCTGCTACCGCGCCTGTCTGGAGCTGGCGCGCGAAAACGGCCTGCGCAGCGTCGCCTTCTGCTGTATTTCCACGGGGGAATTTCACTTTCCCAACCGGCGGGCGGCGGAAATCGCCGTGCAGACTGTGCGCGCCCACAGGGGAGAAATCGAGGTGATTTTCAATGTTTTCAAAGATCTCGACCGGGAGATTTACCGGACGCTGCTCGGATGATGCCGAACGGCTGCGCGCAGCGCTGAACCGCGCGGACGCCGTCGTGATCGGCGCGGGCGCCGGCCTTTCCACTTCTGCCGGGTTTCCCTACGGCGGCGCGCGCTTTGCGCGGTATTTTGCGGACTTCATCCGCGCCTATGGCTTTGCGGACATGTATTCCGGCGGCTTTTATCCGTTTGAAACGCCGGAGGAGCACTGGGCGTACTGGAGCCGGTATATCTACATCAATCGGTATATGGACGCGCCGAAGCCGGTGTACAGCGATCTGCTGCAGCTCGTGCAGGATAAAGACTATTTCGTGCTGACCACCAACGTCGACCACCAGTTCCAGAAGGCGGGCTTTGACAAGCAGCGCCTGTTTTACACGCAGGGCGATTACGGCCTGTGGCAGTGTTCCAGACCGTGCCATGCGGAGACATACGACAACCGGGAGGCAGTCCGCCGGATGGTGGAGGCGCAGGGCTTTGTCTTTGCAGAAAACGGCGACCTCCGTGTGCCGGATGGCGCCGCGCTGAAGATGGAAGTTCCCGCGGAGCTGGTTCCGCACTGCCCGAAATGCGGCGCGCCCATGGCGATGAACCTGCGCGCGGACAGCACGTTTGTGGAGGACGCGGGCTGGCATGCCGCCGCCCGGCGCTATGCGGACTTTCTGCGCCGCCGCGCGGATGCGCGCGTGCTCTGTCTGGAGCTGGGCGTGGGCGGAAATACCCCCGGCATCATCAAATACCCGTTCTGGCGCATGACGTATGAGAACCCGAAGGCGGCCTACGCCTGCATCAATTTGGGCGAAGCCTGCGCGCCGAAGGAGATTGCGGGGCGGGCGGTTTGTGTGGATGGGGATATTGGTGAGGTGCTGCACGCGCTGCGGTTCTCCTGAGGAAAGACCGGCGGTTCCGCGACTCCGAAATATTGCAAAAAACAAGCTCTCCGGCGCGTGCCGGAGAGCCTGTTCGCGTTTTTGCGCCCGCCATCGGCCGCATCACGCGGCCTTGGCGGCCTTTTCGTTAAAGAACTGTACCAGGAAGATATGAGACAGATAGACAGCGTACCACGTGCCGCAGCCGTTGATGACACCGGCGAGCACGGCGTGCCCGATGCGGCCGATGCCGCCGGGATTGATGCCCCAGCTGGCCAGGAAGCAGGGCAGACCGGAGCCGAACACGATGCCGGCAAAAAAGGCGGTGAAGATCACATACGCCCACCACTTCGCGGGCACCCACAGCGGGAACACCATCTGCTCCGCATAGCCGCCCATGGCGGGCAGCTTCTCGCCGCCCTCGGCGAACTGCGCCTTGAAGGTCTTGCCCACGATCAGGTACTGCAAAAAGCAGCAGATCAGCGAGGTGACCGTGACGGTGCCGCCGATTTTAACGCCCAGCTCCGCCAGCGTCAGCGGGGCCTGCGCAAATTCCTTGCTCATGGTGAAATACATGATGATCGCCGTGAGGAAGATCGTGGGAATGCCGCACACGATGGATTCCTTAAACGCCCATGCTCTTGCTTGTTTTGTCATTTCTCTTCGCTCCTTGTGTTTGTGTTTCTTGCGCCGTTGGAATGGTATTATGATAACCGATCGATCTCGATTTGTCAACTCGAAAAACGCGCTTTTTTGCTAACGGACTTCTGTGCATGGCGCTTCCCGAAAATTCCATTTTCCTTTTGCCGATGGGAGCGGAGGGAACCGCTGGGAGGCGATCAGTTTATTTTTTTCCATGTTATATCGTATGTTGCGAAAAAACACACGGAAAAGAGAGACGAAACATGAACGGAATATCGTCTCTGGGCGCGGGGGAAACGGCGTAAATCAGGTAAATTTTTTGCAAATTGCGCCGGAAAATCGCGGTTAAATTGAAAACTTGCTATTTCATCCCGTGGGAATAGAAGAAAGTTTTTGAGAAATCCTTCATAAAAATTCAAATTTGATTTTTGTGATTCATATCGGCTCAATATGACTGCTTCGGCGCGGCGAGGATTCAAACAAATAAAGCGTTGTGGAATAGCGGGCATAAATATATATTCTGCGCGCCGCGCGTGCAGTTGAGTTTTGCACATATATCCGGCTTTTTGCGCGGTATCGCGCGGCGAAAAAAATGTCCGTGCGGGCGCAAAAAACCGGCCGCACAGGGGATCGTTTCCTCTGTACGGCCGGTTGGAACGGGAGGGATTTACTGATGCCGGACGGCGAACGGCAGGCGAACCGGCAGGTGATGACCGCGGTGCGCGCCGTCCTGCTGCGCCGCCGGGCGGCGGATCGGATGCAGCGCGACGCCCTGCCGCGCGCTCTGGCGCATGTATTTGGGGATCCAGACGTTGGACAGATACAGGATGATGGAGAGCGCGGTGCCGATGATCCAGCCGAGCGGGTAGGCGTAGCAGATGCCCGAGAAGCCGCACAGCGGCATGAGCGCGTAGGCGAGCGCGACGCGCAGCGCGAGATCGGCCAGCGTGGTGACCATGAACGAGCCCATGGCGCCGCCGCCGCGCAGCACGCTGTCGCAGCAGTTTTTGATGCCGACCAGCGGGTAGAACGGCGCGACGATGAGCAGATACTGCACGCCGATGTTGATGACCGTGCCGTTGCCGATGTCCTCGCCCACGAACAGGCCGAGAATCTGGCTGCCGGCGAAGAAGAACAGCGCGATGATGCCGCCGATGATGAGCTCGGACACGAGGACGCAGGCGCGCACGCCCTGGCGCACGCGCGCGATGTCCTGCGCGCCGATGTTCTGCGCCGCGAAGCTGGACAGCGCGTTGGGCAGCGTGTTCATGACCATCAGCGCGAATGTGCTCACCTTGAGCGCGGAGGAGAAGCCCGCCACGGTGAACGGGCCGAGCGCGTTGACCAGACCCTGCACGCAGAACACACCGACCGAGACGAACGACTGCTGGCAGATGGACGGAATGGCGATCAGGCTCATGCGGCGCAGCAGGTGCGCGTCAAAGCGCGCCGGCCGGCGCGCGGTCTCGAGGCGCGACAGGCGGCGCACCAGCGTGAGCACGACGAGAACGGAGCACAGACCCTGCGCGATCAGCGTCGCCAGACCCAGACCCGCGATGCCCGCGCCGAACACGGTGACGAACAGCAGGTCGAGCACGACGTTGAGCGTCGTCGAGAAGGCGAGGAAATACAGCGGGGTGCGGCTGTCGCCCAGCCCGTTGAAAATCGCCGTCGCGGTGTTGTACAGAAAGAGGAACAGCAGACCCGCGATGTACAGGCGCAGATAGACCATTGTCGGCGCGAAGATGTCCTCCGGCGTGTTGCTGATCGTCATCAGCGCCGGGCAGGCGATCTGTCCGATCACGGTCAGCGCCAGCGAGAGCGCCACCAGCGTGCACACCGCGGTGTTGACCGCCGTGCGCATGCGCACATAGTCGTGCGCGCCGAACAGCTGCGAGATGACGACCGAGCAGCCCACGCTCGCACCGGTGGCGACGGCGAGAAACAGCACGGTGATCGGGTAGGCCGCGCCGGTGGCCGCCAGCGCGTCGACGCCCAGATAGCGCCCGGCGATGACGCTGTCCGCCAGATTGTACAGCTGTTGGAAGACCATGCTCAGCAGCATGGGCACAACGAATTTTAACAGAATTTTGAACGGCGACCCCTTGGTCATGTCCGTCATCATGGTGTAACACTCCCCTGTTTTGTGACGATAGATGAACTGCTATACAGTTTCGTGCAGCCATGATTGTAGCACACGGCACCGGCTTTGAATAGTGCAAAGTTGAACAGCTTTTGGTGAAATTTGGTTTTGCATTTTATACAAAATTGTATGTGAAATTTTGGACAAAACGGAGAAATTTCGGGGCGGAATGGGAAAAGCGCGCGCAAAAAGCCCCTCCGGTTCGACGGAGGGGCGGGGGGCGGGCGCGTCAGCGCAGGTCGGCGTACATGCGGTACAGGTCGCGGTACAGGCCGCCGCGGGCGATCAGCTCGTCGTGCGTGCCCTCTTCCGCGATGCCGTCGGCGGTCAGCACGAGGATGCGGTCCGCCCCGCGGATGGTGGTCAGGCGGTGCGCGATGGTGAACACCGTGCGCCCGCGCGCCAGCTTGTCGAGCGACTGCTGTACGATGCGCTCGCTCTCGTTGTCCAGCGCGCTGGTCGCCTCGTCAAGGATGAGCACCGGAGGATCCTTGAGGAAGACGCGCGCGATGGAGATGCGCTGCTTCTGCCCGCCGGACAGCTTGAC
>DXIG01000066.1 GCA_019112985.1 Candidatus Butyricicoccus stercorigallinarum | reverse complement strand
GCGATCGCGGGGCGGCTGGCGGGGTCGTTCATTTCCGCCGTGCTGCGGCTCTTTTTGTCCATCCAGTTGAGGTCGGCGGAGGTGTACGGCTGCGCCGGGCGAATCTCATACAGGTCGGCGCCGATTGCGCCGGCGATTTCCTTTGCCGCGCGGGCGGTCACACCGCTGGCGGAAAAATAGGCTACCAATGTTTTACTCATGCGAAGCTCTCCTTCAAAATATCCAAAATTTCTGCGCGTTCCAAAACCTTATAGCCGCCGGGCAGGACGATGGTGCCGTCGGCGATGCCGTCCAGCATGTCCTCCGTCGCGCCGAGCGCGGAGAGGTTCATGACCAGATCCAACTCCCGCATCCAGCCTTCCATCGCGGCCAGGCCTTCCAGCGCGGTCTGCTCGTCCGTCTTGCCCTGCGGGTCAATTCCCCACACGTTGACGGCGAAGCGCTTGAACTTGGGCACGCCATACGGCAGGATGTGTCTGTAATACGGCAGCGAGACGGCAGACAGCGTCATACCGTGCGTGGCGTTGGTGTAAGCGCCGACCGACTGACCGAGCATGTGCACCATCCAGTCGGTCGATTTGCCGCGGGAGAGCAGGGTGTTCAGCGCCCAGGTGGCTGCCCACATCAGATTGCTGCGCGCCTCGTAGTTCTGCATGTCCTGGTTCGCGACGCGGCTGGCGTCGATGACCGCGCGCATCAGCCCTTCGCTCAGGTAGTCGCTGGTGTTGTCGTCCGCGCCGGAGAAATACTGCTCGCAGATGTGGTTGAAGATGTCGTAAATGCCGGCGATCATCTGCTCGCGCGGCAGGGTCAGCGTGTATTTGGGGTTGAGGATGGAGAATTTGGGCATGATGTTCTCGTCCGCAAAGACATGGCCGATCTTCTGATGGGTGTGCGGATTGGTGATGACGGCGCCGGCGTTCATCTCGGAACCGGTTCCCACCATCGTCAGCACACAGCCGACCGGCAGCGTCTCGCAGTCGGGCTCTTCAAATCGGATATAATACTTTTCCCACGGGTCGTCCGCGCAGTTGACAGAGACGGAGACCGCCTTGGCGTAGTCGCAGACCGAGCCGCCGCCGACGGCCAGCAGCAGGTCGGCCTGATGCCTGCGGGCGATGTCGACGCCCTCATACAGCTTGTCCACCGTGGGGTTGGGCATGACGCCGGAAATCTCCGCGACATGCTTGCCGTTGTCCTTCAGGATCTGCACGACCTCGTCGTAGATCCCGTTCTTTTTGATCGAACCGCCGCCGTAAATCAGCACGACGTTGTCGCCGTACTTGGGCAGCTCCGCGTTCAGATAGCGCAGCGAATCGTCGCCGAAATACAGTTTTGTGGGATTACAGTACGAAAAATTTCCAAGCATGGGAAAAACCTCCTTTGGTTCCATCCGTGGGATGTCGTCCGCCGCACCGCGCAGAACAGGGGTGTGTGTTCTGACGGTGTGTCAGTATCTATACTGTACCACGATTCTGACACGGTGTCAATATATAAAATGCAGCTGCCCGCGCGCTGGGGGAGCATGTGCGCTCCGGTGATTTGTGCGCCTGCGTCCGCCAAATCAATCCATAGACAAATTATCCGGCATCCTGTACCATAGAGCATGGCCTGATCTCGTCCGGAGACGGAAAGGGCAATGCTTCAAAGGGGGCGATTTCATATGAAGGGCGAACAAAGCTTTGCAAAAAAACTGACGGCGCTGGTTATGCCGATTGCGTTTCAGCAGTTCATGCTGGCGCTCGTCAGCGCTTCGGATGCCTTCATGCTGGGGGCGCTTTCGCAGGATTATCTTTCGGCGGTCTCGCTCGGAAGCCAGATGATGTTCGTGCAGAACCTGTTTCTCGCCGCGATGACGATCGGGCTTTCCGTGCTGGCAGCGCAATATTGGGGAAAGCGTGATACGGAAGCGGTAGAGCGCATCTTTGCCTACGTGCTGAAAAGCACAGCGGCGGTCTCCTTTCTCTTTGCGCTGTCCGCGCTGTGCGTCCCCGATGTTCTGATGCGGATTTTCACATCGGAAGCCGGATTGATCGAATATGGCGCGGTATATCTGCGCGCGGTATCCCCCGCTTTTCTGCTGAGCGGAATTTCGCAGGTATATCTCTGCATCTTCAAAAACAGCGAAAGAGCGGTCAAAAGCAGCATCATCAGCTCCGCCGGTGTGATTGTAAATATATTGCTGAATGCGGTGTTTATTTACGGACTCTTTCACCTGCCGAGGCTGGAAATTGCGGGCGCCGCCATGGCCACGGTCATCGCCAAAGCGGTGGAATTGCTTTGGTGCCTGCGGGAAGCTGCCGGGAACAGTCCGGTCAAATTGCGCGCGGCGCACCTCCGGAAAACAGAGGAAACCCTGCGGAAGGATTTTTGGATGTACACGACGCCTGTGCTCGGAAATGAGATCGTCTGGGGATTGGGATTTACCATGTACTCCGTGATCATGGGACACCTGGGTTCTGACGCCGTCGCTGCCAATTCCATCGCCAATATCGTAAAAAATATCGTTTCCTGCTTTGCCATCGGTCTGGGAAGCGGAGGGAGCATTCTGGTCGGCAACGAATTGGGTGCGGGCAATCTGGCTGCGGCAAAAGCGTATGGGGATAAGCTTTGCATCTTTTCCGTTCTCTGCGGCGCCCTGTCCGGCCTTGTTCTGCTGTGCGTCAATCCGCTCCTGCTTTCGGCCGTGAATCTGAGCGCACAATCCGCATTGTATTTGAAGTGGATGATTGCGATGTGTTCGTATTATATGATCGGGAAGTCCGCCAACTGCACGATTGTCGCCGGCATTTTCTGCGCGGGCGGCGACAGCCGGTTTGGGCTCGTCTGCGACGTGATTACGCTTTGGTGCGTGACGATACCGCTGGGCGCTGCCGCCGCATTTGTCTGGAAGCTTCCGGTGCTCGCGGTATATTTCATCGTCAATCTGGACGAAATCATAAAATTGCCCGCCGTCTACAGACACTATAAGCAGTACCGGTGGGTGAAAAATCTGACACGATAGCCGGGCGGG
>DXIG01000065.1 GCA_019112985.1 Candidatus Butyricicoccus stercorigallinarum | reverse complement strand
AATTAGATAAGGCGAAGGAGACCGCATACAGAAAGAATCGGAACCAGATTCAGGTTCCGGGCTTCCGCCGCGGCAAGGCGCCGCGCAAGGTCATCGAGAAGATGTACGGCGAGGGCGTATTCCTGGAAGACGCGCTCAACGGCCTCTATCCGGAAGTGTATCCGAAGGCGGTTGAGGAAGCCGGCATCACGCCGGTCGGCGCTGCCGACGTCGACGTCCAGAACATGACCGCAGAGGGCTTCGAGTTCATCTGCACCGTTCCGGTTGAGCCGGAGGTCACCATGGGTCAGTACAAGGGCGTCGAAGCGGAGAAGGCGGACGCCACGGTAACCGAGGACGACGTCAAGGCGGAGCTGGACCGTCTGGCGCAGCGCGCGGCGAGCACTGAGACCGTGGAGCGCGCGGCGGCGCTGGGCGACACCGTTGTGCTCGACTTCGAGGGCTTCGTCGACGGCGAGGCGTTTGAAGGCGGCAAGGGCGAGGACTTCAACCTGAAGCTGGGCTCCGGCACCTTCATCCCGGGCTTCGAGGATCAGCTGGTCGGCAAGTCCGCCGGTGAGTCCTGCGATGTTTCCGTCACCTTCCCGGAGGAATATCAGGCGGCGGAGCTGGCCGGCAAGCCGGCGGTGTTCAAGTGCACCGTCAAGTCGGTCATGGAGACCATCCTGCCGGAGATGGACGACGAGTTCGCCAAGGATGTCTCCGAGTTTGAGACGCTGGACGAGCTGAAGAAGGACACCGAGGCCAAGATTGCGCAGAGCAAGCAGAGCGCTGCCGACCGCGATTTTGAGGAGAAGGTTCTGGACAAGGTGCTGGAGGGCATGGAAGCGGACATCCCGGAGGCGATGTTCGAGGGCCAGCTGGACAACATCATGCAGGACTACGGCTACCGCATCCAGCAGCAGGGCATCACGCTGGAGGATTACGTCAAGCAGATGGGCATGGAGCTGTCCGCGTTCCGCAACATCTTCCGCGAGCAGGCGGAGCGTCAGGTCAAGGTTCAGCTGGCGATGAAGAAGATCGCCGAGCTGGAAGGCATCGAGCCGTCTGAGGAAGACATCAATGCGGAGTACGACAGACTGGCCGAGGCATACGGCCTGGAGGCCGAGAAGGTGCGCCAGTTCGTCCCGGAGGAATCGGTAAAATCCGACCTGACCATGTCCAAGACGATGGAAATGCTCAAGGAAAACGCTGTTGTCGTCGCAAAGGCTGCTGAGTAAACATCCCTCCGACGATACATACCCCGGACGGGGAAGGAGGAGTATTTTTATGAGTTTGGTTCCTTATGTTGTAGAGCAGACCAACCGCGGAGAGCGTTCGTATGACATTTTCTCCCGCCTGCTCAACGACCGCATTGTCATGCTGTCCGAGGACGTCAACGACACCACCGCGTCGCTGATCGTCGCGCAGTTCCTCTATCTGGAGGCGCAGGACCCCGACAAGGACATTCAGTTTTACATCAATTCGCCCGGCGGTTCGATCACGGCCGGCATGATGATCTATGACACCATGCAGTACATCAAGTGCGATGTTTCGACCATCTGTGTCGGCATGGCGGCGTCGATGGGCGCGTTCCTGCTGTCCTCCGGCGCGAAGGGCAAGCGCTTTGCGCTGCCCAACAGTGAAATCATGATCCACCAGCCGCTCATCGGCGGCGGCGGACTGTCCGGCCAGACGACGGATGTCAAAATCCACGCCGACCATCTGGTGCGCACCAGAGACCGGCTCAACGAGATTCTGGCGAAAAACACCGGCAGACCGATCGAAGAGATCGCACGCGATACCGAGCGCGACAACTTCATGTATGCCGACCAGGCGAAGGAATACGGCTTGATTGATCAGGTCATGGTTCACAGATAATTGTTACCCGATCACCGGAACGGCTCATGGTCGTTCCGGTGATTTCGCCATGTAACGCCGTCTATGGTATCCCCCTGCGACGGGGTGGCGAAGGACTACCATTGGGGCGCAACTGGCGCGCGCCGCGCCTGCCCCCGGAAATTTGAGGTGTATTTATGGCACGAAACGACGATAAGCGTGAAATTCGCTGTTCGTTTTGCGGCAAACCGCAGTCGGCGGTGCACAAGCTGATCGCCGGCCCGAACGTATATATCTGCGACGAGTGCATCGGCATTTGCCAGAGCATACTGGACGAGGAATTTGGTTTTGCGGACGATGAATTTGCCCCTGCGGCGGCAGAGGAGAATACGCCTTCTCTGGATAAGCTGCCCACCCCGCGCCAGCTCAAGGAAACGCTCGATCAATATGTCATCGGGCAGGATCGCGCGAAGATCGCGCTGAGCGTCGCAGTATACAACCACTACAAGCGCATTTTCAACACGGATATCAAGGACGACGTCGAGCTGCAAAAGAGCAACATCCTGCTGGTCGGCCCGTCCGGTTCGGGCAAGACGCTGCTCGCGCAGACGCTCGCCAAGACGTTGCAGGTCCCGTTTGCCATTGCGGACGCGACCACGCTGACCGAGGCGGGCTATGTCGGCGAGGACGTCGAGAACATCCTGCTGCGCCTGATTCAGGCGGCGGATTTTGACGTCGAGCGCGCCCAGCGCGGCATCATCTACGTCGACGAGATCGACAAGATCGCGCGCAAGAGCGAAAACCCGTCCATCACCCGCGACGTCAGCGGCGAGGGCGTGCAGCAGGCGCTGCTCAAGATGCTGGAGGGCACGATCTCCAACGTGCCGCCGCAGGGCGGACGCAAGCACCCGCATCAGGAATTCATCCAGATCGACACGACCAACATTCTGTTCATCTGCGGCGGCGCATTCAACGGCCTGGAAAAGATCGTCGAGGCGCGCACCGGCACGAGCAGCATGGGCTTTGGCGCGCAGATTCGCTCCAAGGAAGAGAAGGACGTCGGCACGGTGCTGCACGACCTGGAGCCGCACGACCTGATGAAATTCGGCCTGATCCCGGAGATCATCGGACGACTGCCCGCGCTGGTGACGCTGGATTCGCTCGACCGCGAGGCGCTTATCCGCATCCTGAAGGAGCCGAAGAACGCGCTGGTCAAGCAGTACCAGAAGCTGCTCGCGATGGACGGCGTGCAGCTGACCTTTGACGGCGACGCGCTGGAGCGCATCGCGGACATCGCGCTGGAGCGCAAGACGGGCGCGCGCGGCCTGCGCGGCGTGATCGAGGACGTCATGACCGACATCATGTTCGAGATTCCCTCGGACAGCACGATTTCGGCCGTCCGCATCACGAAGGAGGTCGTGGACAAGACGGGAAAACCGATTGTCACGCAAAACGCGCCGAAATCGGCGTAATCAGGAGGAAAGGGAACGATGGCAGAAAGCAATCCCTATATTATCCGGGCGCTCTATGTCCGCCCGGGCGAGCAGCCGAAGACGGAATACCTCAACGGCACGGAGGCGCAGCTGGAAGACCTCGTCGATGGCAGAATTGCATCCGTGGGCGTGGAGGAAGGCGTCTGCGTCATCCACAATGCCTTTTCCGACCGGCTGAACATGCAGGAAAACCGGTCGATCGACAACGAGCCGTTTTACGGTCCGTTCGTGGTGGTCGGCTTTGACGAATTCGGCAACATCATTTCGCTGAACGACGACAATCTCGATTATTATCAAAACCTGCTGACAATTTGAGGGTATGGCGTCCCTGCGCCTGCGGATTGCAATGGCTTTCCGCAGGCGCTTTTTGCGGTTTTTCCTACTGAAATGGGGGAAATTGCGCGCAGCGCGCCTTTTTCACAGTAAAGCGGTGCAAAGAGGTGTCAGATTTCGGTAGTTTACCCATATTTCTGACCGGAAATGGGCTTGAAATGGCACATAAAATACTATATAATTTTAGCAAGTATAAAAAATGTCATGCCGTCCGTGCAGATCCGGTGCGCGTCCGCGTCATCGGGTGCAAGCGGCGGCGTGCAGCGCCTAAGGCTCATCGGCTGCATGTGCTGCCGAAAGGAGGTACCCACACGTATGGCTCAAATCAAACAATTGGAAAGCGAACGCGAGCTGGAGTTTTATGAAACGCTGCCGGTTCTGCCGCTGCGCGGACTGGTCGCGTTCCCTGACATGCTGATACATTTCGACGTCGGCCGCCTGATCTCCATGAAAGCGCTGGAGCAATCGATGAAGGACAATCAGCGGCTCTTTTTGACGGCGCAGCGCGATATCCGCACGGATTCGCCCGACGAGGACGATCTGTATGTCGTCGGCACGGTGTGCACGATCAAGCAGATTCTGAAGCTGCCGGGCGACAACATCCGCGTGCTCGTCGAGGGCACGCACCGCGCGGTGGTCGAGACCTTCGCCATGAAGGACGACTGCCTGTTCGCCAAGGTGTTCCGTCTGGAGACCGATCCGGGCCGCACCTCGCAGCGCCGCAAGCAGGCGCTGGTGCGCACCTTGCAGGAACGCTTTGAAGATTATGCAGCGCTGTCGTCCCATCTGTCCCGCGACGTCGTACTGACCGTGCTCGACGGCGGCGAGCCGGGCTATCTGGCCGACTACGTTGCGCAGAACACGCCGATCGAATATGACATCAAGCAGGAGCTGCTTGAGGAGCTGCGCGATGTGCGCCGCCTGGAGCAGGTCATCCGCATCATCGGCAACGAGATCGAGATTCTGCGCATCGAGTCCGATTTGCAGGAAAAGCTCAAGGAGCAGGTGGACAAAAACCAGCGCGAATACTATCTGCGCGAGCAGATGAAGGTGATCCAGAGCGAGCTGGGCGAGCAGGACTTCGGCGACGAGGTCGAGGAGTACCGCGAGAAGATCTGCGCGCTCAAGCTGCCGAAGGAATCGGAGGAAAAGCTGCTCAAGGAAGCGGGACGGCTGGAGAAGATGCAGCCGCTTTCGGCGGAGAGCGGTGTCATCCGCACCTATCTGGACACCTGTCTGGAGCTGCCGTGGAACACCACCACCGAAGAGAACATCAACCTCGCGGAAGCGCGACGCATCCTCGACCGGGATCACTACGGTCTGGACAAGGTGAAGGACCGCATTCTGGAATTTCTTGCGGTCAAGTCGCTCGCGCCACAGCTCAAGGGTCAGGTGCTCTGTCTGGTCGGCCCTCCCGGCGTCGGCAAGACGTCGGTCGTGCGCTCGGTCGCGGAGGCGATGGGGCGCAAATATGCGCGCATGTCGCTCGGCGGCGTGCGCGACGAGGCGGACATCCGCGGCCACCGCAAGACCTATATCGGCGCGATGCCGGGGCGCATCATGAACGCGCTGTCACAGGCGGGCAGCAAAAACTGCCTGCTGCTGATGGACGAAATTGACAAGATGGGCGCGGACTCGCGCGGCGACCCGGCGGCGGCGCTGCTGGAGGTGCTCGACATCGAGCAGAACAACGCCTTCCGCGACCACTTTATCGAGCTGCCGTTCGACCTGTCCGACGTGCTGTTCGTCACGACGGCGAACACGCTGGACACCATTCCGCGCCCGCTGCTCGACCGTATGGAGGTCATCGAGATCTCCAGCTACACGGAGCAGGAGAAGGCGGAGATCGCCATGCGCCACCTGCTGCCCAAGCAGCTGGAAAAGCACGGCCTGAAAAAATCCAACCTCAGCCTGTCGCGCGAGACAATGGTATACCTGATTGACGCATATACGCGGGAAGCGGGCGTGCGCCGTCTGGAGCAGATGATCGCGCGCGTCTGCCGCAAGGCGGCGAAGATCATCGCGGACGATTTGCAGGCGAAGGGCAAGACCGAAACGCGCAAGCGCGTCACGGTGACGCGCTCCAATATGGAAAAATTCCTCGGCACGCCGCGCTATAAGCAGGACAACGTCAGCAAGAAGGACGAGGTCGGCGTGGTCAACGGCCTGGCGTGGACGTCGGTCGGCGGCGAGATGCTCCAGGTCGAGGTCAACGTCATCCCCGGCACCGGCAAGGTGGAAATCACCGGCAACCTCGGCAAGGTGATGGAGGAGTCCGCCCGCGCGGCGGTCACCTGCGTCCGCTCGTCGGCCAGAGAGCTGGGCGTCGACCCGATGTTCTATAAGGACAGCGACATCCACATCCACTTCCCGGAGGCCGCGATCCCGAAGGACGGCCCGTCCGCGGGCGTGACGATGACGACTGCCATCGCCTCCGCCGTCACGGGCATCCCGGTGCGCCACGATGTGGCCATGACCGGCGAGGTCACGCTGCGCGGGCGCGTCATGCCCATCGGCGGCCTGAAGGAAAAGACCATGGCGGCGTACCGCGCCGGCATCAAGACGGTGATCGTGCCCGCGGAAAATGAACCGGATTTGCAGGACATCGACCCGACCGTCCGCAAGAATCTGGAATTTGTCACGGCGGAGACGATGAAGACCGTGCTCGACACGGCGCTGCGCCGCCCGGCGCAGGAGACGGCGCGTGCGGCGGAGCCGCACACGGCGCTGCCCGTCGTCCCCTCGGCCGCACCCGCCCGCATCACCAGACAAGGAGAAGTATGCTGAATTTACATAAGGCGGAATTTGTCCGCTCGGCGGTGAAAACGGCGGATTTTCCCAACGATCCGCTGCCGCAGATTGTGTTTGCGGGTAAGTCCAACGTCGGGAAATCGTCCACGATCAACCGGTTGCTCAACCGCAAAAATTTTGCCCGCGTCGGCAACGAGCCGGGCAAGACCATTCACATCAATTTTTTCCGCATCGATGAAACGGTGTATTTTGTCGATCTGCCGGGCTACGGCTATGCCAAGGTGTCCAAAAAGGAGCGCGACCGTTGGGGGCGTCTGATGGACGAATATTTTGCCACAGAGGACGCGATGACGCTGGGCTTCCAGATCGTCGACATCCGGCACAAGCCGACGGCTGACGACGTGACGATGGCGAACTGGTTTTTGCAGACGGGCATGCCGTTTGCCATCATTGCCAACAAGCTGGATAAAATCAAAAAGAGCCAGCTCGAGGGCAATGTGCGCGCCATCCGCGAGACGCTGCGGCTGCCGGAGGAAGTTCCGGTCATTCCGTTTTCCGCGGAAAAGGGCACGGGGCGCGACGAGGTTCTCGCACTGGTGTTCGACCATATCAGCAACGAATAAACAGAATAGAGAAGGATGAACGAAAACATGAACGAGAAGAGACCATTTGTCACGAAAGAACAGGCGGAAGAGATCGCAAAGCGCTATCCGACGCCGTTTCATCTGTACGACGAGAAGGGCATCCGGGAAAACGCGAGACGGCTGAATCAGGCCTTTTCGTGGAACAAGGGCTTTAAGGAATACTTCGCCGTCAAGGCGACGCCGACGCCGCGCATTCTCCAGATTCTGAAGGAAGAGGGCTGCGGCACGGACTGCTCCTCGTACACGGAGCTGATGATGAGCGAGGCATGTGGCTTCTCCGGATCGGAAATCATGTTTTCCTCCAACGACACGCCGGCAGAGGATTTCGTGCTGGCGGACAAGCTGGGCGCGACCATCAATCTGGACGACATCACGCACATTTCGTTCTTGGAGCAGGCGATCGGGCACATCCCGGAGCGCATCTGCTGCCGTTACAATCCGGGCGGCGTCTTCCAGCTCGGCGATTCGGAAGAGGGCTTCCAGGTCATGGACAACCCGGGCGACGCCAAGTACGGCATGACGCGCGCGCAGATGACCGAGGCCTACCGCACGCTGAAGGAAAAGGGCGCGAAGGAATTCGGCATCCATGCGTTTCTGGCGTCCAACACCATCTCCAACGAGTATTATCCGGCGCTCGCGCGCATCCTGTTCCAGATGGCGGTCGAGCTGAAGGAGGAGACCGGTGCGCACATCACCTTCATCAACCTGTCCGGCGGCATCGGCATCCCGTACCGCCCGGAGCAGCCGGTCAACGACATCGCCGTGATCGGCGAGGGCGTCCGCAGGGCGTATGAGGAGATTCTGGTTCCGGCGGGCATGGACGACGTCGCGCTGTATACCGAGCTGGGACGCTACATGCTCGGCCCCTATGGCTGCCTGCTGACGCGCGCGATTCACGAGAAGAACACGTACAAGCACTACATCGGCGTCGACGCCTGCGCCGCCAACCTGATGCGCCCGGCCATCTATGGCGCGTATCACCACATCACGGTGCTCGGCAAGGAAGACGCGCCGTGCGACCACAAGTATGACGTCACCGGCTCGCTGTGCGAAAACTGCGACAAGTTTGCGGTGGACCGCATGCTGCCGCGCATCGACAAGGGCGACCTGCTGGTCATCCACGACGCGGGCGCGCACGGCTTCTCGATGGGCTACAATTACAACGGCAAGCTGCGTTCCGCGGAAATCCTGCTCAGGGAAGACGGCTCGGCCGAGATGATCCGCCGCGCGGAGACGCCGGCCGACTACTTTGCGACGCTGGACATCACCGGCCTGTTCGACAAGTAAACGACTTTAAAAAAAGCGCTGATTCCCACAATCAGCGCTTTTCCTTGGATAAAAAACCGCGCCGCTGTCCATGCTGTCAGCAGGGAAGGAGGCGCGCGATGCTCTGGTATCGAATCATGCTGTTGACCACGGCGGCTGTGCTGGCGCTGATGCTGCTGGCTGCCGTCCAATGATCCGGGTTTTGCTTTCTTTTTCGGCGGAACGTGGTTTATCTTTTCTTTCGACAGCATTTGTGCTACAATAAATAGTAAATAGAAGGAAGGGGAAGCGCACCCATGAGACATATCAACGACCTCAGTGATCTGACGATGGAGGAATTCCGCGAACTGTATAAGCTGACCAGCAATATTATCGATCGTCCGGAGGGCTATACCGAGGCCTGCCGCGGCAAGGTTCTGGGCAGCCTGTTCTATGAACCCAGCACCCGAACCAATCTCTCGTTCTCAACGGCGATGATGCGTCTGGGCGGCAGCGTGGTCGGCTTTTCCAACCCCAGCTCCTCTTCCACAGCCAAGGGAGAGACGCTGAAGGACACCATCACGATGGTCTCCAATTACGCGGATGTCATTGTCATGCGCAATCCCAACGAAGGCGCGGCCAAGGCGGCTTCGCTGTTTTCCGAGGTCCCGGTCATCAACGCGGGCGACGGCGGACATCTGCACCCGACGCAGACGCTGACGGATATGACGACCATCCTGCGGCTGCGCGGCTCGGCGGACAACATGAAAATCGGCATCTGCGGCGACCTGAAGTACGGCCGCACGGTGCATTCCCTCATTCATTTTCTCGCGAATTATGAAAACGTGCAGTTTTACCTGATCGCGCCGCGCGAGCTGGCGATTCCGGAATACCTGCGCCAGTTCATGAACGAGCGCAAGATGAAGTTTTACGAGGTTTCCGGCCTGGAGCCGGTCATCCCGATGCTGGACGTTTTGTACATGACCCGCATTCAGCGCGAGCGCTTTGCGGACATCGACGTATACGAAAGCCTGCGCGGCATTTACTGCCTGACGGCGGCCAAGCTGCGCGACGCCAAGAAGGATCTGCTCATCATGCATCCGCTGCCGCGCGTCGATGAGATCGCGCAGGATGTCGACGACGACCCGCGCGCGGTGTATTTCGATCAGGCGCGCTTCGGCATGTATGCGCGCATGGCGCTGTTGCTGACGCTCACCAAGCAGCCGCGCATCCCGATGCCCAAAAACATTCCCGGCAGACCGAACCTGCGCTGCACCAACCCCAAGTGCATCACGCGCAAGGAGACCTATCTGCCGATGGAGACGCACCGCACGCGCGAAGGCGAGCGCTGCATCTACTGCGACCAGCTGGTGGAATACAGAAGAATGCGCAAGTTCCATACCGATTACGAGTACTGAGCGGAACGGCGGCGCAGGTTCGGCTCCGTGCGCGGAGAGAAAACCGTTTCAAAAGTGAGAAACAGCGGGAGAAATCACGTCAATTCGTGGTTTCTCCCGTTCAAATATTGAGCGAAATTTTTCAAAAGTCTATGTTGCAATAGACCCTTTTTTATTCCCCCTCCGCCATCATCTCCTGCAAGCAGCTCAGAAACAGTCTCGCCGCCTTGGAAAATACCTGATATTTTTTCCAGACAATATAACCGCGCGCCTCCAGGCGCGGGGAACACGGGCGAAAGCAAAGATTGCTGCCTTGCGTGTTGATGATTTTGTCATAGCACAGCGCGTATCCGAGCCCTTCGTCAACCAACAGAGAAGCGTTAAAAAGCAGATTGTATGTGGCTACAATATGCAGCTCCGATTCTTCCCGCTGAAACCATTGGGTTAAGTACGTGTCCACGCCCTTTTGGTGCGATACGATCAGCGGTTTATCCCACAGATCCTCTGGACGGATCACTTCTTTTTCTGCCAGCGGAGAATCCTTATGCATTAAAACACCCCAGGTATCTTTGATGGGAACCGGGATGGCCTCATACTTCTGCGCGTCGATCTCCGCAAACAACAGCCCGAAATCAATCAATCCCTTATCCAGATATTCCAACACATGCTCCGCGTTGCCGCTGGAGATGTGATATCGAATATCTGGATATTTTTTTTGCAATTTTTTGGCGACCTGCGCGAACAGACGCACGGTTTCCGTCTCGCCGGTGCCGATAAACACATTGCCCGCGACGGTTTCGCCGGAACCGGTCAGTTCTTCCTCCGTCCGCCGCACCAGAGAGACAATCTCCTCTGCGCGTTTGCGCAAAACCATGCCGTCTTCGGTCAATTGGACTTTTCGCGAGCCTTTGACGCCCCGGATCAAAAGCTGTTTGCCCAATTCGGATTCCAGCGCCTTCAGCTGTGTGGACAGAGCCGGCTGAGAGATGTGCAGCGTTTCCGCCGCCGCCGTGATGTTCTGCTCCCGGGCTACCGCTAAGAAATATTCCAGTAAACGCAGTTCCATTGAGATCGCCTCCTGTGGTTCAGTATAACAGAGATTCCATAAATATCAACTATGTAAAACAATAAATAATAAGTATTTGATATGAAATTGCGCGACAGATATACTGGACACATCAAAATATACCGAACAGGAGGCGTTCCAAATCATGAATCAACGCGCACAAACCCGGTTGACGCGCTGTGTTTTCGCTTTGCTGGGCATCGCAATGCTCCTGACAGGCTGCGGCGGAACAACAGACGGGCAAATGCACAACGCAGAGCATTCCACGGCGCAGGCTGCGGAAACTTTGAACCTGATTACCCCCACTTCGGAAATCACGGAGCTGGAAGAGGGATTTTCCACCGTCCGCTTTGACGGGGATTACGGATTTGATTCGTTTCTCTCTCAGGGCGGTGCGGCATCCGATGCGGAAGTGGTCAGCTATCTGGCGAACAGTGTTCTCTCTGGTTGGCGTCCGGACGGCCTGCTGGGAGCTGTCTTTGGATGCAGCACCGTCGCCGTGCGCAATGCAACGGGAGACGCGCTGTTTGGCCGCAATTTCGACTGGCAGAATTGCGAGGCCATGGTGGTGGAATCCCATCCGGAAACCGGCTATGCCTCGTTCTCCACCGTCAATATGGATTTCATCACGCAAAACGCGAGCGGCATGGTGGGCATGGCGCTGAATTTCGATGAGGTCAAAACGCTCGCCGCCCTGTATGCCCCGCTGGACGGAATGAACGAGGCCGGGCTGGCGGTGTCCGTAAACATGATTCAGGACAGCGCCGTCATCGATCAGAACACGGACAAGCCGGACATCACCACGACCACGGCGATTCGACTGCTGTTGGACAAGGCGGGAGATGTGGAGGAAGCGCTGGCGCTGCTCGAGCAGTACGACCTGCACGCTTCGATGGGCATGGTGGTTCACTTCGCCATCGCCGACGCCGCAGGCCGCAGCGTGGTGGTGGAATATGTGGACAATGAAATGGCCGTCACGGAGACGCCGGTGGTCACGAATTTCTACCTGGCGGAGGGGGGTCTGCTGGTAGGCGGCGTGTTCCTCGGAACGTATTTCTGGTGGAGCTTCCTTTCCGCCCTGACACAGGTGGTCAAACAAAGCGCGTCCGGCTTTCCGCTCCGCACCGTAAACCGTCTGTTTGGCGGTGTGCTCTGTGCCTTTGGCGCGGCCGTGCTCCTGCGGCTGGCGCTGTAAATCAAGAAAAGCTTCGAAAGGCGGCGAAATCATGAAAAAAACAATTGCTCTGCTGCTGCTTGTCCTGCTCGGCGCAGCTGTGCTGGCGACCGGCTGCGGAAATCGGGCGCCAGTGCAAGACAATGTGCCGGACACTTCCGAGCAGGCATCTGTCCCGGCGTCAGAACCGGGTTCCGCGCCTTCTTCCGGGACAGAAGAATCGCAGCAGGCAGAACCATCGGAGGAGGAAAATCGTGAAATGAAGATGCATGTCAAGGTAAACGGACAGGATTTTACCGCCACGTTGGAGCGCAACAGCGCGGTCGACGCCCTGGTTCAGAGGATGGAGGAGGGGCCTGTGACCCTCCAGCTCAGCGATTACGCCGGTTTTGAAAAGGTGGGGTCTCTGGGACAGAGCCTTCCCACCAGCAACCAGCAGACCACCACACAGGCCGGGGACATCGTGCTCTATCAGGGCAATCAGATCGTCCTGTTTTACGGCTCCAATTCCTGGAGCTATACCCGGCTGGGCAGGATCGACGATCTCACCGACTGGGAAGAAGCGCTGGGCGGCGGCGACGTGACGGTTATCCTCTCTCTGGAGGAGTAAGGCATGAAAATTCTTGTCTTAAACGGCAGTCCCCGCCCGCAGGGAAACACCGCCGCTATGGCGTCGGCCTTCGCCAACGGCGCGCGGGAGAACGGCCATCAGGTGGATGTGATACATGTCTGTCAGAAGCAGATTGCCGGGTGTCTGGCCTGCGAATATTGCCATCAGAAGAACTCCGGCCACGAAAGGCAGTGTGTGCAGCGCGACGATATGCAGGCGGTCTATCCGCTGCTGGACGAGGCGGAGATGATTGTGCTGGCATCGCCCGTCTATTATCACGGCTTCTCCGGGCAGCTTCAGTGCGCCATCAACCGCATCTATGCGCTGGACAAACCCAAAAAACTGAAAAAGGCGGCGCTGATCCTTTCTTCCGGGGACAACCACGTGTACAGCGGTGCCATCTTCGCCTATCAGAATTCCTTCCTGAACGATCTGAAGCTGGAGGATATGGGCATTTTCACCGCCCACGGCGAGGAAAACGGCGCACCGGAAAAGCTGGAGGAGCTGTACCGGTTTGGCCGGAGTCTGGCGCCAGATGCGCCGGATGTCGCCGCTCCCATGCCGCTTGCGGATTTTTTGTCCGCCTTTTCCAGCGGACAGCCGGTGCGGCAGAGCTCGGATGTCATGGCCATGTCCGG
>DXIG01000064.1 GCA_019112985.1 Candidatus Butyricicoccus stercorigallinarum | reverse complement strand
CGGCGTCCGTCTGGAGTCGCTCGCGATTGTCGATGCGATGGACGCGCAGACCGGCGAGCTGACATTCCGCCACTGAGCTCGCCTGACATCTTGATAGTTGGAACAAAAAAACTGCCGGCAGCGCGCGCTGCCGGCAGTTTCTGTCTGTGATATGATGTATTATCTGCGGTTGGACGTTCTCCAGATCTTGAGCTTTTCCGCGTCCTTGATGAGCTGTTCGCGGAACTGCGGATGTGCGACCGAGATGATGGCCTCCGCGCGCTCCCAGGTGGAGAGACCCTTCAGGCACACCTTGCCGTACTCGGTGACGAGGTAGTGCGTGTTGGTGCGCGTGTCGGTGACGGTGGAGCCCGGGGTGAGCGTCGGCACGATGCGGCTCTTCAGCTCGCCGCTGCGCGTCGAATAGGTGGAGGAGCAGCAGATGAAGCTCTTGCCGCCCTTGGAGAGGTACGCGCCCAGAACGAAGTCGAGCTGGCCGCCCGCGCCGCTGATGTGCTTGACGCCGGCGGATTCCGCGTTGATCTGGCCGGTGAGGTCGAGGTCGACCGCGTTGTTGATCGAAATGAAGTTGTCCAGCTGGGCGATGGTGCGCGCGTCGTTGGTGTAGCTGACCGGCGCGCTCATCAGAGCCGGGTTGTTGTCCATGTAGTCGTACATCTTCTGCGTGCCCGCGCCGAACGCATAGACCTGACGGCCCTTGTCGATGTTCTTCTTGCTGCACGTGATCTTGCCGGCGGCTGCGATATCGACAAAGCCGTCGACGTACATTTCGGTATGTACGCCCAGATCCTTCAGATCGGACTGCGCGATCAGCGAGCCGACCGCGTTGGGCATGCCGCCGATGCCGAGCTGGAGGCACGCGCCGTTTGGGATCTCCTCGACGATCAGCTTGGCAACCGTCTCGTCCACTTCGGTGGCTGCGCCGCCGCCGCCCAGCTGACCCATCGGGGGATTGTTGCCCTCGACGATCATGTCGACCTTGCTGATGTGCACGCTTTCCTCAAAGCCGCCGAGGCAGCGCGGCATGTTCTGGTTGACCTCCACGATGACGGTCTTCGCCGTCTCACAGACGGCCGCGAGGTGGGAGGCGTTCGGGCCGAAGTTGAAATAGCCGTGCTTGTCCATCGGCGCGACCTGAATCATGACGACGTCCGGCTTGGCGATGCTCTCGCGGTACCAGCGCGGCAGCTCGGAATAACGCAGCGGCGCGTAGAACGCGATGCCGTCGTTGATCATGCGGCGCTCCAGTCCGCCCATATGCCAGGAGTTCCAGGAAAAATGCTTTTCCGCCTCCGGCACCTGCGCGATTGCCAGCGGCCACAGCAGGATGCCGCCGCGGATGTTGACGTCATACAGCTCGTCCGCGCGCGCGGCAAGCGCCTTGTCCAATTCAACCGGCGTACCGGTGCACCAGCCGTAATCCAGCCAGTCGCCGCTCTTGACGACCTTGACAGCTTCCTCTGCGGTGGTGAGTTTGCTCTGATATAGCGATTGATAGTCCATACTGTCCTCCGTTCGTAAATCGTATGCTTAACATGGGCTGCTTGTCGTATAAATCGCACAAAAACAACGGTTTTTTGCTATTCTTTATTGTACCAGTGCGCAGTGCTTTCGTCAAGGGGCGGCGAAAATTCTGAACACGCCTTGTATTTGACGGCGGGATGATGTACCATAGACGGGATATTATTCGGATGACAGGAGAACAAGACGATGAATGCAATCAAAAAGGGCGGGATCTTTTTCCCGGCGCTGCTGTGCACGCTGCTCTGGGGCAGCGCGTTCCCGGCGGTCAAAACGGGGTACGAGCTGTTCCAGATCGGGGACAACGCCTACAGCAAGCTGTTTTTCGCGGGCTGGCGGTTCATGCTGGCGGGCGCCGCAGTGCTGGCGTTTTCCGCCGTCTGCGGCCGCGGGCTGACCTTCCCCCGGCGCTCGCTCTGGAAGGGGATTCTGCTGCTCGGCTTCGTGCAGACGACGCTGCAATATGTGTTTTTCTATATCGGACTGTCGCACACCACCGGCGTCAAGGGTTCGGTCATCACGGCGATGTCCACCTTTCTTGCGGTGGGCGCGTCGCATTTTCTGTTCCCCGACGACCGCCTGACCCGGGCGAAGACGATGGGCTGCGCCGTCGGCTTTGCCGGCGTGCTGCTCATCACGCTCAGCTCGGTCGACGCGCTCGGCGGCGGGTTTTCGCTCACCGGCGAGGGCTTTATGCTGCTGTCCACGGCGGCGTCCGGCGCGGGCGCGGTCATCAGCAAATTTGTCGCCAAAGGGGAATCGCCGATGATGATCACCGGCTGGCAGCTGCTGTTCGGCGGCGCGGTGCTGCTGCTCATGGGCACACTCGGCGGCGGGCACTTTGACCGCGTCACGCCGGGAGCCATCGCCCTGCTCGGATACCTGATTTTTCTGTCGGCGGCGGCGTTCAGCATCTGGACCTGGCTGCTCAAGAAATTCCCGGTGGGCAAGGTCACGGTGTACAATTTCCTTGTGCCGGTGTTCGGCACGCTCATGTCCGGCGTGATTCTGAACGAAACCGTCTTCACGGCGCGAAACATGCTTTCGCTGCTGCTCGTCTGCACCGGCATCGTGCTGGTCAACCGTTCGAAGGAACCGAAAAACACGGCGCGCTGACCGAACGCGCGCAAAAACCGCCCGATTGTTGCGCAATCGGGCGGTTTTGTCTGGATGACAGGCGGTTTTATTCCTCCAGCCGGCGGTACACCGTCCGGTACATCGTGGTAAAGCACGCCACGCCGCCGAGCAGGTTGGAAACCGGCTCGGCGAGGAACACGCCGTACACGCCCAGCCCGGCGATATGCGGCAGGAGCAGCGTCAGCGGAATCACGACAATGCCCTTGCGGAAGATGGAGAAGAAGATGGCGTACCCCGACTTGCCCAGGCCGGTAAAGACGGTCTGGCCGGCAAATTGCAGCGCCATCAGGAAAAAGCCGAAGAAATACACGTGCATCGCGGGCATACCGGCGGCGGTGAGCGCGGCGTCGGTGTTGAAGATGTGGATGAAAAAGCGGGGGAACAGCGCGATGGCGCCCCAGATGGCGAGAGAGTAGACGATGGACAGGCCGGACAGGAAGCGGATGGCCTGCCGCACGCGCGCGTGCAGTCCGGCGCCATAGTTGTAGCTGATGACCGGCTGGGCGCTGCTGGACAGTCCGTTGACGGGCAGGACGATGATTTCGCGCACGGAGTTGAGTACGGTCATGACGCCGACATACAGGTCGCCGCCGAAGCTTTGCAGTGAGCTGTTGCACGCGACCTGCACGAGGCTGTTGGTGACGTTCATGGTGAACCCCGCGAGCCCGAGCGTCACAATGCGCTTGACCCGCGACGCGCGCAGGCGCAGATGCCGGCGGCGCAGCCGCAGCAGGGTGCGCTTGCCGGTCAGAAAGCGCATCGTCCACAGCGCCGCCGCGGCCTGCGACAGAACGGTTGCGATGGCCGCGCCGCGCACGCCCAGGTGCAGCGCGAAGATGAAGATCGGATCGAGAATCAGATTGAGCGCCGCGCCAATCATGACGGTCAGCATGCCGGTGCGGGCGAAGCCCTGCGCGTTGATAAACGTGTTCATGCCGAGCGACAGCATGACGAAGACGTTGCCGGTCAGGTAGATTGTGATATAAGACATCGCGTAGGGGAAGGTGACGCTGCTCGCGCCGAGCGCCAGCAGCAGCGGGCGGCGCACCAGCAGCCCGACGGCCGTCAGACCGACGCCGAACAGCAGCAGCAGCGTCACGCAGTTGCCCATGATGCCCTCCGCTTCCTCGTCGTGCCCTGCGCCGCGGTGGATGGAGAACAGCGGCGCGCCGCCCATGCCGACCAGGTTGGCAAACGCCATCACGATGGTGATGATGGGAAAGCACACGCCCAGCCCGGTCAGCGCGTTGGTGGCGTCCGCGCCCATGCGGCCGATGTAGATGCGGTCGACGATGTTGTACAGCACGTTGACCAGCTGCGCCAGCGTCATCGGCCCGGCGAGCCGCAGGATGTTGGACGGAATGCTTCCCTGAGAGAAATCGGTTTTCGCTTGATGCGTCATCATAAAACACAGGCTTTCTGTCGAGATTGTGCTACCAGTATAACACCATCGGCGGCGGCGCGCAAATCAGACGATCCGTGCGCGCGCACGCAGGCAAACGAAATAAAAAAAGCACAAAACCGGCGCGGGAAAACCGCCGATCTTTGACGGGGGTGGAAAAGTTTTTCCGGCGGGCGGGAGAATGGGAAAATCCGATTGACTTTTGCGCCCGGCTGGCATATGCTTTCTTTTGGAATTTTACAGTCATGGAGATATCAGATCCATTGTGGAGGTACAAAATGGAGCAAAAAGAGTCGTTTTTCCGTTCCATCGGAAGGGACAATCTGTACATCGTGGGAAATCTGTTTTACGCCTATTTTGCGCAGGGCTTTGCGCTGATTATGCTGGGCGCGATTCTGCCGATGCTCAAGGCGGACTATGCGCTCAACTATCAGGTCGGCGGCATGCTGCTGTCCGTGCAGTCGGTCGGCTACGCGGCCGCCGGGCTGGGCGCGGGCTTTCTGCCGCTGTATTTCGGCCTGAAGCGCTCGTTCATCCTGCTGACGTCCGGCGTCGCCATCGGCATGGGCATGCTGCTGGCCAGCGGCAATCCGGTCTGGCTGCTGATTGCCATGGCGCTCATCGGCATCAGCAAGGGCGCGGTCACCAACTACAACAACCAGATCATGAGCGATCTGGCGCGCGGCAACGCGGGTCCGCTCAACTTGCTGCACGCCTTTTTCGCAATTGGCGCCTGCCTTGCGCCGCTCGCCGTGCTGCTCTGCGCCCGCGTGGATGCGTCCGGCTGGCGTCTGGCGGCGGCGGTGGCGACGGCGGTCGCTGTGCTCGGCCTGCTCGCCATGTCCCGCATGAAGCTGGACGGCGCGCCGTCCGGCGGGGAGGCGGAATCCGCGCCGGTTTCGTTCGGCTTTTTCCGCGAAAAGATTTTCTGGGTCACCGTGCTGATCGTCTTCTTTTACCAGTGCATTGAGGCGTCGCTGATGGGCTGGCTGACGTCGTTCTTCGTCGATTCCGGCGTCATGACCAACGATTTTGCGCAGGTGGTCACCTCGGCGCTGTGGATCGCGCTGCTGGCCGGACGATTCGGCTGCTCTGCGGTCGCCGTGCGCTTCCGCCCGTATCAGATGATTCTGGTGATGGCGGCGGGTCAGCTCGGATTTTTGTACCTCCTGGTTCACAGCCGCAGCTTTGGCATGATGATGGTCGCGACGGTCGGCCTCGGCCTGAGCATGTCCGGCATGTACGGCACGTCGGTGTCCAACGCGGGCGACCTGTTTGCGCGCTATCCGGTCTGCATGGGCTTTTTCGTCCTGCTGACCAGCATGGGCGCGGTCGTCGCACCGTCGGCCGTCGGCGTGGTGGCCAATGTCGCGGGCATGCGTGCCGGTCTTGCGGTGCTGCTGATCGCGGCGGTCGCGCTGATCTCCATGGCGGTGTACAACGCGGTGATGATCTGCGGCCGTGTGCGCGCCAAGCGCGTCGCCCGGCACTCGCTGTGAGTTTTCCATTCATAAAAAATCAGAAGTCGGGAGGACATCATGTTAGACCTGCTTGCATCCAGTATATCAACAACGATTGTAAATCTGATCGTATTTTCTGCGGTGCCTGTTATTTGGTGGGTTTTTAGACACAGAAAAGAAACGGGATTCTTTCAGTGGGTTGGGTTATACCGTCCGCAACTGAAAAGCAAATGGTGGATATTGCTTGTTTTTGCGCTCCTATATTATTTCTTTTATAATTTTGACTTTACACAGCTTGTCGATTCCAAGACATTGGAGTATATCGAAAACAGTTCAGCTGTATCTGCCAATGTCTTTGCAGGCGTTGGAGTTATCGCTGTTTTGCCCGCTTTCATTGAGAATTTCATTGCAAATGGTGTTGCTGAGGAAATTTTATACAGAGGATTTTTGTGTAAAAGATTTTGTCAAAAGATCGGTGTTGTTCCAGGCATTCTGTTACAGGCAATTTTATTTGGGCTGATGCACAATGTACTCTACATCATAGCGGGGCTTGATGTGGGTT
>DXIG01000063.1 GCA_019112985.1 Candidatus Butyricicoccus stercorigallinarum | reverse complement strand
TCATTTCGTGTTCCATCTGTCATTCTCCCAAAATCAGATTTGCCGCGCTGCCGGACGCGCCGCGCGAAATCACGACCTGCCGGCCGATGCGCTCCTTCAGCTCGCTGACATGTGAAATAATGCCGATCAGGCGCTCTCCGTCCGAAAGGCGCGTCAGCACCGAGATCGCCTGCTCCAGCGCCGCGCCGTCGAGCGAGCCGAAGCCCTCGTCGATAAACACCGTCTCGACGCGCACGCCGCCCGCGTCGTGCTGGATGACGTCCGACATGCCGAGCGCCAGCGCCAGCGCGCCGAGGAACGATTCGCCGCCCGAGAGCGTCTTGACCGAGCGGGTCTTGCCCGTGTAATAGTCCATGACGTCGATGTCCAGCCCCGACTGGCTGCGGTTGTTCTCCGCCCGGCGCTGCCGCCGCATCTCATAGCGCCCCTGCGTCATGTCGCGCAGGCGCAGGTTGGCGCGCTGCAAGACGCGCTCGAAATACGCCGCCTGGACATACTGCTCGAGCATCAGCTTCTGCTTGCCCGCGAGCTCGCCGTTCGCCGTCTGCGACAGCTCGCGCAGCGCTGCGGTCTGCCGTTCCAGCTCGCCCTGCCGCTCCAGCACCTGCTGCACGCGCCGCATCGTCTCTTCGTTGCGCCGCAGGCGCTGTGCGCGCGCCTGCACCGCCTGCTCACATGCCCGGCAGGCCTGTTCCGCCTGCGCGCGCGCCTGTGTGAGCTGTTCCAGATCGGCGGGGGCGGCCTGCGCGGCCGCGCTTTCGTATTCGCGCTCGAGCGAGCGGGCGGCGGCCAGCTGCTGCGCAAACTGCTGCGCGCGCTGTTCCAGCACCGCCTGCTCCTCCGGCGGCAGGCAGGCCTCCTGATACGCCTGTCCGGTGGCAAATCCGGCCTGCGTCAGCGCCGCGCGCCACGCCTGCGCCGCCTCCTCCGCCGCCTGCACGCTCCGGTTGTACTGCTCGCGCGCCGACCGGTGCGCCTCCTCTGCGGCGGACAGCGCGCGCTGATGCTGCTCCCACGCCGCGCGGCAGGTCTCCCGCTGCCGGGTCAGCGCATCGCGCTGCCGCTGCACCTCGCGCAGACGGTCAGACAGCGCCTCGACCTCGTCGAACGGAATGGCGGCGCGCAGTTCGCGCGCCGCTGCCGCCGCGCCCGCCGCCTGTGCGGCCGCCGCCTGCTGCGCCTGTTCGGCCTGCCGCGCGGCGTTCTCCAGCTCCGGCTGGCCGTCCAGCGCGGTCTGGAGCGCACGGCGCAGGGCATCCGCCTGTTTTTCGCGCGCGGCGAGCTGTCTGCCGGCCTCTAATAGCTGCGCCGTCGTTCGTTTCTGTTCCTCCCGCGCGCGGGCGGTCTGTTCGCGCGACGGCTCTGCCGTGTCAAACAGTGCGGACGCCGTGCGGCGCACGGCGTCCGCCGCCGCATCCATGCGGGAGCGCGACGCGGCACAGCGCGTGCCCTGCTCCTGCCAGCGCGCCCGGCTCTGCTCCTGCTGCTGCTGCAGCTGCTTGAGCTGCTGCTCGGTCGGCGCCTGCGCCTCCGGCTGCGCCGGGTGCGGGTGCACTGTCGCGCCGCAGACCGGACACGGCACGCCCTCACGCAGCGACTGCGCCAAAATGCCCGCCTGCCCGCGGTTCCACGCGAGCTCGCTGTCGCGGTAGCGCTGCTCCGCCTGCACAAAGGCGCGCTCCAGCGCCAGATAGTCGCGCTGCTCCTGCTCCAGCTGCCCGGCGCACTGCGCCTGCGCGTCGAACAGGTCGAGCAGACCTGCGAGCTGCCGTTCCCGCTCCTGCGACTGCTGAAATTCCGCGCGCGTGCGCGTCAGCTCGGCCGGAACGCCGCGCTCCTGCTCCAGGCGCGCGCGCAGCTGTTCGATGTGCTGCGCGGCCGCGTCGCGCCGTTCGGCCTGTGCCTGCGCCTGCTGTTGCAGCCGCTGCGCTTCGCGCGCCGCCTGTTCGGCCTGGGCGCGCGCGTCCTTCCAGCGCGCGGCGCGCGCCTGCGCGTCGGTCAGGCGGGTGATCTCCTGCTCCAGCGCCGCAAGACGCGGCTCGCTCTGCTGCGCCTGTTCCCAGTCGCGCTGCACCTGCGGCGTCCGGGCGCGCAGCTGCCGCACCGCCTGCTCTCGCTGCGCCGCGCCGTCGCACAGCTGCTGGGCGCGCTGCTGCTCGCTCTGCCATGCATCCCACTTGGGCTGTACCACGTCGCGCGCCAGACGGGCGCGCGCCAGGCGCGCGGTGCGCTGCGCCTGCTCCGGCTGCTGCGCCTCCAGCTGCTCGCGCTGTGTCCGCGCGGCGCGCCATTTTTCGCGCACCTCGCTGTCGCGCTGCGCCTGCACCACCGCCTCGATGGCGCGCGTCTGCGCCGCGCGCAGCTGCTCCAGCTGTGCCTCTTCTGCGGCAAGCTGCGCCCGATCCGCCTCGTTCTGCCGGCGCACCTCGTCCAGCAGCGCGGACAGCTCGCGCTCGCCGCCGTCCTGCTCGCCGGTCAGCTGAAAGCCCTCGGCGTACTGCGCCGCCGCGCGCTGCGCCTCGGCGCACACCCGATTGCGCTCCAAATATTCCGCTTTCAGCTGCTTTTGCAGCCAGACCAGCGGCTCGGTGTGAAACACGCGCCGGATGATCTCCGCGCGCGTCCGGCTGTCCGCCGTCAGCAGGCGGCGAAACTCGCCCTGCGCAATCATGGAGATCTGCTTGAACGACGCGCAGCTGACGCCCAAAATGCGCTCGATCTCCTCGGTGACGGCGGTCGCGCCGGCCACCGTCGTGCCGTCCGGACAGGTCAGCACCGCGTTTGCGTTCTGCGTCACCGTGCCGGCGCCGCGCTTTTTCGGGCGCTCGTACTTCGGCGTGCGGTGGACGGCGTAGACCGCCCCGCCGTGCGAAAAGCGCAAAAAGACAAACGTCTCCGCCTGCGGCCCGGCGAAATCCGAGCGCAGATGATCGGCGGCGCGCTGCGAACCGCTCACCTCGCCGAACAGCGCAAAGCAGATGGCGTCAAACACGCTGGTCTTGCCCGCGCCGGTGTCGCCTGTGATGAGGAACAGCCCGCTTTGTCCGAGCTGCTCCATCGGCAGCGAAACCTCCCCGGCATACGGGCCAAACGCGCTGACTGTCAGTTCAATCGGCTTCATCGGCGCCCTCCTTTTCCCGGCAGATGCGGGCAATCGTCTCCCGCTGCCACGCACTCAACTCTTTTCCGTTCTGTTCCTCAAAAAACTGCGCGAACAGCTGCTCCGGCGTCAGCCGGCGCGCGAGCTCCTCCTGCACGCCGCCGGTCTCCGTCGCGCGCGTGCGCGCGTTGTCGAAATCCAGCCGCATGAGGTTGGGATAGACCGCGCGCAGCGCGCCCTGCGGGTCGTACAGCTCGTCCTCGTCAGTCAGAATGACGCGCAGATAGTCCTCCGGATCGCCCGCCTGCACCGTCAGCGCGTGCGTGACGTCCGCCAGCTTTCCGCGCAGCTCGCGCATCTCGTGCTTCGGCCGGAGCGGAAGCAGCTCGACCTGCGCCGCCGCGCACGCATCCAGCGTCACCAGCGGAACCGATTTGGGATAGCGGGCTTCGGAGAACGAATACTTGAGCGGCGAACCGGCATACCGCACGCTGTCCCGCCCCAGCCGCTGCGCGCGGTGCAGATGCCCCAGCGCGACGTAGTCGAAGCGGTCGAACAGCGCGGCGTCCACCGCGTCCAGCCCGCCGACCGGCACGATCTCCGATTCCGACTGCTCCGGCAGCGCGCCGCCCGCCGTGACAAATGCATGCGCCAGCAGCACCTGCCGTGCGCCGCGCGCCCACTGCGCCGTCTCCAGCGCCGCCTGCACGGCGCACTGCTGCGTGCTCTCCGCGAGCGCCAGCCGCTCCCGCAGCTCCATTGGGCGCAGCCACGGCAGCAGATGAAACTGCACGCGGCAGCCGTCCGCATCGCACAGCACCACGCTGGGCAGCGCGCTGCCGAACGTGCCGCACAGGTGCACGCCCTGCCGGGCGAGCAGCTCCTGTCCAAAATTCAGCCGTTCGCCGGAATCGTGGTTGCCGCCGATGGCGAGCACCGCAATGCCTTCGGCGCACAGCGATGTAAAAAAGCTGTCGAACAGGCCGACAGCTTCTGCGGGTGGTATGGATTTATCATAGATGTCGCCCGCGATGACGACGGCGTCCACCCGCCGCGCCCGCGCCAGCTGCGCGATCTGCTCCAGCACAAAGCGCTGATCGTCCAGCATGGAAAACCCATGCACGCGCTTGCCCAGATGCAGGTCGCTGAGGTGTAAAAATTTCATGTTGTTCCTCACATATCGTCGTCCAAAAGCTGCACGGCCGCGCCTAAAAGATGCGGGCCGACATAGGAGGCCAGCGTGCCGTCGATCTCGCCCCAGAACTCCCGCTCGAATGCGGGCGCCGCCGCGCGCAGCATTTCGGCGATGTGCTGCCCTTCCTCCGGCGTGCCGCCGTGCGCCCACATGATGTTGTAGCGCTTGCCCGGCTCCAGATGGGACACCGCGTCCTGCACCAGCTTTTTCATCGCCGCCGCGCGCCCGCGCACCTTGTGAATGCTGGTCAGCCCGCCGGTCTGCCGGTCGAACGCGAGAATTGGCTTGATGCCCAGCGCCGTGCCCGCCATGGCGGTGATTTTGCCGATGCGCCCGCCGCGCTGCAAATATTCCAGCGTATCCACCGAAAAGAACACGTGCGTCTGCCGGATCAGGCGCGGCGTCAGCTCGAGCATCTGCTCCCAGCTGCGCCCCTCCTCGATCAGGCGCGCCAGCTCCAGCACAATCGCGCCCTGTCCGAGGCTGCCGCTCACGGAGTCAAACACCGCGATTTCCACATCCTCGCAGTCCTGCGCCATCAGCCGCGTCATCTGATAGCAGCCGCTCAGCCCGCTGGAGAGCATGACCGCAATGGCGCGGGTGTAGCCGTCTTCGCGGATGCGGCGGAACGTGTCCAGCACCACGGCGCCGGACGGCAGCGAGGTCTTGGGCATCTCCGTCACCTGCCGGCGGTAGACATCCGCGGCGGTGAGATCGACGCCGTCCTGAAACGACCCGTCGGAAAACGTGATGGTGTACGGGATCGTGTAGATCGGATATCTCTGCGCCCAGTCCGCCGAAAGATCGGCGCACGAGTCGGTAATCAACGCGATTTCATGTGATTGCATACCATGTATCTCCCTTTCCTGCAACGGGCAGCCTGTCATTCCGCCTGATTTGCTGTTACCTGTAATTATATCACAGACTTTGTCATTTGCAACCGACAAAAATCCGGCCTGCGGCCGCCCCACGCCGCCGCATAAAAGACCCGCCGCCGGGAAAACTACGCGCAGCGCGCCGCCCGCCTTCGGGAACCGAACAGGATGTCCAAAATTTCCTTTTTCTTTTTGTAACATTTTATGGTAGACAAACGGCGCTTTTTTCCGTATTATAATAGTAATGATTCTCGTTTTAAGGAGGGCTATCCCATGTTAGACAGAAAAGCGTTTGACAGCATTTCTTATTCCATCGCAATCGTCGGCAGTTGCCTGGACGGTGCGTACCGCGGCTGCGTGGTCAACTCGCTGCAGCAGCTCACATCCTCCATGCCGGCGAAGTTCGCCGTAACGCTCAACAAATACAACATGACGGAAGCGGCCGTCGAGCAGACCGGCGCGTTTTGTGCCACCGTCGCGGCGGTGGACTGCCCGGAAGAAATCATCAAGCTGTTCGGCTACAAGTCCGGCCGTGTCACCGATAAATTCGCGTCCTATGAAACCAAGACCGACGAGGCCGGCTGCCCGTATATCACCGACGGCATGGCGGTGCGCATGAGCTTCCGCGTCACCCAGCAGGTGGACGTCGGCTCGCACATGCTGTTCATCGCCGAGGTCACGGAGGCGGAGATCCTCCAGCCCGGCGGCGTGCTCACGGTGGAAATGTTTAAAAACGCCGGCAAGGTCGTCCCCGCCAACGCGCCGGTCTACCGCACGCTGGACGAGCACTTCGGCTACCGCTGCACGGTCTGCGGCTATGTCCACAAATCGGACACGCTGCCCGCCGATTTCCGCTGTCCGGTCTGCAAACAGCCCGCCAGCAAGTTTGAAAAGCTCTGACGTTTGACGCGCCTCCCCGTTCCATGCTATGATACCCTCAGCATGTACCGGGGAGGTTGTTTTTATGTCCGCACCAAGTCCCGCCCAGCGGGCGATCACCACAGCATTCAGCCGAACGATCTGGAAGCCCGTGCGCCGCGCGCTCCGCGAATACGCGCTGCTTCAGCCGGGCGACCGCATCGCCGTCTGCATCTCGGGCGGCAAGGACTCCCTGCTGCTCGCCTGCGCGCTGAACCTGCTGCACCAGGTCTCCGACGTGCCGTTTTCGCTCGTCGGGCTGTCGATGGACCCCGGCTACACGCCGGAGAGCCGCGCGCAGATCGAGCGCAACCTCCAAGCGCTCGGCATCGAGACGCACTGGTACCGCACCCGCCTGTTTGAGACGGTCAACCGCGAGACGGACAACCCCTGCTTCCTGTGCGCGCGCCTGCGGCGCGGCAGCCTGTACGAAACGGCGCTGTCGCTCGGCTGCAACAAAATCGCGCTCGGCCACCACTTCGACGACGTGGTGGAGACCACGCTGCTGTCCATGCTGTACGGCGGGCAGGTGCAGACCATGCTGCCCAAGCTGCGCGCGAAAAATTATCCCGGCATGCAGGTCATCCGCCCGCTGTACCTCGTGCGCGAGCGCGATATCCTCGCCTGGCGCGAGGCCTGCGGCCTGACCTGCCTCGCCTGCTCGTGCGAATTTGCCGGCCGCGCCCGCCGCGCGGGCGACCCGGCCTCGTCCAAGCGCTATGAGATCAAGCAGCTGATCGCGCGGCTCGAACGGGACAACGATCAGGTCGCAAAAAATATTTTCAACAGCGTAAAAAACGTCAATGTGGACGACGTGCTCGGCTGGCATCAGGGCGCGCAGCGCCATTCGTTTTTGGACGGCTACGACGACGCATGACAACGGAAAAAGGGCGCGGCCGTTCGGCTGCGTCCTTTTTCGCAAAAATACTATGTCACAGATATCAGGAGAGCAATCGGATTTGTCAAAATTACGCCGGCGTGCTCAAACGCTGCACAGAGCCGTCCAGATTGGTGAGGGAATAGATGAAAATCGGATCGACGTTGCGGAACCAGTCGAGGTGATCCAGCGCGACGCAGCGGCATTTTTTCCAGGTGTGCGTCTTGGAGGCGTTCGCCATCGCGTCGACCAGCTCCTGCATCAGGCGGGGATGCGCCTGCGCCTTATCGCTCGCCACGTTGATGTGCATCTGGATGCGCTCCGCGCCTTCCATGCCAAACTCACGCGAGAGCAGCTCCATCAGGAACCACGCCTTGATATAGTCGTCCGTCTCGGTCATCAGCGACGGGCCGTCACACATGCGGAACACCTCGCCGTCCAGCTCGCCCATCTCCGGGTAAGCCGGGTCGATTTCAAACACGCGCGCGCCGCGGACGTATGCCGCCACCATGCGCATGGCCATCGACTTGGACTTGGCGGCTTTTTTCAGCTCGCCGTTTGCAACGTACTCGCTCAGCACATCCTTCAGCATGGTCTGAAACGGTACCGCCATCTTTTTATTGATCGTCATAACAACAAGCAACTCCTTTTCCGTCAAACGACAAAAAAAGCGCAACCAAAACCCTTCTCCCGAAGGATCTGATTACGCCATTGTAATGTCTGCATTCATTCATCTGTTGTTCCTATTGTATGCGATTTCCCCTCGCGATGCAATCCACTTTTTTCACAAAATCCTGTGTGTTTTCGCAACATTTTTCGCGGCTTATACTACTTTTTTTCGCTTTTTGTGCCGAAATCCCGCCCGCGCCGGTTCCGCTCTTTGGATTATGCCGCGCGATTTTCTGCAACTTTTCCACCGTTTCTACTTCTTTTACGTGAAATCTTTCCACTTTTATTTCCGCCTTTTTTGGAGTAGAAAAATCATCGGTAAAATGACCAATGCCCCGCTGTTCTTTTTTGCCGCACGGCACAGCAGCGCCGCCGTGACGGAAAACAGTATGGAAATCCGCCCTTTCACAAAGAAGATAGTTCCGCATATGCGGAGAGCCGCTGTCCGGTTTTGGGGGGATGAGAGAAGGCGAGAAGAGAGCTTTGACGCGGCTCGGAATCGTCTTCACGGTGCGGCGTGCTGGCGCACGACCCGCGCCCGTCGTACCAGAGCGACCCGGCGTGCGTCTACGGCATGGCGTTCGCCGGGCTGGAAGTCAGGTTCCGCGTCGACGGCGATGTGCTCACCGTTTGCGGCGTGAGCGAACAGGCGTAAAAAAGGCAGTTCCGCGTGCGGCGGGACTGCCTTTTGTTAAAATTCACATTATGCCGGAAGCAGAGACGCTCCGACGCCGGTCAGATAGCTCTGCAGCATGGCTGCGCATTCCGCGCGCGTTGCGGAGCCCTTCGGCGCCAGCGTGGTCTCGGTGCGTCCGCTGATGATGCCGTTGGCGACCGCCCACTGCATCGGCGTGACCGCGTAGGAGGAAATGCTGTCGGCATCGGTGTAGCCGTTGAGATTCCGCAGCGTCGAGGTGTCCACGCCGTATTTCTCCGAATAGCTGTACAGGATGGTCGCGATCTGCTCACGGGTGATGACGTCGTTGACGCCGAACTTGCCGTTGGAGTAGCCCTTCATGACGCCGGTTTCGTTCGCCCACATGACCGCGTCGGTGTACCACGCGTCAGCGGGGACGTCCGAATACAGGTCGGGGTCATAGGCCGCCGCCGGCTTGCCGGTCAGGCTGTACAGAATCTGCGCCGCCATCACGCGCGACAGCGTGGCGTTGGGGGAGAATTTGGTGGAAGAGGTTCCCGACATCAGCCCGTGGTCGACGACAAAGGAGACCGCATCGGCGTACCAGCTGCTGGACAGGACGTCGGTGAAGCCCTTGACGCAGTCCTCGCTCGGCGAGACCAGCGCGCCTTTGGTCAGATAGAAGTTGCTGTCCACATTGGTGTCGATGCCGCTGACCGTACCCGCGTCGGAGTACTGCCACTGCGCGTATTCGCCGGTGTAGGAGGTGTTGGTCGTGTAATGTGCGAGCCAGATGGGTGCGACCGCCGCGACCTCGCTGGCGTTGATGCTGTCCGTCAGGAAGCTCTTGTTCGCGTACAGCATCGGCTGATAGCCCGCGCTGGAAATCGTGTCGCAGAAGGCGAGCGCGTTTTCCGTCATCTGGCTCTTGGACAGATGCTCGTTGTACAGGCGTCCGTCGTTGCCGTAAAATTCGTAGTCCATGATGATGGGCAGATCGATCTGATAGCCCTCGATGCACTGGAGCGCGAAGTTCGCTTCCTCCCGCGCTTCCTCGACGGTCAGCGCTTGCGAGTAGACGTAAACGCCGATCGGCAGGCCGACGCTGATCGCGCCCTCGATGTAGGTGCGGAACTGGGGATCCTCGTACAGCGAGCCGCTGCTGGTGCCGCGGTAGCCGACGCGGATGATCGCGTAGTCGACGCCGGCGTTTTTCACCTGCGACCAGTTGATGGTCTCATTCCACTTGGAGACGTCGATGCCGTGGTAGATGTTGTAGCCGGACGGCACGTTGTATTCCTTGCCCGTCAGAAAGCTGTACTGCGTCACCTTGTTGGCGTCGTACTGCACCTGCTCCTCGGACAGCTCGTCCTCCGCGCAGTCCGGGGGAATGACCTCGATCAGATCGCCGTTATAGCGGCTGGTGAGCGGATCCTCCTCCTCCGAATAGGGCAGGACATTTTCCAATTTCGTGGTGTCTGCGGGTTCTGCGGCCAGCGCAGAAATGGCTGAACTGCACACAAACGTGAAGGCAAGCAGCGCCGCCAGAAGTCTTTTTCTCATTTTTTTCCATCCTTTATGCTTTACTCTTCGTCTTCCTGTTACCGAATTGTAACGATGTCAAGTATGTTATACCATAGCTGTTCCAATAATGCAAGTACTTTCTTTTGTTTCCAAAGGATAGGGAATTCGGCATAAATAGCCGTATGTGCCCGGATGCGATTGACAGCCGCAGGGCGGCGGTGTACAATCTGGAAGGAAATGATGACAAACGGCCGGCGGGCCGCACCCGGCCTGCCGGAAGCACGGATTGAGAAAGGAAAACACATGCAGTCAGAAAAATGGTTGGATTTGTTTCGCCGCGCCGTATCGGCGGGCATCTGCATCGCCATCGGCGGCGTGGTCTTTTTGGGCTGTGACAATCGATATGTCGGCGCGGTGCTGTTCTCCGTCGGCCTGTTTTCGGTCGTGACGCGCGGCATGGCGCTGTACACCGGTATGGTCGGCTATCTGCCGGAAAACTGCAACCTGGATTATGTCAGGCGGCTGCTGATCGTGCTCGCGGGCAATCTGGCGGGCACCGGCGCGGTCGGGCTCGGCCTGCGGCTGACGCGGCAGGACGCGCTGTGCGCCAGAGCGGCGGAGATGTGCGCCGTCAAGACGGGGGACACCCTGCTCAGCCTGCTGGTGCTCGGCATTTTCTGTGGGATTCTGATGTATCTGGCGGTGGACGGATATCGCCGGTTCGCCGACCCGCTGACCAAGCTCCTCGGCGTCTTTTTGTGCGTGCCGGTGTTCATCCTCGCCGGAACGGAGCACTCCATCGCGGATATGTTCTACTTTTTCGCCGGCGGGGCGTGGTCGCCGCGCGCGGCGCTGTGCGTCGCCATCATTGCGCTCGGCAACGGCATCGGCGGTGTGCTGATTCCGCTGCTGCGCCCGGGCAAGTAACAGAAAATCGCAGACAAAAGACCGGTACAGCCGCGCGCAATCGTGGC
>DXIG01000006.1 GCA_019112985.1 Candidatus Butyricicoccus stercorigallinarum | reverse complement strand
AACGAGAAGCGCATGTTACAGGAGGCGGTGGACGCGCTGATCGACAACGGCCGCCGCGGCCGCCCGGTCACCGGTCCGAACAACCGCCCGCTCAAGTCGCTGTCCGACATGCTCAAGGGCAAGCAGGGACGCTTCCGTCAGAACCTGCTCGGCAAGCGCGTCGACTACTCCGGCCGTTCGGTTATCGTCGTCGGCCCGGATCTGAAGATTTACCAGTGCGGTCTGCCGAAGGAAATGGCGATCGAGCTGTTCAAGCCGTTCATCATGAAGCGTCTGGTTCAGGACGGCCTGGCTTCCAACATCAAGTCGGCCAAGAAGATGGTCGAGCGCGGCAAGCCGGAGGTTTGGGACGCGCTGGAGACCGTCATCAAGGGCCACCCGGTCATGCTCAACCGCGCGCCGACGCTGCACCGTCTGGGCATCGAGGCGTTTGAGCCGATTCTGGTCGAGGGTCGCGCCATCAAGCTGCATCCGCTGGTTTGTACGGCGTTCAACGCCGACTTCGACGGCGACCAGATGGCGGTGCACCTGCCGCTGTCCGTCGAGGCGCAGGCGGAGGCGCGTCTGCTGATGCTGTCCGCCAACAATCTGCTCAAGCCGCAGGACGGCAAGCCGGTCACCATCCCGTCGCAGGACATGGTTCTCGGCTCGTACTACCTGACCATCGACCGCGACACCGAGCGCGGCGCGGGCAAGGTGTTCCGCAACGCCGACGAGGCGCTCATGGCCTACGACGAGGGCGTCATCGAGATTCACGCGCCCATCAAGGTGCGCATGACCAAGGAGATCGACGGCGAGATGGTCAGCGGGCTGGTCGATGCGACCGCCGGCCGCCTCATCTTCAACCAGAAGATTCCGCAGGATCTCGGCTTCGTTGAGCGCAAGACCAAGCAGGATATGCTCAAGCTGGAGATCATGCAGACCTGCGGCAAGAAGGAGCTCGGCAAGATCGTCGACCGCTGCATCCGCATCCACGGCTTCAATAAGACCGCCGAGGTGCTCGACGCCATCAAGTCGATGGGCTATAAATATTCCACCAAGGGCGCGCTCACCGTTTCGTTCTCCGACATCTTCGTTCCGAAGGAGAAGCCGGAGCTGATCGCGGCATCCGAAAAGAAGGTTGCCATGATCGACAAGAAATACAAGCGCGGCTTCATCACCGACGAGGAGCGCTACCGTCTGGTCGTCCGCGAGTGGGAGAAGACCACCAACGACGTCACCGCGGCGCTGACCTCCAACATGGACCGCTTCAACCCGATCACGATGATGGCGCAGTCGGGCGCCCGTGGTTCGATCAACCAGATCCGTCAGCTGGCCGGTATGCGCGGCCTGATGGCGAACGCGGCGGGTAAAACCATCGAAATCCCGATCAAGTCCAACTTCCGCGAGGGTCTGTCCGTACTTGAGTACTTCACCTCCGCGCGAGGCGCGCGCAAGGGTCTGGCGGACACCGCCCTGCGCACCGCGGACTCCGGTTACCTGACGCGCCGCATGGTCGACGTATCGCAGGAGGTCATCATCCGCGAGGAGGACTGCGGCGCGACGAGCGGCATCTGGGTCGAGGACATCATGGACGGCAATTCCGTCATCGAGCCGTTTGCCGAGCGCCTGACCGGCCGCTACCTGGTCGAGGATCTGTATCACCCGGAGACCGGCGAGCTGCTCCAGCGCAAGGAGGACATGATGACGGAGGACGATGCGGCGCGCATCGTCGAGGCGGGCATCACGCGCGTGCAGATTCGCACCGTGCTGCAGTGCCGCGCGCGCAAGGGCGTCTGCGCCCACTGTTATGGCTCCAACCTGGCGTTCAACGCGCCGTGCACGATGGGCGAGGCCGTCGGCATCATCGCCGCGCAGTCCATCGGCGAGCCGGGCACCCAGCTGACCATGCGTACCTTCCACTCCGGCGGCATCGCGGGCTCGGACATCACACAGGGTCTGCCGCGCGTCGAGGAGCTGTTTGAGGCCAGAAAGCCCAAGAAGGTCGCGACGCTGGCGGAAATCAGCGGCGTTGTCACCATCGAGGAGAGCAAGCGCACCACCGTCAAGACGGTCAACATCGTCAACGGCAAGACCGGCGAGAGCAAGAGCTATCAGCTGGCCTCCTCCTCCGGCATCCGCGTCTCCGACGGCGACGAAGTGGAGCAGGGTCAGCAGCTCAACGAGGGCGCGCTCAACCCGCACGACATCCTGCGCATTCTCGACCCGCGCGCGGTACAGGATTACCTGATCAAGGAAGTCCAGAAGGTTTACCGCCAGCAGGGCGTTGATCTGAACGACAAGCACATCGAGGTCATTGTCCGCCAGATGATGCACAAGATCAAGGTCGAGGACGCGGGCGACACGGAGATGCTGCCGGGCGCGATGATGAGCCTGATCGAGTTCGAGGACGAGAACAACAAGGTGCAGGCGCGCATCGACGCGGGCGAAACCGAGCTCAAGCTGGCGACTTATTCGCCGGTGCTCATGGGCATCACCAAGGCGGCGCTGGCGACCGATTCGTTCCTGTCCGCCGCGTCGTTCCAGGAGACCACCCGCGTGCTGACCGACGCCGCGATCAAGGGCAAGATCGACCCGCTGACCGGCCTGAAGGAGAACGTCCTCATCGGCAAGCTGATTCCGGCGGGCTCCGGCCTCAAGGAATACCGCGACGGCCACTACGAGGAGATCCACAGCCTGGACTGATTCATCGAATTGCAAACGCCTCCCGCACAGCGGGGGCTTCGGGGCAGACGCCGCGGCAGTATGCGCGGCGTCTGCTTTTTGCTGTGCGCGGCCGCTTGTGGTATACTGTCAGCAGGAGGCGAGAGCAATGCTGTTTCATCCGCTGGACGAGAAGACCTGGCCGCGCGCGGCGCATTTTCGCTACTACACCGACGTCGTGCGCACGCGCTACAATCTGAATTACGACATCGACATCACGGCGCTGCACCGGCAGGTGAAGGCGCGCGGGCTGCGCTTTTATCCGGCGGCGCTGTGGATGGTCATGCGCGTCGTCAACGATACGATGGAGCTGCGCATGGCGGTGGACGCCGCCGGCAATCCGGGCTATTGGGACTACTGCGTGCCGTCCTACACGATCTTCCACGCGGACGATCACACGTTTTCCGACATCTGGACGCCGTGGGACGACGACTTTTCCGCCTTTTACGCGCACGCGGTGGACGACATGGAGACATATGCGGACGTGAAGGGCGTCAAGGCCAAGCCGGGCAGGCCGGACAACTTCACCTCACTGTCCATGCTGCCGTGGCTCAGCTTCACGGGGCACGGCTGCGACACCTACACCGCGCCGCAGATGCTGTTTCCGATCTTCCTGATGGGCCGCTGGCGCGCGCGCCACGGCCGGCTGCTGCTGCCCGTCTCGCTCTCGCTCAACCACGCGGCGGCGGACGGCTGGCACGCGGCGAAGGCGTTTCACGATCTGGAGACGCTGGCAGACAATCCGCAAAACTGGCTGAGATGAGGAATACCGGCATGAGAAACGACAAATACTGGAAGTGCGCCGTGTCCATCGCGGCGGCCGCGCTGCTGCCCGTCTGCGTGCGGCTGGCGCGCCGCGATCTGATGCTGCGCAAATACTGCAAGGACGTGGAGCTGGACAGCTTTTTCGGGGAGCTGGCGCCGCCGCTGCTCATCGTGCTGGCGGCGGCGTATGCGCTGTTCGCGCTGTGGCAGTGGATTACCGTCCGGCCGCTGGCGCGCCGGCGCGTGCTGTCCGTGACGCTGGCGGCGCTGCTCGCGTTCGGGGCGCTGTCCGGCGGCTATCTGCGCTATCACCGGGAGGTGTACGAGGCGAGCGAGAAGCAGGCGAAGTACGACAAGGCGTGGGAAAAAGGGCTGCTGTACGACCTCAAGGGACTGTTCCGGTGAAGCGTTTGCAGGAAACGCCGCGCCGCCCTGCAGCGGCGCGCCGGTGCGTATTTTGGGGCGGTTTGCAAAAAGATTTTGCCGTTTTGTGCAAATATATGAATAAAATCCGGCACAGGGGGAATGCTTTTTTCTGCTTTGTAAAATCGCGGAAAAAAAGATTGACAACCCGGAGGACGTGCGGTAAAATAAACTGGTATGCGATAAGGAGGTATCGTTATGCTCTCAGAACTGCCTTCGATGGCAAAAGTCGTCGGCGTCAAGCAGTCTAAGAAAGTCATCCGTGACGGCGGCGCAAAGCGGGTATTCATCGCCGCGGACGCTGAGCGGCGGATTACCGACCCTATCCGGACACTGTGCGAGGAGCACGATGTCGAAGTGATCGACGTCTCGTCCATGCGTCAGCTGGGTGAAACGGTCGGCATCGCAGTGGGCGCTGCGGTCGTCGCGGTCACAGAGTAAGCGATTTTAACGGGGGCAACCCCGCTGAAATAAATCTATTTATTCTTATTTAAGGAGGTGCCAGTTAAATGCCAACCTTTAACCAGCTCGTTCGCAAGGGCAGACAGGAAGTCGCCTACAAGTCTACGGCTACGGCGCTTCAGGTGGGTCTGAACTCCCTGAAGAAGAAGGCAACCAGCCAGCCGTCTCCGCAGAAGAGAGGTGTCTGCACAACGGTCAAGACCATGACCCCGAGGAAGCCGAACTCCGCACTGCGTAAGGTCGCTCGTGTTAAGCTGACCAACGGCATGGAAGTTTCCGCTTATATCCCGGGCATCGGTCACAACCTGCAGGAGCACTCCGTCGTTATGGTTCGCGGCGGCCGTGTCAAGGACCTGCCGGGCGTCCGTTACCACATCATCCGCGGCTCGCTCGATACGCAGGGCGTCGCAAACCGCCATCAGGCTCGCTCGAAGTACGGCGCGAAGCGTCCGAAGCCGGGCAAGTAAAAACCAGAACCCACACATTTCACCCGTGCGTTTGACTGGAACACTTTTGGTTCAGCAAAGCAAAACAGCTTTGTCCTGAGCGCGTTTGAATAGATTTATTTCAGACCCTCGGACAGGCGATGACAAAAGCCAGGGGTGGCTTTTGAAGTACCTATGAAATCATTTTTTTGTGAAGGAGGGAAGTATCGTGCCAAGAAGAGGATTTGTTCCCAAGAGAGAAGTTCTTCCGGATCCGCTCTACGGCTCCCAGCTCGTCACCAAGCTGGTCAACTCGATCATGCTCGACGGTAAGAAGGGCGTAGCCCAGAAGGTTGTTTACGGTGCTTTTGACATCGTGAAGGAGAAGACTGGCCGCGATCCGTTAGAAGTATTTACCGAGGCAATGGATAACATCATGCCGTCCCTGGAAGTTAAGGCGCGCCGTGTCGGCGGTGCTACGTACCAGGTTCCGATGGAAGTTCGCCCGGAGAGACGCCAGACCCTGGGTCTGCGCTGGATCACCAAGTACTCCCGCGCCCGTTCCGAGAGAACGATGGCCGAGAGACTGGCTGGCGAAATCATGGACGCTGTGAACAATCTGGGCGGCGCCGTCAAGAAGCGTGAAGACACCCACAAGATGGCAGAGGCAAACAAGGCGTTTGCACATTACAGATTCTGATCTGCATCGGGGTAGCTTTACGAAAGGAGAACACGAATGCCCAGAGAATTCTCACTGGAAAAAACCAGAAATATCGGTATCATGGCGCATATCGACGCCGGCAAGACGACGACCACCGAGCGCATCCTGTTCTACACGGGCCGCACGCATAAGATCGGTGAGACGCACGAAGGCGCCGCTGTCATGGACTGGATGGCACAGGAGCAGGAGCGCGGCATCACCATTACGTCCGCCGCTACCACCTGCCACTGGAAGGGCCATCGCATCAATATCATCGACACCCCGGGTCACGTTGACTTCACCGTAGAAGTGCAGCGCTCCCTGCGTGTCCTCGACGGCTCCGTCTGCGTCTTCTGCGCAAAGGGCGGCGTCGAACCGCAGTCTGAGACCGTTTGGCATCAGGCTGACGACTACAAGGTCCCGCGCATGGCGTTCGTCAACAAGATGGACATCATGGGCGCCGACTTCTACAACGTAGTCGAAATGATGAAGGATCGTCTGAAGTGTAAGCCGGTTCCGATTCAGCTGCCGATCGGCGCTGAGAGCGATTTCGTCGGCATCATCGACCTGATGACGATGCGCGCGGAGGTCTACTACGACGATCTCGGCAAGGACATCCGCGACGAGGACATCCCGGCGGATATGCTCGACAAGGCGCAGGAATACCACGACGCCATGGTCGAGGCCATCACCGAGACGGACGACGATCTGATGATGAAGTACCTGGAGGGCGAGGAGATCTCCGTCGAGGAGCTCAAGGCCGCGCTCCGCAAGGCGACCATCGACAACGAGCTGGTACCGGTGCTGTGCGGCACCGCTTACCGCAACAAGGGCGTGCAGATGCTGCTCGACGCCGTGATCGATTACATGCCGGCGCCGGTCGACATCCCGCCGATCAAGGGCATCAACCCGGACACCGGCGAAGAGGATGAGCGTCCGTCCGACGACGACGCGCCGTTCTCCGCACTGGCGTTCAAGATTGCCACCGACCCGTTTGTCGGCCGTCTGTCCTTCATCCGCGTATACTCCGGCACCGTTGACGCGGGCACCGCTGTTCTCAACGCGACCAAGGACAAGCGCGAGCGTCTGGGCCGCCTGCTGCTGATGCACGCGAACCACCGCGAGGACATCACCAAGGTATATTCCGGCGACATCGCCGCAGCCGTTGGCTTTAAGAACACCACCACCGGCGACACGCTGTGCGACGAGAAGCACCCGATCATCCTGGAGTCCATGAACTTCCCGGATCCGGTTATCCGCGTCGCCATCGAGCCGAAGACCAAGGCCGGTCAGGAGAAGATGGGCATTGCGCTGGCGAAGCTGGCGGAAGAGGACCCGACCTTCAAGACGTACACCGACGACGAGACCGGACAGACCATCATCGCGGGCATGGGCGAGCTGCATCTGGAGATCATCGTCGACCGCCTGCTGCGTGAGTTCAAGGTAGAGGCCAACGTCGGCAAGCCGCAGGTTGCCTACAAGGAGACCATCCGCAAGTCTGCGGACGTCGAGTGCAAGTACGCGCGTCAGTCCGGCGGTAAGGGCCAGTATGGTCACGTCAAGATCATCCTCGAGCCGAATGAGCCGGGCGCGGGCTACGAGTTCCTCAACAAGGTTGTCGGCGGCGCGATTCCGAAGGAATACATCGAGCCGGTCAACCAGGGCATCCAGGGTGCGATGCAGAACGGCGTTCTGGCCGGTTATCCGGTCGTCGACTGCAAGGTCACGCTGTACGATGGATCGTACCACGAAGTCGACTCCTCGGAGATGGCGTTCAAGATCGCCGGCTCCATGGCGTTCAAGGACGCAATGAAGAAGGCGGATCCGGTTCTGACCGAGCCGATCATGCAGGTCGACGTCATGGTTCCGGAGGAATACATGGGCGACGTCATCGGCGACCTGAACTCCCGCCGCGGCCAGATCCAGGGCATGGAGCCGCGCGGTGCGGTACAGGCCATTTCCGCGGCAGTTCCGCTGTCCGAGATGTTCGGTTACGCGACCGACCTCCGCTCCCGTTCGCAGGGCCGCGGCCAGTATGTCATGCAGCCGAGCCACTACGCGGAGATCCCGAAGTCCATTCAGGAGAAGATCATCGCCGGCCGCAACAAGCAGGGCTAAACCCAAAGGTTATGCTTGCTTTTTCGCAGGTATTAAGATACAATAAGTCTGTAATGACTATGTCCCTATCATAAAAAGGAGGATACCAACAATGGCAAAGGAAAAGTACGTAAGAGACCTGCCT
>DXIG01000062.1 GCA_019112985.1 Candidatus Butyricicoccus stercorigallinarum | reverse complement strand
CTGTATACAATCTATTTGTTATCTTTTATAAACAGGAGGGCAGGCCTATGTTAAACAGTATTGATTTCAACCGCCGTATGACCGACGTCGAATACCGTCTGGAGACCAAGGCGGTGCGCGGAGAACTGGCGAACCTGCAGCATCGGATGAAGGAGAGCAAGCTGCCGGTCATCGTCCTGTTCGAGGGCTGGGATTCTTCCGGCAAGGGCAGCATGATCGCCAACATGATCCAGACGCTCGACCCCCGCTTCTTCAAGGTACACAACACCAAGGACCCGACCGTCGAGGAGAAGCGCCACCCCTTCCTCTGGCGGCACTGGCTGCGCACGCCGGAAAAGGGCAAGATGGCGATTTTCGACGAGAGCTGGTACCCCGAGGTCTCCCGCGCGCGCATTGAGGGCGACCTGAGCGCGGCGGAGGCGTACAGCCGCATGGAGAGCATCAACACCTTCGAGCGCCAGCTGACGCAGGACGGCTGCCTGATTATCAAGTTCTTCCTGCACATCTCCTGCAAGGAGCAGGCCAGACGCCACGCCAAGCTGATGGAGAACAAAAACACGCGCTGGCGCGTCACCGAGCGCGATAAGTTCCGCAACAAGCACTACAAGGATTACTACCGCGTCTACGACGAGATGCTCGAGAAGACCAACAACGTCTTCGCGCCGTGGCACGTCATCAGCGCGCACGAGCGCCGCAGCGCCATGAACGAAATTTACAGCATCATCGTTCAGTCCATCCGCGAGCGGCTGGACGAGCCGAAGATCATCGTCCCGTCGGAATACCAGTCGCAGGTGCACAACTTCCAGCTGGTCAAGCGGCCGAAGCTGGAGGACGTCCCGCTGTACCGCCGCATCGAGGACGACAAGTACCGCTCGATGCTGCGTCAGGAGCAGAAAAAGCTGTCCAAGCTGCACAACATCGTCTACCGCGAGCGCATCCCGATCGTCATCGCCTACGAGGGCTGGGACGCCGCGGGCAAGGGCGGCAACATCAAGCGCCTGACCTCCGCGCTCGACCCGCGCGGCTACGAGGTAATCCCGATCGCCTCCCCGACGCCGCTGGAAAAGATGCACCACCACCTGTGGCGCTTCTGGCAGAACCTGCCGAAGGACGGACACGTCGCCGTATTTGACCGCACCTGGTACGGGCGCGTCATGGTAGAGCGGCTCGAGGGCTTCTGCACGGAGGAAGATTGGAAGCGCGCCTATCAGGAGCTCAACGAGTTCGAGTATGAGCTGGAGAAGTGGGGCGCAATCCTCATCAAGTTCTGGCTGCACATCGATTCGGACGAGCAGCTGCGCCGCTTCACCGAGCGGCAGAACACGCCGGAAAAGCAGTGGAAGATCACCGACGAGGACTGGCGCAACCGCGAGAAGTGGGATCTGTACGAGACCGCCGTCAACGACATGATCCGCCTGACCTCCACCGAATACGCCCCGTGGACGATTATCGAGTCGCAGGACAAGAAATTCGGCCGCATCAAGGCGATTCAGACGCTCAACGACGCGATCGAAGCGCGGCTGTAACAGACAGACCAAAGCCCATGCCGGCCGGCATGGGCTTTTCTTCGCCATTGTTCGAGCTTATTGTGCGCGGATGCGCTCGCCGCAGCGCGCGCAGGTGTTGATAAACTGCTTCATGCTCTCGCTGAGGTACTTGTTCTTGTGCCAGACGATGTGGAACTGGCGGTTCAGCTCCGCGTCCGCGACGCGCAGCTCGGTCAGCGCGCCCGAACGCAGGCGCTCGGACGCCAGCCGGCGCGAAATCACCGTCATGCCGAATCCCATCTCCACGCCGCGCAGAATCGCCTCGCTGTTGTTGCACACCCACTGGATGTTGATGTGCGGCATCACGCTCTCGAACACCTCGCGGGTGCCGCTGCCCTTCTCGCGCAGGATAAACGGGATGTCGCGCAGATCGGCCAGGCGGACGGATTTTTTCGAGCCGAACGGGTTGCGATCGCTCGCGCACACCAGCACCATCGGGTCGTACATCATAAACTGCGTGACGAGATCCGGGCTGGTGATTTTGCCCTCGACGACGGCGACATCCAGCCTGCTTTTGAGCAGATGCTGCTCGATCACGCGCGTATTGTCCACCACGACCTGAGGCGGCTGATTCTTGGTTTCTGAAATATATTGTTGCAGAACACCTCCCAAAATGCATGTACCGACGGTGACCGTCGCTCCCACGCGGAGCATATCCGTCTCGTCCGCATTTTTCAGGCGCTGCTCCATGGCGTCGTACATCGACAGGATGTGCCGCGCGTATTCCCGCAGCTGCGTTCCGGTCGGCGTGATGTACAGCCTTCTTCCCAGCCGTTCAAACAGCCGCACGCCGTACTGCTCCTCGATCTCGCCGATCGTTCCGCTGACAGACGGCTGCGCAATGTTCATCTTTTTCGCGGCCTCGCTCATGCTTCCGCAATCGGCGACCGCCAGAAAGATCCGCAGGTTTCGCAAGGTCATTTCCAGCATCCTCCTCTGCTTGTCCCGGAACACAGCGTCCGGGTCCGGCGTCCCCACGGCTCTATTATACCTCAAATCCATCCGCAGCACAATGCACTTTTTCGCATATTCCGATATGATACACAAAAATATCCGCCGGGTGTGTCCGGCGGATATCTCGCTGTTCTGTGTTATTCCTGATCCAGATCGAGGTAAAAGCGCTCAAAATCGCGGCGTTTCGCCTTGGAAAACGTGATTGCCGAGCGCGGATGCATGTTCAGCCGTCCGGTCAGCAGGTACGCCGTGTTGTAGCCCCAGATGACACCCTGCTCGCGCAGCGGCAGCATGTGCTGTTCGATGAAGTGCAGCACCGGGCGGAGATGGTACTTGGGATTCTTCAAAAAGCCCATCAGCTGCTCCATCATGCAGTTGCCCGCGCCGCGTCCCATGCCGCTCATCGTCGCGTCCAGCATGCTGACGCCGGTCGCGCACGCCTCGATGGTGTTGGCAAACGCGAGCATCTGGTTGTTGTGCGCGTGGATGCCGACCTGCTTGCCGTACTGATCCATCTTTTCCAGATACAGCTCGGACAGCTCGCGAATCTGCTCCGGATACAGCGAGCCGTAGCTGTCCACCAGATAGACCGCCTTGGCCGGGCTCTGGCCGACCATGTCCAGCGCCTCGCGCAAATCCTCGCGGTGCGCCTTGGAGATCGCCATGATATTGCAGGTGGTCTCGTACCCCATCTTCGCGCAGTGCTCGATCATCTCGATGGCGGACGGCATCGTGTTGATGTACGTCGCCACACGAACCAGATCGACCGGGCTGTTGCTGCGCTCGACGATGTCGCGCTTGTAGTTGGTGCGCCCCACGTCCGCCATGACCGCAACCTTCAGGTCGGTGTCGTTGTCTCCGACGATGTCATAGATGTCCTCGTCGTGGCAGAACTTCCATTTGCCGAATTCCTCCGGATTGAACAGGTCTGCCGACGCCTTGTAGCCGAACTCCATGTAGTCGACGCCGGCCTCCAAGTTGGTCTGGTACAGCGCGCGGACAAAGTCGTCCGTAAAATAAAAATTGTTGCACAGGCCGCCATCGCGGATGGTCGCGTCGACGACCTGAACATCCTCGCGGAATGTCATCAGGTTTCCTCGTTTTCCCATACGTGTTCTCCTTTCTGGCGCGCCCGCAAAAAAAGACCCGAGGCACGGCATGCACCTCGGGTCCTCTGTTTCGCTCCGGCCGCGGAGCGGATTCATACAAAATCTGCGGGGGATTAGGATAAAATGCCGGTTACTTCGCCATGGAAGCGACTTCTGCTGCAAAGTCGTCCTGCTTCTTCTCGATGCCTTCGCCCTTCTCGAAGCGGGTGTACTTCGCCAGCTTGATGGTGCCGCCCAGTTCCTTGGCAACCGCCGCGATGTGCTTCTCGACGGAGACCTTGTTCTCCTTGACGAACGCCTGCTGCAGGAGGCAGTTCTCCTCGTAGTACTTGCCGATGCGGCCCAGAACCATCTTCTCGATGATCTGCTGCGGCTTCGGCTTGGCAGCGGTCTTGTTCTCCTCCATCGCCTGGATGAGCAGGATTTCCTTCTCCTTGTCCAGCGTAGCCTGATCGACGTCCGACTTGTCCATGAACAGCGGGCGCATCGCAGCCGCCTGCATGCCGATATCCTTGCCCAGCTCGATGACGGTCGGGTTGCCCTTCAGGTTGTCGGACACTTCCAGGCCGACCAGAACGCCGATGACACCGCCCATGTGGGTGTAGCCGACGTTGACGGTGCTGTCGTCATAGCGCTCGAAGCGGCGGATCTGCAGGTTCTCGCCGATGGTCAGAACCTTTTCCTGCAGCGCGCCCTCGACGGTGCCTTCGCCCATCTTGCAGGCCTTCAGCGCCTCGACGTCCGCCGGGCTCTCCTTGATGACAACCTTGGCCACGTCGGAAGCAAACTGCTGGAAGTCCGCGTTCTTGGCGACGAAGTCGGTCTCGGAGTTTACCTCGACGATGGCAGCGGCGCCGCAGCTGTCGCAGATCTCAATGCAGACAATGCCTTCCGCCGCGATGCGGCTCGCCTTCTTGGCCGCCTTCGCAAGACCCTTCTCGCGCAGGATTTCAATCGCCTTGTCGAAATCGCCGTCCGCCTCCTGAAGCGCCTTCTTGCAGTCCATCATACCAACGTTGGTCTGCTCGCGCAGCGCCTTAACATCCTTTGCAGTAAATGCCATGATGTAGTTTCCTCCTGTTATTCTGTGGTTTGTGAAAAAAGCCCGCCCGTTCAACGCGGCGGGCTTTTCTTTGGTTCTTACTCAGCAGCCTTTGCTTCTTCCTCTTCGGAAGCGAGCTGTTCGCCCTGCTTGCCTTCCAGAACGGCGTTCGCCATGGTGGAAGAGATCAGCTTGATGGCGCGGATCGCGTCGTCGTTG
>DXIG01000061.1 GCA_019112985.1 Candidatus Butyricicoccus stercorigallinarum | reverse complement strand
GTGAGTATTACAAAAAGATTACAATAATTACAAATCGGTAACACAAACGGGATTTTTTATGGTATACTAATCAAGGTAACAAGATGGTAACAAAGCAAACGACAGGAGGAAATCCCGTGAACTTTCACTTGCGTGAGCATAAAAAGAGAATATTGTCCGCCGTGTTGTGCGGCTCGATGATGCTTCCCGCCGGCGCGCAGGCGATGGCGTTTGATACGCGCACCATTTTCGACAGCGTGTTCGCCAGCGCGAGCAGCAGCAGTACGGCGGATCTGTCCGACTGCGGCTATGCGCTCCAGCGTCTCGGCCTGGTGGCGGGCGGAGAAGACGGCGACCTGATGCTGGAAAACACCGGCTCGCGCGCGGAGGCGCTGACGCTGTTCATCTCGCTGCTGGGCGAGCGCAGCGCGGTGGATGTGGGCTATTCGTTCACGTTCCGCGACATCCCGCGCTGGTTTGAAAACTTCGCCGGCTACGGCGTGTACCGCGGCTATACGTCCGGTTACAGCGCGACGCAGTTCGGCTCGGGCGACACCGTCACGCCGGAGGCCTATACGACGTTCGTGCTGGGTGCGCTGGGCTACAGCTCGGAGGACTTTAACTGGGAGCAGTCGCTCGACAAGGCGGTTGAAATTGGCCTGTGCTCTGTGGAGCTGGCCGAGAAATGGAAGAACAACACCTTCCGCCGGCAGGAGATTATGGAAATCTCCTATCTGGCGCTGAGTACCAATCTGAAGGACAGCGACTGTACGCTGGCGGATAAGCTGATCGCGATGGGTATCATCACGGCGGAGCAGGCGGAAGAAGAGGGCCTCACGTTCGGCGAGACCTACACCGTCGCCAGCGAGAACCAGCAGACCGATCTCTCCGGCTACACGGCGCTGCCGGCCGGCAACTACGAGCTGCATAACATCGCCAGCGGCGACGCGATGACCGCAAACCCGATCAGCAGACAGTCGGATCTCTACGTGACCGGCGACGTCAACTCCTCGACGCAGCTGTTCCGCATCGAGCAGAACAGCGACGGCAGCTTCCGCATTCTGAGCGCGTCCAAGAACGAGCTGGCGGTGGATGTCAACCCGACCAGCGGCGCGGACGCCATCCTGTGGACGGCGAACGGCACGGACTGCCAGGACTTCGTCGCCAGAAACCTGTCGGACGGAACATATGAGATTCTGCTCAAGGCGAATCCGGACATGGCGCTGACCGTTGTGGACGGCGACGTCCGCCTGAGCGAATACACCGGCGGCACGGAGCAGCAGTGGAAGCTGTCGGACAACAGCGAGGACACGGCGGCCGCCACGGCCAAGCTCAAGTCGATCATGGAGATCTACCCGAGCGGCACGAGCCTGGGCAGCGGCTACAGCTTCGGCGGCGCGAGCCAGTGCATGGGCTTCGGCCGCGAGGTGTTCTATCGCATGTTCGGCCAGACTGCCAAGTGGAGCTACGACGGCAGCCCGAAGAGCGCGGCGGACGGCAAGCTGTTCACCAAGACGGCGAGCTCGACCTCCTATTCCGCGAGCAGCATCAAGGCGCTCATCAGCAAGGCGAAGCCGGGCGACATCCTTCAGATGGATTCGCCCAAGATGCACACGATGGTGTTCGTCTCGAGCGACAGCGAGGGCTTCACCGTCTATGACGCGAACTGGACGGGACCGAATGAGGTCAGCGTGCGCTACGTCAAGTACGGCGCATGGGCCAGCCGCAACAGCAACGGCATCTGCGTGCTGCATGCGACCAACTACCCGACAACCTGAGTAAGAAACCGAGCCGCTCTGCGAAAGCAGGGCGGCTTTCGCGTGTGAGAAACCGCGACACGCTTCAAAAAACGCAGGCGTTTTTTGAGAAGCGATTCCAACTTGCTTTTCCGACAGTCAGGAGCCGCGCTGCGAAAGCAGGGCGGCTTTTTTGCGTGCGGGCAACAAAAAAAGACGCATCGGAACGACACGTCTTTTCTGGTATCCTGTTTTGAAGAATGATTACTCTGCGGTGTAGGGCAGCAGAGCGATGTGACGGGCGCGCTTGATCGCCTCGGTCAGCTGACGCTGATGCAGGGCGCAGGTGCCGGTCATTCTGCGGGGCAGAATCTTGCCGCGCTCAGACATGTATCTCTTGAGCTTGGCGACGTCCTTATAATCAATGGCCTCAACCTTGTCTACGCAGAAGGAGCAAACCTTTCTGCGGCGGCGACCGCCGCGGTTGGGGCGATATTCTCTTTTTTCTTCAGCCATTGTCGTAACCTCCTTATTCGGTAATCAGAACGGAACCTCGCCGTCGTCGTCGGAAATCTCACTGAAATCCGAGCCGCCCGCGGGCATATCGAAGCTCGGCGCCGGGCGGGAAGCCGGGGCCTGCGGCGCGGGCGCATATGCGTCCTGGTAGCTGCCCTGATAGCCCATGTTGGACTCACGCGCCTTTTTGGTCTCGCCAAACTGGATGTCGTCCGCCACAACTTCAATCGACGTGCGGTTATTTCCGTTTTTGTCTTGCCAGCGTCTGGACTGGATGCTTCCGACCACGATGGCCATCATGCCCTTGGTGAACCACTGCGAAACGAATTCCGCCTGGCGTCTCCAGGCAACGATGTCGATGAAATCGGTCTGACGCTCTCTGCCGTTGCCGCCGTAGTTGCGGTCAACCGCCAGCGAGAACGTGACGACCGGTACATTGCCGTTCGGGGTATAGCGAAGCTCCGGGTCGCGGGTGAGGCGACCCATCAGAATTGCCTTATTCAGCATATTCCTTCACCAGCCTTAGTCTCTGGAAACAATGATGGAGCGCATGACGCCATCGGTGATCTTGTAGACACGGTCGAGCTCAGCCGGGAAAGACGGCACGGACTCGAACTGGATCAGGGTGTAATAGCCCTCGCGCAGGTCGTTGATCTCATACGCCATTCTGCGCTTGCCCCAGTCGTCGACCGTCTCGATGGTACCGTTCTTTTCGATCAGCGTCTTGAACTTCTCCACGATTCCAGCGATCGCTTCTTCACCGAGATTCGGGTTGACAATGAAGATTGTCTCGTACTTACCACTTACTTTTGCCAATTTCAGCACCTCCTTTTGGACTTTGGCCCACACCCCTGTGTGAGCAAGGATACCTTTTTATTATATCGTTTCTGGACGGCTTGTCAAGAAAAATTTTCTCGGAAAATCAAAAAAATATTTTGAGATTTTTCTTGACGGCGGCAGGGGGGATGTGTGAAAATACCATCCAGATGCTAATGTGGCTCAGGGGTAGAGCAGCTCACTCGTAATGA
>DXIG01000005.1 GCA_019112985.1 Candidatus Butyricicoccus stercorigallinarum | reverse complement strand
CGGCCGCATCACCGATTCGCAGGGCCGCACCGTCGATTTCAAAAACACCATTCTCATTCTGACCTCCAACCTCGGCTCGTCCGCCCTGCTTGAGGGCATCGACGCGCGCGGCGAGATCAGCGACGAGGCGCGCGAGCAGGTCAACGCGCTGCTGCGCCGCTCGTTCCGGCCGGAGTTTCTCAACCGATTGGACGAGATCGTGTTCTACAAGCCGCTCACGCGCGAGAACATCACCGCGATCATCGATCTGCTGCTCGACGCGCTCGACAAACGCCTGGCCGACCGCCAGCTGTCCGTCCGCCTGACCGACGCCGCCAAGCGCTATGTCATCGACAACGGCTACGATCCGGTATACGGCGCGCGGCCGCTCAAGCGCTTCTTACAGCGCAATGTTGAGACGCTGCTCGGCCGCGAAATCATCGCGGGCGATCTGTCCGCCGGCACGACCTTACAGGTCGATTTGTGCGACGGCGCGCTCACCGTCACCCCCATTTCTGTGCAAAATGCGTAACATTTCCATTTGCGGCTCCTGCTTCGGCGGGAGCCGCAGATTTTTTATATACAAAAGAAGTGCATTTCCCTTGACTTTTGTCTGCGGGTGTTTTATCATAAAGCCACGAATATGATAGAATGCATACAGCCTGCCTGACCTGTGCGAAAATGCACAATATCCGGGCAAAATTACGATGGAGACGTGATTTATGGATTGGGGAAACAACTCCTTCGACTTTGCGAACGTCGAGCGCGAGCTTCGGGAATCCGGGGATGACGCGCTGCTTCGCATGTGCGCGCGGCTGGACGAGGGCGATCTGGAGGCGCTGGAATTTGTCGGCGCGGCCTATCTGCGCGGCAGCAATGGTCTGCGCGCGGATTTCGACAAAGCATTCACGTTTTTGCAGATCGCCGCGAATGCGGGCAGCACGGAGGCGCTGCTCCACCTGGGCGACTGCTACGCCTATGGCATCGGCGTCGCCGCGGACGCGGAGACCGCGCGCAGCTATTACCGCCTCGCCGCGCAGAGCCCGCAGGCCTCCGTCCGCGAGACCGCCCTCCGCCAGCTGAAACGGTTAGACGAAAACGAGTAACGCTTTTCTTTACGAAAAGAAAAGCTTAGCAAAAGAAACGATGCCCGCGCTCCCGCGCGAACCCATAAGCCCGGACAAGACAAGTCCGGGCTTTGGCTTGGTCTGGAAGGAAAGACATTGATTTACAGGCGCGGCAAAAGCCTCTCTTAAGAACCGTTATTTTACAGGTACAGTCCCCAAGCCTCCCTTGTAAAGCGCTGTTTGACAGGTACAGCATCAAAGCCTCCCTTGTGTAAAGGGAGGTGGCGCGGCTCCGCCGCGCCGGAGGGATTGAAACGCAACTGGAACCAACTTAGCGTAATCTCGTAGTCACAAAGAACAATCCCTCCCTCAGCTTCGCCGACAGCTCTCGTTACACAAGGGAGCCGGGCGCGCTCCCGCGCGAACCCACAAGCCCGGACAAGACAAGTCCGGGCTTTGACTTTGTCCGGCGGGAAAGGCATCAATTTATAGGCACGGTACCACAGCTTTTCTTATAAAGCGCCGTTTTAACAGATGCGGTATAAAAGCCTCCCTTGTGCAAAGGGAGGTGGCGCGGCTCCGCCGCGCCGGAGGGATTGAAACGCAACTGGAACCAACTTAGCGTAATCTCGCAGGCGCAAAGAACAATCCCTCCCTCAGCTTCGCTGACAGCTCCCTTTACACAAGGGAGCCGGGCGCAGCATAGCAGGCGGATAGGAGCCGGGCGCGGTATAATCAAAGAAAAAAATCCCCCTGACCGGGCGCGTTTGCCCGCAGATCAGGGGGATTTGTTCGCTGTTTTTGCGGTTATGCGTTGTCTTTTGCGAGGAATTGCTTCAGCTCGTCCAGCCGCAGCTCGACGGCCTGCCAACCCTCGCGGTACAGCACGTCTAACTTGCGGATGTCGTTTTCAAAGCGGCTGATGGCGACGCGCTGTTCGGGCGCGAACACCAGCGCCTGTCCGGCGCGCTCCATGCGCGCGCAGCAGCGCACCTGCCGGTTGTAGACGCGGTGGCGGCGGTCGATGCAGTCGATCATGCCCGGCGTGTCGCGGAACACGCGGCGGTAGACGGCGCGCGCGCCCTGCGGCGATTTGGTATACGCGCGGTCGCGCGTGCGCACGATGACCAGCTTATCGCAGCCGTCCTGCAACGCCTTTTTGAACGGAATCGGGTCGGAGGTGCCGCCGTCCAGATAGCGCCTGCCGCGGAATTCGACCGGCGGCGAGAACATCGGGATGGACGACGAGGCGCGCAGAATCGTGCATTCGTCCTCACAGCTCGCCTGCTTGTCAAAATACACCGGCTCGCCCGTCTCCATGTCGGTCACACCGGCGACAAATTCCGTGGGATTGTCCAAAAATGCCTGCTGGTCAAACACATCCAGCCGGTTCGGGATCTCGGAGAAGATGAAATCCATGCCGAACATCGACTTGGTTTTGATGAAGTTTTGTATACTTAGATATCTTTTATCCTTTAAGTATTTTTCATCGATGCGGTAATTGCGGTATTGCTGCCGGGAGACATAGGAGACCCCGTTGCAGGCGCCCGCAGAGACGCCGATGACATAGTCCACCTGGATGCCGTATTCCATCATGGCGTCGAGCACGCCGATGGTATACAGGCCGCGCATGCCGCCGCCCTCCAGCACCAGTCCGGTTTTCATAGCGATCATCCTTTCCTCTGTGGTATCGTAGTATCTACAGTATAGCAGTCTTTCCGCCGCGCGGCAAGCTGTCGCGTTTGGAACACATTGCGCGCGGCGCGCGCTTTTTTTTCGTCCGGCCGCCCGCTTTTCCCCGCTGTGCCATTGACAGCGCGCGCCCCTCTACCGTATACTAAAAGTCAGCAGAAACTAACATTCGAAGGGGGAATGCAGGTATGACACTCGACCAGCTTCCAATCGGCACCAACGCGCGCATCACGGCCGTCGGCGGAAAGGGCGCGCTGCGCCGCCATCTGCTCGACATGGGTCTGACGCCGCACACCACGGTATGCGTCCGCAAGACCGCCCCGATGGGCGATCCCATCGAGCTGTTTTTGCGCGGCTATCAGCTCACCATCCGTCTGGACGACGCGAAAAACATCGAAGTAGAACCGCTGGAGGTCGATTCATGATATTTGCACTTGCGGGAAACCAAAACTGTGGCAAGACCACGCTGTTCAACCAGCTGACCGGCTCCAACCAGCACGTCGGCAATTTTCCCGGCGTCACGGTCGAGCGCAAGGAGGGCCGGATTCGCGGCACGGAAAACGACACGGTCGTCGATCTGCCGGGCATCTATTCGCTGTCCCCCTACACCTCGGAGGAGATCGTCACGCGCGATTTCATTCTGGAAAACCGTCCGGACGGCATCATCAACATCATCGACGGCACCAACATTGAGCGCAACCTGTACCTGACGCTCCAGCTGCTCGAGCTGGGCACGCCGACCGTCATCGCGGTCAACATGATGGACGAGGTACGCGCCAACGGCATGAGCATCGACCTGCCCGCGCTGTCTGAGGCGCTCGGCGTGCCGGTCGTGCCCATTTCGGCCAACAAGGGTGAGGGTGTCGGCGAGCTGGTGCGCGTGCTGCTCGACGTGGCCGCCAAAAAGCAAAAGCCGCGCCGGCAGGATTTCTGCACCGGCCCGGTGCACCGCGCCATTCACGCGGTCAGCCACATGATTGAAGACCACGCGGAGGCGGCCGGCATCCCGTCGCGTTTCGCCGCCGCCAAGCTGATCGAGGGCGACGAGCCGATGCTGCAAAAGCTGCGCCTGTCGCAAAACGAAAAGGACACGATCGAGCACTTTGTCATCGAGATGGAGCGCGAATGCGACACCGACCGCGAGGCGGCGCTCGCGGATATGCGCTATACCTTCATCGAGGGCGCGTGCCGCACCGCCGTCACGCGGCGCGGCGAGAGCAAGGGATACCTGCGCTCGGTGCGCATCGACAGCGTGCTGACGCACAAATATTTCGGCATTCCGATCTTTTTGGGCATCATGGTGCTCATCTTCTGGCTGACGTTCGGCGTGTTCGGCGCGACGCTCAGCGGCGCGTTTGAGTCGCTCATCGAGTCGGCCACCGGCGTGATCGACCGCGCGCTGAGCGATTACGGCATCAACCCGGTCGTGCATTCGCTCGTCATCGACGGCATTTGCAGCGGCGTCGGCGCCGTGCTCTCGTTCCTGCCGACGATTGTCGTGCTGTTTTTCTTCCTCTCCATCTTAGAGGACAGCGGCTATATGGCGCGCGTCGCCTTTGTCATGGACAAGCTGCTGCGCAAAATCGGCCTGTCCGGGCGCTCGTTCGTGCCGATGCTCATCGGCTTCGGCTGCTCGGTGCCCGCCATCATGGCGACGCGCACGCTGTCGAGCGAGCGCGACCGCCGCATGACCATCATGCTCACGCCGTTTATGTCGTGCTCGGCCAAGCTGCCCGTCTATGCGGTCATCTCGCAGGCGTTTTTCGGCGCATATGCCGCGCTCGCGATGATTCTACTGTACATCGGCGGCATGGCGGTGGGCATCCTCATCGCGCTCGTGCTCAAGAACACCTCGTTCCAGGGCCAGCCGGTGCCGTTTGTCATGGAGCTGCCCAACTACCGCATGCCCAGTCCGCGCAACGTCGGCATGCTGCTGTGGGACAAGGCGCGCGATTTCCTTGAGCGCGCGTTCACCATCATCTTTGTTGCGACCATTCTCATCTGGTTCTTGCAGACGTTTGATCCGCGCCTCAACGTCGCGGCGGACACTTCGGACAGCATTCTGGCGATTCTCGGCTCGTATCTCGTGCCTGTGTTCGCGCCGCTCGGCTTTGGCGACTGGCGCGCGGCGACCGCGCTGATCGCGGGCTTCTCCGCCAAGGAGGCCGTGGTATCCACGCTGACCGTGCTCACCGGCGGACATCTGACCGATATGCTGACCACTGCCTCGGCGGCGGCGTTCCTGACGTTTATCCTGCTGTATACGCCGTGTGTCGCGGCGGTCACGGCAGTGAAGAACGAACTGCGCAGCGCGCGCGCCGCCGCCCTCATCGCCGTCCTGCAATGCGCGGTGGCGTGGGTGTTCGCGTTTGTCGTCTACCGCATCGCGGTGCTGCTCGTATGAGCGGCGCGGATATCGCCCTGCTCGCTGTTCTGGCGGTGCTGGTGGTGCTGGCGCTGCGCCGGTGCTGGAAAAACCGCGGACGCTGCTGCGGGAACTGCACGGCCTGCCGCCGCGCGTGCGGGAACAGGAAAGATACCAAATAAATGCTATAAAACCTCCCTTTTTCTGCAAGGGAGGTTT
>DXIG01000060.1 GCA_019112985.1 Candidatus Butyricicoccus stercorigallinarum | reverse complement strand
CTCCAAGCCTATTATGGTAATTGCTGACAACTCCATCGGCGCGCAGGTCGGGGAGTCCGTCGTCATTACCGGAAGCTCCAGGCAGGTGCTCGGTCTGGCGGCCATTCTGTATCTCGTCCCGATTGTGCTGTTTTTCGCCGTTTACGGCGTGGCGGCGCTGCTTTCGCTGCCGATTCCGGAGCTTTGGGGCGGCGCCGGCTTCTTCGGCGGCATTTTCGGCGCCAAGAAGGTGAACGACCGGCAGAAGGACAGGGCGCCGGTGTATACTATTTCAAAATTGTAAACTTTCGGGGCTGGCGCTTGCGTCAGCCTTGTATTCTTAGAAAAGATACAGTAAAATGTATCCGTGAGGTGAAGCATGTTTGGATTTGTCCGCCCACTGCGCGGGGAACTGAAGGTGCGCGAGTGGGAGCGCTTTCAAAGCGTCTATTGCGGGCTTTGCCATACCATCCGCAGCCGGTACGGGCTGCTCCAGACTGTGATGCACAGCTATGACTGCACCTATCTGGCGCTCGTGCTGTGCGCGCTGGAGGAGGAGGGCGCGAGCTGTAGGCGGCGCTGCATCCTGCATCCGCTGCGCCGCCGCACCTGTGCGTCGGAGAGCGAGGGTCTGCGCCGCGCGGCGGCGGTGAGCGTCGTTTTGTCGTGGCACAAGCTGGCGGACACCGTGCGCGATGAGCGCGGCCTCAAGCGGTTCGGCGCGCGCGCCCTGCAATTTCTGCTGCGGCGGGGCTACCGCAAAGCGGCGCGCGACCTGCCGGAATTTGACGCGCGCACGCGGGACTGTCTCGACGAGCTGGACCGGCTGGAGCGGCAGCGCGTGGTCTCGCTCGACCGCCCGGCGGATGCGTTTGCGCGCATTTTGCGCGCGGCGGTGGCGGATTCCGGCACAGACAGCCGCGTTTTGCAGGAGATGTTCTATCACACCGGAAGGTGGATTTATCTGATCGACGCCTGCGACGACGTGGCGGAGGATTTCGCCTCCGGCAGCTACAACCCGGTGATTCTTCGCTGGCAGCTCGCGCAGCCGTCGCTCGCGCCGGTCAGGGAAGAGATGAACCACACGCTGCTGCAATCGCTGGCGGCGTCGTATCACGCATACATTTTGCTGCGTCCGCATCGGGACGCGGGGATTATAGAGAATATTTTGTGCCAGGGACTGCCGGAGGTGACGCGGCAGGTGCTCGACGGCACGTTTACAAATCACGGAGGAAAGAACAGGCATGGATCCTTATAAGGTACTCGGCGTTTCGCCGTCCGCCACGGACGACGAGGTAAAACGGGCATATCGTGACCTTGCGCGCAAATATCACCCGGACAACTACGCGGACAATCCGCTGGCCGATCTCGCAAAAGAGAAGATGCAGGAGATCAACGACGCCTACGACACCATCATGAAGCAGCGCCAGAACGGGGGCTATTCCGCCGGCGGACAGAGCTACGGCGGCGCCCGTCAGGACAGCTACGGCGGAGCGTATGGCGGCTACAGCGGGGCGAACGCCGGTGTGTACAACCAGGTGCGCAACGCGATCAACGTCGGCAACATCGGCATGGCGGAGGAGCTGCTCTCCCGCATCTCGCAGCGCGACGCCGAGTGGCACTACCTGCGCGCCGCGATCTGTTACCGCAAGGGCTGGTTCGACGAGGCGATGCAGGAGATCAACCAGGCGTGCGCCATGGCGCCGAACAACATGGAGTACCGGCGCCTGCAAAACATGCTCAGCAACAGCGCGGCCTACGGCGGCTACCGCCCGATGCAGCAGAACGACGCGCTCGACTGCTGCACGCAGATGCTTTGCCTGAACTGCCTGTGCAATTGCTGCGGCGGCGGATTTTGATGTGTAGGGAAGGGGATTGCCGGACGGCAGTCCTTTTTTCACAGAGAGCGGGCGGCGGGGATGCCGTCCGGCGCGAACGCGCGGAATTTTGGAAAGACAGGGAGTTTTTATGCAAAATAAGACGAGAATTCTGACCTTTTGTGCGATTATGACCGCGCTGGGCGTGCTGTTTCTGCTCATGGCGGCCGTGCTGCCGGGCATGCGGATCGCGTTTACCGCCGTCGCCAGCGTGGTCGCGGCGCTGTCTGTCATCAAGGGCGGCCTGGCGTATGGGCTGCTCACTGTTGTGGCGACGGCGGTGCTGTCCGCGCTGCTCGTGCCCGCGAAGGAGGTGGCGCTGCTGTACGCGGTCTTCTTCGGCCCGTATACGCTGGCGAAAAACCTCATCGAGCGCCTGCACAACCTGCCGCTGGAATGGGTGCTCAAGCTGCTGTTCTGCGGCGCGGTCTCGGCGCTGCTGTTTCTGTTCGCCGACAGCGTGCTCGCGCTGGTGCCGGCGCTGCTCGCAAGCCATATGCTCCTGTTCCTCCCGGCGGTGCTGGCGGCGTTCGCGGCGTATGATATCGTGTTTTCCAAGCTGATCGCCTACCTGTTCGGCCAGCTGCATATTGGCAGGTGGAATTAGAGAACTTTACAAAAATAGAACGCTATAACAAAATTTTACTGTGCATATTGAAAGAAAATAGCCCGTTTCGCTTGAATCCAAGCGATGCGGGCTGTTACAATATCGGAGAACCCCTTTTGCAAGCGAGTCGGAGAACAAAAGGGATTTTTGAATTTTGAAATATGGGAGGAATATCCTTGAGAAGCATGACCGGATACGGCAGAGCCCGCCAGACGCTGCATGCGCGCGACATCACCGTGGAGCTCCGTTCCGTCAATCATCGGTATCTGGACGTCAACGTCAAAGCGCCGCGCATTTACGGCTTTTTAGAGGAGGCCGCGAAGAGCGCCGTCGCGTCGCTGATCGCGCGCGGCAAGGTGGATGTGTTTATCTCCATCGACGCCAGCGCGTCGGGCGATGTGCGCATTTCGCTCAACCACAGCATTTTAGAGGGCTATCTGGACGCGCTGCACGAGATGCGCGAACGGTACAACCTGACGGACGACATCAGTGTGATGCGGCTGGCGCGCCTGCCGGACGTCTTTTCTGCGGAAAAGCAGGAGGCGGACGCCGAGGAGCTGACGGCTGATGTGCTGGAGGTGCTGGCCGCCGCGGGCGCGGATTTCTGCGCGATGCGCGCGTGTGAGGGCGAAAAGATGCGGGCGGACATCCTGTCCCGCCGCCAGACCATTTTGCAGCTGGTCGGCGAGGTGGAGCAGCGCTCGCCGAAGGCGGTGGAGGAATACCGCGCGAAGCTGACCGCGCGCATGAACGAGGTGCTGGCGGACACGACGATTGACCCGCAGCGCATTCTGGCGGAGGCGGCGATTTACGCCGATCGCACGGCGGTCGCCGAGGAGACCGTCCGCCTGCGCAGCCACATGGATCAGATGCAGAGCATGGTGGCGGAGGACAAGCCCATCGGCCGCAAGCTGGATTTCCTCGTGCAGGAGATGAACCGCGAGGCCAACACCATCGGCTCGAAGGCCAACGACATCGAGCTGGCGAAAATCGTCGTCGACATCAAGGCCGAGATCGAAAAGATCCGCGAGCAGATTCAGAATATCGAATAACCGGAGGCATCGTTTCGATGAAGCTCATCAACATTGGGTTTGGAAATATGATTTCCGCAGACCGGCTGATCGCCATTGTCTCGCCGGATTCTGCGCCGATCAAGCGCATCGTACAGGAGGCGCGCGAGCGCAACATGCTGATCGATGCGTCCTATGGCAGGCGCACGCGCGCCGTCATTATCATGGACAGCGACCATGTCGTGCTGTCCGCGATTCTGCCGGAGACCATCTCCGGCAGAACGGGAAATCGTGGAGAGGAGAACGAGGTGATGGAACATGCATGAGCGCGGCATTCTGTTTGTATTGACCGGTCCGTCCGGCGTCGGCAAGGGGACGGTGCTCAAGGAGGTGCGCGGACAGCGGGAGCTGTATCTGTCCATCTCCGCGACGACGCGCCAGCCGCGCCCCGGCGAGCAGGACGGCGTCCACTACTTTTTTCTGACGCGCGAGCAGTTTGAGAAAAAAGTCGCGGAAAACGGATTTTTGGAGCACGCGGAGTTCAGCGGAAACTGCTACGGAACGCCGGCGGCGCCGGTGGACGCGCAGCTGGACGCGGGCCATGACGTCCTGCTGGAAATCGAGGTGCAGGGCGCGATGCAGGTGCACCAGAAGCGCCCGGACGCCGTGCGCATCTTTATCGCGCCGCCGAGCTTTGACGAGCTGGAGCGCCGTCTGGTGGGGCGCGGCACGGAGCAGCCGGAGGTCGTGCGCCGCCGGCTGGAGACAGCCCGGCACGAGCTGACGATGGCCGAGCAGTTCGACTACATCGTCGTCAACAACACCGTGGAACAGGCGGCGGCCGATGTGCTGGCCATTCTGCGCGCGGAAAAGTGCCGCGCCGCCCGGGTACAGGTAAAGTAACGAACGCAGGCGGCACACGCCGCCCGCGACAATGAGAAGGAGCGAAAGATATTATGTTAAAGCCGTCCATGCAGCAACTGATGAAGAGGGTCAACAACCGCTATCTGCTGGTCAATCTCGCCGCGCAGCGCGCGCGCGACCTGTCCGCGGAGGAGGAGACAAACAACATCAAGCTGGAGGAAAAGCCGATCAAGATCGCGCTGGATGAGATCAGCGAGGACAAGATTGTATACCGTCCCGGCCCGAAGCCGCAGGCAGAGGATCTGCTGGCGGCGGCGCGCGCACAGGATGTGCAGGCGGACGACGAGGATCTGATGGGCGCGGAGGACGACGTGGTCTCTCTTGACGACGGAACGGAGGACGCGCTGGTACAGGAGGAGCTGTAAGCGATGGAGTTTTCCGGCAAAACCGTGGTGCTCGGCGTCACGGGGGGAATTGCCGCCTACAAAGCGTGCGATCTGGTCAGCAGACTGCGCAAGCACGGCATCACCATCCACGTGATTCTGACCAGGCACGCCTGCGAATTTGTCCAGCCGCTGACCTTTGAGGTGCTGTCCGGCGCGCGCGCCGTGACCGACCAGTTCAACCGGGATTTCCCGTGGGAGGTCGAGCACATCACGCTGGCCAAGGCGGCGGACGTCTTCGCCGTCGTCCCGGCGACCGCCAATATTTTGGGCAAGCACGCGCACGGCATCGCGGACGACATGCTGTCGACGACGCTGCTGGCGACGCGCGCGCCCGTGCTGTTCGCGCCCGCGATGAACACGGCGATGTACGAAAACCCCGCCGTGCAGGACAACATCGCGGCGCTGCGCGCGCGCGGCTGCCTGTTCGTCGAACCGGCCAGCGGCCATCTGGCGTGCGGCGACACGGGTCGCGGCAAGTTGGCGGATGTCGCGGTCATCGAACAGGCGATTTTGGACGCGCTGACGGAGAAGGACATGCGCGGGATGCGCGTGACCGTCACGGCGGGGCCGACGCACGAGGCGCTCGATCCGGTGCGCTTTCTGACCAACCACTCCACCGGAAAGATGGGCTACGCCATCGCGCGCCACGCGAAGATGCGCGGCGCACAGGTGACGCTGATCTCCGGCCCGGTGTCTCTGCCGCCGGTGGAGGGCGTCCGGATGGTGTCCGTCACCTCTGCCCGCGACATGCGGCAGGCCGTGCTGGACGCGCTGCCGCAGTCCGATCTGGTCGTCAAGGCGGCCGCCGTCGGCGACTACCGCCCGGCGCAGTTCCAGGACGACAAAATCAAAAAGCACGACGACGACATGAATCTCGCGCTCGTGCGCAACCCGGATATTCTGGCGGAGATCGGCCAGACGCGCCGCGACGATCAGGTGATCTGCGGCTTCTCGATGGAGACGCGCGATCTCGTGGAAAACTCCGCCAAAAAGCTGAAAAATAAAAACTGCGACGTCATCGTGGCGAACAATCTGAAGGTCAAGGGCGCGGGCTTTGCGGGCGACACCAACGTGGTGACGCTGCTGTACCGCGACGGGACGCGCGAGCCGCTCGAGCTGATGGGCAAGGGCGACGTCGCGGAAATTCTGCTCGACCGCCTGCTTGCGCTGTGGAAGAGCAAACGATCGTGACGCCGCCGGTCTGCCGCGTGGCGGTCTCCTCCGCGAAATATGCATTTGACCGGCTGTACGACTACGACATCCCGCCGGAGCTGTGCGGCCAGGTGCAGCCGGGCGTGCGCGTCATCGTGCCGTTCGGCAGCGGGAGCCGCACCTGCGAGGCGATTGTCGTGCGCATGGGCTGCGACCCGAAGGCGGACTGCGCGCGCAAGGCCATCTGTCGCGTGCTGGATGCGCAGCCGGTGCTCGACGCCGCGCTGCTCCGGCTGGCGGCGCACCTGTGCTCGACGCTGTTCTGCACGTTTTACGACTGCGCGCGCGCCATGCTCCCGGCCGGGCTGTGGTTCCGCCGGGTGGAGCGCTATACGCTGGCGGAGGAGATCGACGAGACGGCGCGCGCGCGGCTGGCGCAGGAGGCGCCGGTGCTCGACGCCTTTTCCCGCCGCCGGCGCACGGTGACGGCGCAGGAGCTGGAAAAGCGCTGCGGCGCGCTGCCCGCGCAGCAGCTCGAAGCGCTGTGTGCGCGCGGCATTTTGACGTTTTCCAGCGAATTTGATCGCCGCATCGGCGACAAGACCGTGACGATGTACGGTCTGGCGCTGCCGGACGACGAGGCGCTCCGCGCGGCGGAGCGCGGCAGAAGCCCGGTGCGGCTGGACGTCGTCAGCGCGCTCATACAGGAGGGCGCGCTCAGCGCCCACGACCTGCAATACCTCAGCGGCGCGAGCCGCGCGGTGCTGCGCACGATGATCCGGCAGGGCCTGCTCCGCCAATGGGAGGAAGAGGCGTTTCGCCTGCCGGAGGCGGCGCAGCTGCCGCCGAAGCAGACGTATGTGCTCAGCGCGGCGCAGCAGGCCGCGTATGACCGGCTGGAGCAGCTGCTGTGTTCCGGACAGCCGGAGGCGGCGCTGCTGTTCGGCGTGACGGGCAGCGGCAAGACGCAGGTGTATCTGCGCCTGATCGCGCGCACGCTGCGCGAGGGAAAGAGCGCGCTGGTGCTCGTCCCGGAAATCGGGCTCACGCCGCAGCTGATTCAAAAATTTATGGCGCAGTTCGGCGAGATCACGGCGGTACTGCACTCCGCGCTGTCGGCCGGCGAGCGCTATGACAGCTGGAAGCGCATCCGTTCGGGCGCGGCGCGCGTTGTCGTCGGCACGCGCTCGGCGGTGTTCGCCCCGATGCGCGCGCTCGGCCTGATTATTCTGGACGAGGAGCAGGACGACGCCTATAAATCGGAGAACAACCCGCGCTATCACGCGCGCGACGTCGCCAAATACCGCGCGATGCAGGAGCGCGCGCTCGTGGTGTTCGGCTCCGCGACGCCGTCGGTCGAGACGTTTTACGGCGCGCAGCAGGGGCGCTATCCGATGGCCGCCCTGCGCGAGCGCTATGCGGGCGCGCGGCTGCCGGAGGTCACGATTGCCGACATGCGCGGGCTGACCCGCCAGGGCTACACCAGCGCGGTCGGCCCGGTGCTGCGGCAGGCCATGGACGCCTGCCTGGCGGAGGGACACCAGTGCATTCTGTTCCTCAACCGGCGCGGCGCCGCCCGGCAGGTGGTGTGCACCGCCTGCGGCTGGGTGCCGGAATGCCCGTCGTGCAGCGTGTCCATGACCTATCATTCGGTCAATCACCGGCTGGTGTGCCATTATTGCGGACACAGCGTGCCCGCGCCGCGCGTGTGCCCGTCCTGCGGGAGCCCGCACCTGAAAACCGACGGAATCGGCACCCAGCGGCTGGAGCAGGAGCTGCGCGAGCTGTTCCCGGAGGCCGCCGTGCTGCGCATGGACGCCGACACGACCGCCACGAAGGGCGCGCACGCCAGACTGCTCGCGCAGGTCGCGGACAGAAAGGCGGACATTCTGCTCGGCACGCAGATGGTCACCAAAGGGCTGGATTTCGACAACGTGACGCTGGTCGGCATCATCGATGCGGATCAGGCGCTGTTTGCGCAGGACTACCGCGCGCGGGAGCGCACGTTTTCGCTGCTGACGCAGGTGGTCGGGCGCGCGGGGCGGCGCGATGTGCGCGGGCATGCGGTCATCCAGACGTATTGTCCCGACCACCCCGTTCTGCTCCACGCCGCCCGGCAGGACTACGAACGGTTTTATGAGGAAGAAATTGAGGTGCGCCGCGCGCTGCAATGCCCGCCTGTGGCACAGATCGTCGTGCTGACGGCGAGCGCGGAACGCGAGCGCGATGTGCTGGAGGCGCTGGTCGCGGTCAAGGCGCGGCTGGAGAGCCTGATGGCGGGGCAGTTTGCCGATTTCTGCTATCCGGTGCTCGGCCCGGCGCCGGCGGCGGTGGTGCGCGTGCAGAACCGCTACCGCTATCACCTGTCCATCCGCTGCCCGGAGGGCAAGCGCCGCCGCGCGCTGATCGGCGGCGTGCTGCGCGAGTTTGCGGCAAACCGCAAATTCCGCTCGGTCGCGCTGTATGCGGACATCAATCCGATGCATCTGTGAGCGGCGCGCCCGGCAACCCCATGATTTTGCACTACAAAGGAGAATATATATGCCTGTACGTCAGATTCTTACCGATCCCGATCCGGTACTGTATAAAAAGTGTCACCCGGTCACAAAATTTGACAGCCGGCTGGCGCGCATTTTGGAGGACATGGCGCAGACCATGCTCGCGGCCAACGGCGTCGGTCTCGCCGGCCCGCAGATCGGTCTGGTGCGCCGCATCTGCGTCGTGCTGGACATCAACAACGACGAAAAGATCATCGAGATGGTCAACCCGGAGGTCGTTTCGACCGAAGGCTCGCAGACCGGTTCGGAGGGCTGCCTGAGCTTCCCGGACAAATTCGGCATCGTCACCCGGCCGAACGTCGTCACCGTCCGCGCGCAGGATCGCAACGGCGAATGGTTCACCGTCACCGGACACGGCCTGACCGCGCGCGCGTTCCTGCACGAGATCGACCATCTGGACGGCCACGTGTTCACCGAAAAGGTGACACAGTTCATCGACCCGAACGGCGAAGAGGATGAGGAAGCATGAGAATTGTCTATATGGGCACGCCCGACTTCGCGGTCGCGTCGCTCGAGCGGCTGATCGCGGACGGCCATGACATCGCCGCCGTGTTCACCCAGCCGGACAAGCCGCAGGGGCGCAAAATGACGCTGACGCCGCCGCCGGTCAAGCAGCTCGCCGTGCAGCACGGCATCCCGGTGTATCAGCCGGAGACGTTCCGCGGCGAGAGCCAGCTCGCGCTGCTGCGGCAGCTCGACCCGGAGGTCATCGTCGTGGTCGCCTACGGCAAGCTGCTGCCCGGCTATGTACTCGATCTGCCGCGCTATGGCTGCATCAACGTGCACGGCTCGCTGTTGCCCAAATATCGCGGCGCCGCGCCCGTGCAGTGGATGGTGCTCAACGGCGAGAAGACGGCGGGCGTGACCACCATGTATATGGACCGTGGGCTGGACACCGGCGATATTCTGCTCATGCGCGAGACCGAAGTCGGCGAGAACGAGACGGCGGGCGAGCTGTTCGACCGCCTGGCGGCGATGGGCGCCGACCTGATCTCCGAGACGCTGGCGCGCCTGCCGGAGGGCATCGCGCGCACGCCGCAGGACGACAGCGCGTCCACCTATGTCTCGGTGCTCGACAAGCGCATGTCGGTGGTCGACTGGAGCAAGCCGGCGCAGCAGGTGCACAACCTGATCCGCGGGCTGGACCCGTGGCCGGTCGCGCTGACCACGCGCGCGGGCGGACGGCTCAAGCTGTTCCAGTCGCGCATGACGGGGCGCACGGCGGACGCCGCGCCGGGCACCGTCGTCGAGGCGGATCCCAAAACGGGGCTGTTTGTCGCCTGCGGCGACGGCGGCGTTCTTCAGATTTTAGAGGTTCAAATGGTCGGCAAAAAGCGGATGCCTGCGGGCGACTATCTGCGCGGCCATGCCATGCAGCCGGGGACAGTCCTCGGCGACTGATCCCGCGCACAGAGGAGGGATTCGATGTACTACAATTATGGCTCTGTCTACGGGATCGGAGACGGCTGGTATACCCTGTGGGTGATCCTGATGGTGGCCTGCTTCCTCTTTGCCTCGTGGGCACAGATTTCGGTATCGTCCAATTTCAAAAAATATTCGCGCGTCATGACGAGGCGCGGCCTGACCGGCGCACAGGCGGCGCAGGCGGTTTTGCGCGCCAACGGCGTGTCAGGCGTGCAGATTGCGCGCATCACCGGCAATCTGACGGACAATTTCAACCCGCGCACCAACGTCATCAGTCTGTCCAGTCAGGTCTACGGTGTCAGCTCGGTGGCGGCGGTCGGCGTCGCGGCGCATGAAGCGGGGCACGCGGTGCAGTACGCGAAGGGCTATGCGCCCATCCGCCTGCGCAACGCGATCATCCCGCTGTGCAATTTCGGCTCCAGCCTCGCCTGGCCGATGCTGCTCATCGGCCTGATGCTCGGCGCGACGTCGGTCATGGGGCTGGGCGTGGCGCTGTATGCGCTCGCCACGCTGTTTCAGGCCGTGACGCTGCCGGTGGAGCTGAACGCATCGCGCCGCGCACTGCAGGCGCTCCGGCAGGAGGGTCTGCTGACGGAAGACGAGCTGCCGATGGCGCGCAAGACGCTGGTCGCCGCCGCGATGACCTATGTCGCGGCGCTGGCGACCTCGCTGGTGCAGCTGCTGCGCCTGGTGCTGATCTATCTTTCCAGAGGAGGAGGACGCCGCCGTGACTGAGGTCCGTTCGGCGCGGGAAGCGGCGGCGCACGCGCTGTTCGCTGTCCGCGAGGAGGGCGCCTGGAGCGCGCCTGCGCTGCGCCGGTATGCCGCCGGCCTTTCCGCCCGCGATGTGGCGCTGGCGACGGCGCTGACGGGCGGCGTGCTGCAAAACCGCGCGATGTGCGACTTTTATCTCGCGCAGTTTTCCAGCATTCGGCTCAAAAAGGTGCAGCCGCGCATTTTGGATATCCTGCGGCTGGCGGTGTACCAGATGGTCTGGCTCGACCGCATTCCCAACGCGGCGGCGGTCAACGAGAGCGTCGCGCTGGCGCGGTCGCTGTGCCGCGCGGACCGGCGCACGACGGGGTATGTCAACGGCGTGCTGCGCGCGCTGGCGCGCCGCATCGACGATCTGCCGCAGCCGGACTGCGCGACGAAGGAAGAATACTATGCGCTGCGCTACAGCCATCCGCAGTGGCTGACCGCGTGCTATCTGGAGCAGTTCGGCCTGCGGCAGACCCGCCTGCTGCTCGAAGCGGACAACCAGCCTGCGCCCACCGTGCTGCGCGTCAATACGCTGCGCGCGGACGTGCAGGCGGTGCAGGACGAGCTGGCGCGGCAGGGCGTCCGCGTGCAGCGGCACGCCCGCATCCCCAACTGCCTGACCGCCTCGGGCACGGGCGATCTGGAGGCGCTGCCCGCCTTTGCGGAGGGGCGCGTCACCGTGCAGGACGGGGCGAGCCAGATGAGCGTCTACGCGCTCGACCCGCAGCCGGGCGACGCGGTGCTCGACTGCTGCGCCGCGCCGGGGGGCAAGAGCTTTTTCGCCGCCGAGCGCATGCGCGGCACGGGCGCGGTGATCGCGTGCGACGTGTACGGCCACAAGCTGGACAGCATCCGCGCGGGCGCGCGGCGGCTCGGCCTGACCAATATCGATGCGCAGCTACAGGACGCCTCGGCGTTCCGCCCGGAATGGGAGGCGCGGTTTGACCGCGTGCTGTGCGATGTGCCGTGCTCCGGCATGGGCATCATCCGCAAAAAGCCGGAGATCCGCTACAAGGACGAGCGGGAGCTGCGCGGCCTGCCGCAGATTCAGCGCGCCATATTGGACAATGCGTGCCGGTACGTCCGCCCGGGCGGCATTCTGGTCTATTCGACGTGTACGCTGCTGCGCAGGGAAAACGAAGAAATTGTGGATTGGTTCTTAAAAACGCATCCGGAATTTGAAAAAGCGGCGTTTTCCCTGCCGGTTTGTGAGGAAAACGTGGAAGGGCACATCACCCTGCTGCCGCACATACACGATACGGATGGATTTTTTGTTGCAAAATTCCGCAAAATGCCTTACTATGAAGATGATCCCGTGCGCGGCGGAAAGACGGGCGCACCCGCATCGGAGAATGTTTATGATAAAACCTGAGATTAAATGCAGAACGCTGCCGGAGCTGAAGGCAGAGCTGGCCGAAATGGGCGAAAAGCCGTTTCGCGCGGCGCAGATTTTCCAGTGGCTGCATCAGGGCGTGCGCTCGTTCGACGAGATGACCAACGTCTCCAAGCCGCTGCGCGCCAGGCTGGAGGAACGCTATCTGCTCACCGCCCCGCAGATTGTGCGCCGGCAGGTCTCGCAGGTGGACGGCACGGTCAAGTATCTGTGGGAGCTGCACGACGGCAACTGCATCGAGAGCGTGTTCATGCGCTATCACCACGGCAACACTGCGTGCGTCTCCTCGCAGGTCGGCTGCCGCATGGGCTGCCGCTTCTGCGCCTCCGGCATCGGCGGGCTGGTGCGCAGTCTCTCTGCGGGAGAGATTCTCGACCAGATCCTGTTTATGCAGCGGGACACGGGGGAGCGCATCTCCAACGTCGTGCTGATGGGCACGGGCGAGCCGCTGGACAACTACGACAATGTGCTGCGCTTCATCCGGCTGGTCGGCGCGGAGGAAGGGCTGCACATCGGGCAGCGGCACATCTCGCTCTCGACCTCCGGTCTGGCCGATCAGATTGACCGGCTGGCGGAGGAAAAGCTGCAAATAACCCTTTCTATTTCCCTGCATGCGCCGGACAACGAGAGCCGGAGCGAAATCATGCCGGTCAACCGGAGCTATCCGGTCGAGCGGCTGCTCGCCTCCTGCCGGCGTTATTTTGACATGACCGGACGCCGCATCTCGTATGAATATACCATGATCGACGGCGTGAGCGACCGCCCCTGGCAGGCGCGCAAACTCGCGGCGCTGCTGCGCGGCCGTCCGGCGCACGTCAATCTGATCCCCCTGAATCATGTCACGGAGAGCGGACTGCGCACTTCGACGAAGGAGCATGTCGCGGCTTTTCAAAATATTTTGGAAAAGAACGGAGTCACGGCGACGGTCCGGCGCACCCTGGGGCCGGATATTGACGCATCCTGCGGGCAGCTGCGCCGCAGGCATATCGGTGAAACGTTCGGGAAAGAGTGATAGAATGAACGCATTTGGCAAAACCGATACAGGCCTGGTTCGCTCGAGCAATCAGGACACCTTCCGCATCGACATCGCGGACAACGGACTGGGCTTCCTGGTTCTGTGCGACGGCATGGGCGGCGCGCGCGCCGGCAATATCGCAAGCGAGCGCGCGGCGGAGCGGTTCATGGAGCAGGTTCGCGCGGCCGACCCGGAGCAGACGGACACCGAAGCGCTGTTCCAGCTGGCGCAGCAGGCCGTCACGGCGGCGAATGCCGAGGTTTACGAGCTGTCCCAGTCCGCGCCCGCCTACAACGGCATGGGCACGACGCTCGTGGGCTGCATCTGCACCGGCGACCGCGTCGTGCTGGCCAACGTCGGCGACTCGCGCGCCTACGTCATCGACGGGGAGAAAATCGCGCAGATGACGGAGGACCACTCGCTGGTGGCGGAGATGGTGCGCGCCGGACGGCTGACCAGCGAAGAGGCGAAGCATTATCCGGGACGCAATCTCATCACGCGCGCGGTCGGCGTGGACGGCGAAGTGGAGGCGGATTACTACGAAATCACGCTGCATGACGGCCAGACGCTGCTGCTGTGCTCCGATGGGCTGTGCGGGCTAGTGACCGATCTGGAAATCGCGGCCGCTGTCGCGCAGTCCGCCTCGCAGGAGGAGGCGTGCGGCCGGCTGATTCAGCTCGCGTGCAGCGCCGGCGGAAGTGACAATATCACGGTTGTTTTATATACCAAGTAGGAGAAAAACGAATGGAAAATTACGTTGGACAGACGCTTGGCGGACGGTATGAGGTCCGCGAGGTAATCGGAACGGGCGGTATGGCGATCGTCTACAAGGCCTACTGCACGGTTCTCAATCGATATGTTGCCATCAAAGTCCTCAAGGAGGAGTATGCGTCGGACGAGGAATTCCGCAAGCGGTTCTACAATGAGGCGCAGGCGGTCGCCAAGCTGTCGCAGAACAATATCGTAGCCATTTACGACGTATGCCAGGACAGCAGCGACGAGCCGGAATACATCGTCATGGAGCTGTGCGAGGGCGTGACGCTCAAGGACTACCTGCGCAAAAAGCACCATCTGACCTGGCAGGAGACGCTGTTCTTCGCCCAGCAGGTGGCGCGCGCGCTCGACCACGCGCACAGCCGCGGCATCATCCATCAGGACATCAAGCCGCAGAACATCATGCTGCTGCGCGACGGCACGGCCAAGGTGATGGACTTTGGCATCGCCAGCTTCGCCAACAGCCAGGAGACGCGCAAGGTGTCATCCGAGGCGATCGGCTCGGTGCACTATATCTCGCCGGAGCAGGCGAAGGGCATCACGGCGGATTTCCGCACCGACCTGTATTCGCTCGGCGTGGTCATGTATGAGATGCTGACCGGAACGCTGCCGTTCCGCGGCGACACGGCGGTGGCCGTCGTCATGCAGCATCTGAACACCGTCCCGCCGGTTCCCAGCTCCATCGTGTCGGATATCCCGCAGGCGATGGACGAAATTGTCATGCACGCCATGTGCGCCAACGCCAGCCAGCGCTACAGCTCCGCACTGGATATGTACCGCGATATGGAGCGCCTGCGCACCAATCCGAATCTGGTGCTGCACTACTCCAGCCACAACAGCGATCTGGATGAGACGCGCGCCATCCGCTACAGCGACGCGGACGCGACCCAGCTGCTCCGCCCGGTGGACGGCGGACAGGAGACGCAGTACGTCCCGCGCCCGCAGCCGGCGCCGCAGAGCCATGTCTATCAGCCGGTCAACGACGTGGACGACGAATACGAGCAGGAGGAACCGGTGCACGAGGTGCGGCGCGCCAGAACGCAGACGAAGAAGAAGGGCGGCGCCGGAGGAAAGATTGTCGTCGGCGTGATTATCGTCGCGCTGCTCGGAGCGATTGCCTATATGGCCTCCGGCCTGATCGGCGGAGGCGGCGAGCTGGTGCGCGTGCCCAACCTCATCGGCCTGAACTACGAGGAAGACGTCCGCAACAACAGCGAGTACGAGGCGTTCCGCTTTGACGTCGAGACGCGCGTGGATGCGTCCGGCGAGTACGAGGAGGGCGAGATCGTCGATCAGGATCCGCAGGAGGGCGAGCAGGTTGAGGAAGGCTCGACCATCACGCTGACGGTCATCAAGGTCGACGAGGACGCCGAGATGGTTCGGGTTCCGTCCGTCATCGGCAAGACATTTGAAGAGGCGGAGGCCGCGCTGAACGAGCAGGGTCTGACCGCGAGCCGCGAGGAGCAGAGCTCGGAGACCATTCAGGCGGGCTATGTCATCAACACCGACCCGGAGCCGGGCGAGGAGATCGCGGCCGGTTCGACGGTCCGCGTGATCGTTTCCACGGGCTCGGCCAACACCAACAAGAAGGTTCCCGATCTGACGGGCATGACGCAGAGCGCGGCGAAGTCGATGCTTGAGTCGATGGGTCTCCAGCTCGGCGAGGTCACCGAGGAGGAGAGCGACAGCCCGGCCGGCACGGTCATCGACCAGACGGTTGCCCCGGAGACCGAGGTGGCCGAGGGCACCAGCGTCGGCATCACCATCGCAGTGGCGAAGCAGGACGATGACGGCGGCAACGGCGGCTCGAGCGGCTCCGGCATCAACGTCGACGTCAGCCGGACGACGGTTGTCGTGACGCTCCCGGCCGACCATACGGGCAGCCAGGTCGCCATCAGCGTCGACGGCAGCGAGCTGTACAACCACACGGTGCGCGCGGGCACCACGACTGCGACCTGCCGCCTGGCGTACAGCAGCGGCACGCACCGCATTGTGGTCACGGTGAACGGCACGGTTGTCCACGACGAAGACTTTAATTTCGACTGATGAAGACGGAAACAGGCCGGATTCTCAAGGGAATCGGCGGATTCTACTATGTCCGCACACCGTCCGGTGTGGTGGAATGCAAGGCGCGCGGACGCTTCCGCAAGGCGGAGGGCAAGCCGGTGATCGGCGACCGCGTGACCGTGGAATTGCAGGACGACGGCACCGGTTACATGATGTCCATCGAGCCGCGCCGCAATCAGCTGATGCGCCCGGCGGTCGCCAACGTCGACCAGATCGTCGTGGTGTGCTGTGCGGCGCCGCCGAAGACCGAGACGCTGCTGATCGACAAGGTGACGGCCATCGCCGCGCACAAGGGCATCGAAGCGCTGGTGGTCATCAACAAATGTGATCTGGACGCCGGCGACCGCCTGCACCAGATCTACACGCAGGCCGGATTTTCCGTCTTCCGCGTGAGCGCGGAGACGGGTGAAGGCGTCGCGGCGCTGCGCGCGGCGCTGGCAGGCAGGGTTTCCGCCTTCGCGGGCAATTCCGGCGTCGGGAAATCCAGCCTGCTCAACTGCATCGACCCGGACTTTCAGATGAAGACGGGCGCCATCAGCCCCAAGACCGCGCGCGGCCGCCACACCACGCGGCACGTGGAGCTGGTCGAGCTGCCGGACGGCGGGTACATTGCGGACACGCCGGGCTTTTCGGCGTTCGATACGGAAAAGATGGATCTGATTCTCAAGGAGGACTTGCAGTACGCGTTCCGCGAGTTTGAGCCGTATCTCAACCAATGCCGCTTTACCGGCTGTGCGCACGTCAAGGAGACAGGCTGCGCCGTGCGGGCGGCGGTGGAGGCGGGCGATATCCCGCGCGAGCGCCACGAGAGCTACTGCAAGCTGTACGAGAGCGTCAGAGATCTCAAGGAGTGGAAGCTCAAGTGAACACATTGATTCTGGCCTCTGCGCCCGAGTGCGAGTACGACTATGTCAGGCAGCTGGCGCGGTGGGCGGACTACATCGTCTGCGCGGACGGCGGCGTGCGGCATGCGGCGGCGTGCGGCATCCGCCCTGATCTGGTGATCGGCGACTTCGATTCGGGGACGCGGCCGGACGACACGGAGGTCATCGCGCTGCGGCCGGAGAAGGACGACAGCGACCTGATGTGCTGCACAAAGGAGGCCATCCGGCGCGGGGCGGACGCCATCGCGTATGCCTGCGCCTCCGGCGGGCGCATCGACCATTTTCTGTGCAACCTGTCGCTGCTGGAATATCTGCACGGCTGCGGCGTGCGCGGCGTGCTGTGCGACAGCCGCAACCGGGTGACCTTTCATCCAGGCGGGACGCGGCGGTACCGCGCCGATGCGGCGTACCGCTATGTCGGCATCATTCCGCTGGACGCGCAGCTGACCGGCGTAACGCTGTGCGGGCTGAAATACCCGCTGACAGACGCGACGGTTTCGCGCGCGCACATCATCACCATCTCCAACGAGGCGGCGGCGCCGGAATACACCGTCACCATCGGCGAGGGGCGCGCGCTGGTCATCGAAAGCAATGGATAAAGGAAAACGGAGGCGTTGAACATGAACGTATATAAGACAAAGGGCACCTGTTCGAGAGAGATCCGCTACCGCGTCAAGGACGGCGTTGTGGAGCACATCGAAGTGATCGGCGGCTGTGCGGGCAATCTGGCGGGCATCTGCCGCCTGATCACCGGCATGCCGGTGGAGCAGGTCGTCAAGGCCTTCAAGGGCGTCGACTGCGGCGGCCGCGGCACCTCGTGCCCGGATCAGATCGCGCGGGCGCTGGAGCAGGCGCAGCAGGAGTCGGTCTGACAGGAAAAATCGAAAGAGCTGCCCGCGCGGGCGGCTCTTTTTTTGTCTGCGGACAGCGGGCAGATGTCGGCGCGAAGCGGACAGACTGCAATTTTGACGGGTAAAAATTCATTTTTGGCCGGGGGCGGGGAAAAATGAAATGCAAGTTGCAAAAGAAGATACTGCATTTGTGCAAAATGATGCGGCAGAGAAAAAGAACGGAAAATTTTTGTTCAAAGTATGGAAAATTTTGAAAATGACACAAAATAAGCGGTTTATGGTTGAAAAAAGGGAGAGATTTCTCTATAATAGATATCACTGAACAGAAAGAAGATACGCGGCAATACGCAGCCGCATCGGCGGATTCCTCCAAATAGAAGGAGCGCCCGGAAAGGATGAACGATTCTCATGGTTAAACCGATTTCTAAAATTGCATCCGCAATCGCGCCGTCCGCGACGCTGGCCATCAGCGCGATGGCCAAGCAGATGAAGGCAGAGGGCATCGACGTTGTCAGCTTCGGCGCAGGCGAGCCGGACTTCAACACCCCGGAGACGATCAAGGAGGCGGGCATTGCCGCAATCCGCGCGGACAAGAGCAGATACACGCCGGCGGCGGGCATCATGGAGCTGCGCCGCGCGATCTGCAAGCGTATGCAAGAGGATCTCGGCCTGGAATATGAGCCGGGCCAGGTTGTCGTGGCTTCCGGCGCCAAGCACAGCGTCTATCTCGCGATCATGACCTGCTGCGACCCGGGCGACGAGGTCGTTGTCGCTGCGCCGTACTGGCTGAGCTACGCGGAGATGATCCGCATGGCGGGCGCGGTTCCGGTCGAGGTGTTCGCGGACGCCTCCGCGAACTTCAAGATCACGGCGGAGCAGCTGGATGCGGCGATCACGGAAAAGACCAAGATGTTCATGCTCAACTCCCCGTCCAACCCGACCGGCATGGTGTACACGAAGGAGGAGCTGGAGGCGCTGGCCGCCGTATGTGAAAAGCACGGCATCTACGTCCTGGCGGACGACATCTACTACAAGCTGGTGTACGACGGCATCGAGTACACCTCCATGGCGTCCGTCTCCCCGGCGATGAAGGAGCAGTGCATCGTCATCAACGGCGTGTCCAAGACGTATGCGATGACCGGCTGGCGCGTCGGCTATTCGCTGTCCAACCCGACGGTGGCCAAGGCGATGGCCAGCTACGCGAGCCACTCCACCGGCGCACCGGCGACGATGGCGCAGTGGGCGGCGCTGGAAGCGCTGGAAGGCCCGCAGGACTCCGTCGAGGAGATGCGCCAGCAGTTTGAGAAGCGCCGCGACCATCTGGTTGCGCGCATGAACAAGGTGCCGGGCGTTTCCTGCATCAAGCCGCAGGGCGCGTTCTATGTCATGATGGATATGTCCAGCTTTGTCGGCAAGACGATGTACGGCAAGGTGATCGAGAACGACAGCGACTTCGCGCAGCTGCTGCTGGAGAAGAGCCTGGTCGCGACCGTTCCGTGCGCGAGCTTCGCGGCGCCCAACCATCTGCGCTGGTCCTACGCGACCTCGATGGAGCAGATCGACAAGGGCATAGACCGCCTGGAAGAATTTATCGCAAACGCTTGACACAAATTCCGTTCACCGACTACAATAGAGGAACAGTCTTGTGTATGGAATCGGCGTCTGCGCGGCGCCGGGAAAGGAATTTGTCTTATGAGCAGCAACATATACGAAAGCCCGTTTTGCTCCCGCTATGCCAGCCCGGAAATGCTGTATGTCTTTTCCCCGGACATGAAGTTTTCCACCTGGCGCCGCCTGTGGGTGTCGCTCGCCAAGGCGGAAAAGGAGCTCGGTCTGCCGATCACGCAGGAGCAGATCGACGAGATGGAAGCAAACATCGACAACATCGATTATGCGGTTGCCAGAAAGCGTGAGAAGGAAGTCCGCCATGACGTCATGGCGCATGTGTATACGTTCGGCAAGGTCGCGCCGAAGGCGGCCGGCATCATCCATCTGGGCGCGACCAGCGCCTATGTCGGCGACAACACCGACATCATCCAGATGCGCGAGGGTCTGAAGATCGTCCGCAAGAAGCTGGTCACCGTCATCCGCCGCCTGTCCGATTTTGCGCAGAAATACAAGGACATGCCGACGCTGGGTTTTACGCATTTCCAGCCGGCGCAGCTGACCACCGTCGGCAAGCGCGCGACGCTGTGGATCAACGAGCTGCTGATGGATCTCGACGAGATCGAGTTCCGCATCGCCGGCCTGCGTATGCTCGGCTCCAAGGGCACGACGGGCACGCAGGCGAGCTTTATGGAGCTGTTTGACGGCGACCACGAGAAGATCCGCAAAATGGAGCAGATGATCGCGGACGACTTCGGCTTCCCGGGCGTCGTTCCGGTTTCCGGCCAGACCTATTCGAGAAAGATCGACGCGCAGGTTGTGGCGACGCTCGGCGGCATCGCGCAGTCCGCGAGCAAGTTCGCGACCGATATGCGCCTGCTCCAGCACCTGAAGGAGCTGGAGGAGCCGTTTGAGGCGCACCAGATCGGCTCGTCCGCCATGCCGTACAAGCGCAACCCGATGCGCTCCGAGCGCATCTGCTCGCTGGCGCGCTATGTCATCGTGGATACGCTCAATCCGGCGGTCACGACGGCGACGCAGTGGTTCGAGCGCACGCTGGACGACTCGGCGAACAAGCGCGTCTCCGTGCCGGAGGCCTTCCTCGGCATCGACGCTATCCTCAACATCATGATCAACATCTCGGAGGGCATTGTCGTCTATCCGAAGGTCATCGAAAAGCGCGTGATGGGCGAGCTGCCGTTTATGGCGACCGAGAACATCATGATGAGCGCGGTCAAGCGCGGCGGCAACCGGCAGGAGCTGCACGAGCGCATCCGCGAGCACTCCATGGCGGCGGGCAAGCGCGTCAAGGAGGAGGGTCTGGACAACGACCTGATCGACCGCATCGCGGCCGACCCGATGTTCGGCCTGACCAAGGAGGAAATCCTCGCGGAGATGGATCCGAAGCAGTATGTCGGCCGCGCGCCGCAGCAGGTGGAGGATTTTGTCGCCAACGACGTCGCGCCGCGCATCCGCAAATACCAGGACGACGCGGACATCCAGGTGGAAATCAACCTGTAAAAATTCCCAATTCTCAAAACACATGCCGCAGCGACCGGTTCGCTGCGGCATTTTTGCGCCCTGCGGCGGGGCGGGACTGTTAGATTTTTCCCCAATCCGTGGAAAATTGACAAAATACAGCGGATAAAATTGACTTTGGTGATGCGATCATATATAATGAGTTTGCTTATTGTCACATAGGAGGCGAGTGATTTGAAAAAAAGTATCCTGTCCTTCGTGGCTGTCCTTGCGGTGATCGCGCTGCTCTGCTGCACGGCTGTGTTTGGACTCAACGTGGGACCTCTCTCGATTGCCAGCGTGCTGGATGAGGAAGACGGCATCCGGCGCGGACTCGATCTGGTCGGCGGTTCCTCCATCACGTTCGAGGCAATTTTAGAGGACGACTACGATACGGCGAACCTGGAAAGCGACATGGCTTCCGTTCAGGCCATGATGCAGAAGCGTCTGGATTCGCTCGGATACACCGAGGCGACGGTAGAGCTGGTCGGCGACCGGCGCGTCAAGGTGGATATCCCCGCAATCAACGACCCGGCGGAGGCGGTTTCCGTCCTCGGCGCGACGGCGCAGCTCAAGTTTGTCGACGCGGACGGCAACACCATCCTCGACGGTTCGGGCATCCAATCGGCGAAGTCCGGCTACGGACAGCTGTCGCAGAGCGACCTGACCAGCCAGCATTACGTCGAGGTCACCTTTAAGGAAGAGGCCGTCGAGACGTGGACCGAGGCGACCAAGGCCGCGGCAAACGCCGAGAGCGGAAAAAATACCATCAAGATCATGATGGACGACGAGGTTCTGTCCGAGCCTTCGGTCAGCTCGGAGTACGCGGCGACCGGCATCACCGGCGACACCTGCGTCATTTCGGGCAGCTTTACGGCGGAATCCGCCAAGACGCTCGCGGAGCAGATCAACATCGGCCAGCTTCCGTTCTCGCTGGAGGAGGTCAGCATGAGCTCCGTCGGCCCGCAGCTGGGTGAGCGCGCGCTGACCACCAGCATTCAGGCGGGCGCCATCGGCCTGCTGCTGGTCATGCTCTTCATGATCCTGTTCTACCGCCTGCCGGGCGTCGTCGCGTCCATCGCGCTGCTGTTCTACACGGCGCTCGATCTGGTCATCCTGTCGGCGGCGCACGTCAACCTGTCGCTGCCGGGCATCGCGGGTATCATCCTGTCCATCGGCATGGCGGTCGACGCGAACGTCGTCATCTTTGAGCGCATGAAGGAAGAACTGCGCAACGGCAAGACCATCCGCGCCGCGATCGATTCCGGCTTCCACCGCGCGTTTGCCGCGATTCTGGACTCCAACGTCACGACGCTCATCGCGGCGTTCGTGCTGTATTTCATGGGCACCGGAACGGTCAAGGGATTTGCGATCACGCTGGGCATCGGCGTCGTGCTGTCGATGTTCACGGCGGTTGTGGTCACGCATTTCCTTCTCAACCGCATGGCGGATTTCAGACTCACGGATCTGAAATTCTACGGCGTAAGAAAGAAGAAGGAGGCGTGAGACGAATGAGCAACAGATTTTGTATTGTCAAGAAATTTCCCATCTTTGCGGTCATTTCTCTGATTTTGATGGCGCCGGGTCTGATCGGACTGCTGGCGCTGCCGTTCGGCTTCAACTTTTTCAATATGGATGTCGACTTTGTCGGCGGCACGAGCATGACGTTTGACATCCATCAGGAGGTCACGAGCGAGCTTTCCGGCAGCGTGATTCCGGAGCTCGTCGAGGAGGCGGCCGGCGTCGCGCCCTCTTCGGTGCAGAAGACGGGCGACAACGGCGAGCAGGTGCTCATCAAGAGCACCAAGCTGGACAGCGAACAGCAGAACGCCGTCGTCGAGGCGATGCAGACCGAGTTCGGCATCACGGACGACGACACGCAGAACATCTCGGATGTCAACGCGACCATCGGCAAGGAGATGCAGACAACGGCGATTCTGGCGGCGTTCGCCGCGGTTGTGCTGATGCTGATTTACATCTCCTTCCGCTTCGAGCTGACCTCCGGCCTTGCGGCGATCACCGGCCTGCTGCACGACCTGCTGATCGTGCTGTCCGCCTATCTGGTGTTCCGCATCCCGTTTAACACAACGTTTATCGCCGTGGCGCTGACCATCCTCGGCTATTCGATCAACGCCAGCATCATCGTCTTCGACCGCGTGCGCGAAAACCGCAAGTATGCGCGCCGCGAGCTGTTTGAGGACACGGTGGAAAAGAGCCTGTGGCAGACCGCGGGCCGCACGCTGAACACTTCCATCACGACGCTGCTGTCGGTCGGCGTGATCTTTATCATGGGCGTCACCAGCCTGCGTCAGTTCACGCTGCCCATCATTGTCGGCATCGTCGCGGGCGCGTATTCTTCGCTGTTCCTGGCGGGCACGCTTTGGGTCAAGTACCGCAATCTGTTCCGCAAGAACAAGCGGGAAAAGGCGCAGGAGAAGGCCAGAGCGCAGCGCGCGGTTCCGGCGGCGGAGAGCGCAGCCCTCGCACAGCCGCAGGAAGCCAAGGCGGAGGCGCCGGCACAGGCGCAGCCGGACAGACAGCCGCAGAAGGTCGCTCCCAAAAAGGTTTCCAAAAAGAAGCGCAAAAAGCACAAGAATGGATAAACAGGGACGGGCAGATTCACACTGCCCGGTCTCTGCACGTCGGGAATCCCGACACGCTTCAAAAAACGCAGGCGTTTTTTGAGAACATGCAGCCCGCGGCAGCGCACGCGCGGTGCGCGCACGTTTGCGGGCTGAGCGGTGTTTTTTCCGACGCGCCTGTCGCCGGAAAAAACGATTTGTCTTGCCGCCTGCGGGCGGCAAGACTCTGCCGAACGCCGTTCACGCACGCAAGAAACGTTTTAGAGTTCCTGCATGACGAATTGCTGTTTCGACAGTCCGGGACCGGGCAGATTCACACTGCCCGGTCTTTCTTTTTTGAAAAAAATATGGTATGCTGAAACCAGATGGGAGGGACTTCGGTGCACATTGGAATTTCAACGGCATCCTTTTATCCGACGGAGCTGGAATGCGGGCTGGCGCACGCCGCCCGGCTCGGTTACCGCCGTGTGGAGCTGTTTATCAATGCGGAAAGCGAATACAGCGATTGCTTCCGTGCGAAGCTGAAGCAGCAGCTGCGGGCGCTCGAGATGCAGGTCGTATCGGTGCACCCGTTTACGTCCGCCTCGGAGGGACATCTGCTGTTTTCCGACTATGCGCGGCGCACGCGCGACGCGCTCGAGCAGTACACGCGGTACTTTGCGGCTGCGGCCGACCTCGGCGCGCAGTATTTTATCTTCCACGGGGAGTCGCAGCGTGCCCGCGGCCTGCCGCCTGCGAAGGCGGACGCCCGGCGCTTTGACACCTATCATCAGCTGTGCGAGCGCGCGGCGGCGTGCGGCGTTGTCTTCACGCAGGAGAACGTGGCGTGGTGCAAATCGGCCGACCCCGCGTTTTTGCGGGCGCTGTACGACAACGTCCCGGAGCTGCGGTTTACGCTGGACATCAAGCAGGCGCGCCGCGCGGGGCTGGACTGGCGCGACTATGCGGACGCGGTGGGCGACCGCGTGGTCAACCTCCACATCAGCGATTACGATGAGCAGTCCGACTGCCTGCTGCCCGGACAGGGGAAGGTGGACTTTCCCGCGCTGTTCGGCGCGCTGCGGGCGATGGGCTGCGACAGCGCGCTGGTCGAGGTGTACAGCGACGATTATGCCAGCCTGACGGAGCTGGAGCAGAGCAGGCTGTTTTTACAGGCGGCGGTGCAGAGAGGGGTTTGACATGAAATGTCCGTATTGTAAGCATACCGAGAGCAAGGTCATCGATTCGCGCCCCACGGTGGACGGCGAGAGCATTCGCCGCCGCCGCGTGTGCCTGCGCTGCAACAAGCGGTTCACGACGTATGAAACGGTGGAGATGAGCTCGCTCATGGTCATCAAGAAGGACGGCTCGCGCCAGCCGTTCGACCGCGACAAGCTGATGCGCGGCATTGTCAAGGCGTGCGAAAAGCGCCCGGTCACGAAGGCGCAGATGGACGCGCTGCTCGCGGATCTGGAGCAGAAGCTGTACGGCCGGCTGGAAAACGAGGTCTCCTCCAAAGCCATCGGGGAGATGATCCTTGAGCGGCTGGCGCACATCGACGAGGTCGCGTACATCCGCTTTGCCTCGGTCTACCGCGATTTTCAGGACGTGCACTCGTTCATGGAGGAGTTGATGCGCATGAAGCACATCGACGCCGGGCGGGCGGAGTAACAGCCCGCCGCAGGGGGAAAAAGGAGGAGTACAACCATGAAGACAAAGGAAGCGGTGCGCCCGCAGCGGGCGTACGACATCGACGTGCTCAAGGCCGCCGCCATTGTCTGCGTGCTGACCATTCACGCCAGCACGGGAGGCTACGGCAGCCCGATCGGGAGCGTTGACTGGTGGTCGTCGCTGTTCTGGGGATGCCTGACGCGGGCGGCGGTGCCGCTCTTTTTGCTGTGCAGCGGCGCGCTGATGCTCGACCCGCACCGCAGGCTGTCCGTCCGGCGGCTGTATACGCACCACATCTGGCGGCTGGTGGCCGCGCTGTTTGCCTGGGCGATGGTGTACAAGATCTATGATCTGATCGAGCAGGGGGTCTTCACCTGGAGCCATATCGTGCAGGCGCTCAAAGAGGTGTTTCTGTTCGACCACGAATTTCACCTCTACTATATCCCGATCATGATTTTGGTGTATGTCTTTCTTCCCGTTCTGCGGCTGATCGCCAAGCACGCGACCAGACAGCAGTTTGCATACCTGCTGCTGCTCTGGTTTGCGCTGGGCATCGTCTATCCGGTGCTGCGGCTGTTGCCAGACGCTCTGGATCGTTTCGGCCTCAGTCAGCCCTATGCTGCGATTGGCTACGCCGCTGCGGGCTATTATCTGAAAACATATCCGCTGCCGCGCAGGTATTGCGCGGTCTGTGCCGGGGCGGGGTTTGCGATGACCTTCGGCCTGACAACGCTGCTCACGATGACGCACGGAGAGCTGTATGCGTTGTTTCTGGAAGGCATGACGCCGGGTGTGTGCCTGCTCGCGATTGGCATATTCGGCCTGCTGATCGGCAGGCAGTACGGGGCAAAGACCTGCGCCGCCGCGTACCGGCTGTCCAAGGCGTCGTTCTGCATCTATCTCGTGCACGTGCTGTTCAACCATCTGTTCCGCAAATGCGGGCTGACGGTGGCCGTGCTGCCGTGTGTGGCTTCCATCCCGCTGCTGGTACTCCTCAATCTGGCGCTCAGCTATGTGGTCTATCTCGTCCTGTCGCGCATTCCGGTGGTCAACCGCTATCTGATCTGAAAAAAGCAAACAGTCCCGCATGCCAATCTGGATACGGGACTGTTTTTTTCACGCTTCGCACAGGGTTCGCATCACTTCGGGAACCGTCGAAATTTTGGTGATTTCTCCGACACGGCCGCCGCAGAAGACCAGACCGTCCTTTTCCCCGGTCGCCGCGTCAAACAGCGCCTGGGACAGGCAGAACGGCGTTTCCGCCGCGTTGCAGATTTCCGGCATACAGCGGAAGCAGTGTTCGACCGGGATGCCGCCGCGGTCATAGGCGCGCTGGACAAAGTCGGTGTTGACCGCGCGCGCGGCGAAGCCGGTGGGGCTTTTGATGATGCGCACATCCTCCGGCCGCGCGTCGATGTAGGTCTGCTTGAAGCGGTCGCTGGCGTCGCATTCCTCCGTCGCGGCGAACAGCGTGCCGACCTGTACGCCGGAGGCGCCGAGCTCAAACATGCGGCACACGTCCGCGTGCGACCGGATGCCGCCCGCGGCGATGACCGGAATGGTGACGCCGTGCTTTTCGCAGAACCCGCGCACATAGGCGACCACGTCGGTCAGCGCCTGTTCGAGCGTCTGGTTGGTTCCGGCGAGCAGGTCGTCCAGATGGAAGCCGAGATGGCCGCCGGCCAGCGGACCTTCGACGACGACGGCGTCGGGAATCCGGTCAAATTTCTTGAGCCACTTGGTCATGATGAGACGGCAGGCGCGCCCGGAGGACACGATGGGCGCGATGCGTGTTTTGCTGCCTGCCACCAGCTCGGGGAGGGAGAGCGGGAGACCCGCGCCGGAGATGATGAGATCGACGCCGTTTTTTACCGCCTCGGTCACGTATTCGTCATAGTGCGCATCGATGGACATGAAGTTCATGCCGATGATGCCGCCCGGCGCGAGCGCGCGCGCGCGAGCCAGCTCGCGCCCGATGGCGCGCAGGTTGGCCGCGACGGGATTTTTGCGAAATTCCGCATCGCGGAAGCCGATCTGTACGCCGGAGATGATGCCGATGCCGCCCGCGTTGGCGACTGCGGACGCGAGACCGGACAGCGAGATTCCGATTCCCATACCGCCCTGGATGACAGGGAGACGGGCAGACAATCCACCGATATGCAGTTCTGGAAGTTTCAAGACGAGCACTCCTTTGTTGTGAATTTGTTTGCCAATCTAAATAAAATCCGTTATCAGTATACCACGGTTGCCGCGGGATGACAATAGTTTTTAGACAAAAAAGAAAGAGAATGTGCAAAAACACATTCTCTTTGATCTTTTTGTGGAAAAAGCGGTTACGTGCGCTGGGCGATGGCGCTGATTTCCTCTCCGGTGGCCAGACCCTGCTTGTAGGCGGTGGCGCTGCCCGCGGCGAGACCCTTGGCGAAGCCGTCGACCATGCTGCCGCGCTCCAGATAGCCCGCGAGGAAGCCCGCGACCATGGAGTCGCCCGCGCCGATCGAATCGACGAGGTCGCCGGACGGCGCCGGCGCGGAGAAGACCTGTCCGTCGCTCGTGACGAGGATGGCGCCCGCGCTGCCCATGGAGACGAGCACGTTGCGCGCGCCCTCCTCCTGCAGGTGCTTGGCGCAGCCGACGATGTCGTCATAGTCGATGAGCGAACGGCCGAACAGCTCGCCCAGCTCGATCAGGTTGGGCTTGATGAGGAACGGGCGGTAAGCCAGCGTGCGGCGCAGCAGCGTGCTGGACGTATCGACGACGACGCGGATCTTGTCGGTGTCGACGGCGTCGAGGATCTGCTCGTAGATGTCCTGCGGCATGGAGGCCGGGATGCTGCCGGAGAGCACCAGCGTGTCGCCCGGCTTGAGGCGCTTGACGATCATCATGAACCGCTCGCATTCCGCGATGGAAACCGCCGGACCCATGCCGTTCATTTCGGTTTCGACCTCGTCCTGCAATTTGACGTTGATGCGGGAGAAGCCCTGCGGCAGGCGGATGAAGTCGGTCTTGCAGCCGAGCTTTTGCATGCCGGCTTCGATCTGGTCGCCGGTAAAGCCGGCGATGAAGCCGAGCGCGATATTTTCAACACCCAGGGAGGTCAGGACGATGGAGACATTGACGCCCTTGCCGCCGACGCGAAGCTCTTCGTAGCTGGTGCGGTTGAGCGTGCCGACCTCAAAGCCCTTGATGCGGATGGTGTAGTCCAAAGACGGGTTAAACGTAATAGTATAGATCATGTGTTTTCCACCTCATAGTTCAGGATGTTGGTTGTGTTCTTTCGCAAAGCGGAGCAAACCGCTTGATTTGAGACGAAATCAAACGCCCTCTATTTAATGATAAACGAATTTTGAACAATGTCAATCGATACAAGGCAACCTGTACGCACAAAAAGACGGCGGGGATTTTGGTTAAAATAACTAAAAATAGAAAAATAATTGCGAATTTCACTGCAAATCGACGAAAACGGCGGCGCGACAGCCGGACATGGCCGCGCAAAACCGCCGGAAATGAAAACAGGCGGCCCAAGGGCCGCTGTTGATTCAGAAATAGCTGCGCAGCGAGGGGACGGCCGCGCAGAGGTCGCGGTAGTCCGGGAAATCGCGCGCGATGCGCCGGGCACAGCGCCGGCAGAATGCCACGCGCAGGGTGCGGTCTTCCGACAGCGCCTGCTTAAAGCCCCAGAGATGCGTGAACGCCCGCTGGGTGGGGTGGAACAGCTGTTCGAGCGAGGCGAGCACGTCGATGCGCACGCCGCGTTCTTCGGCGCACATCGCGAGCAGCCGCTGTTCGGCGAACACCATGTAGATCAGACTGTCGCGCCCGCGCGCGGCGCGGATGAAGTCGAAGGCCTCGGCCAGATAGGCGCGGCGCAGCGCCTCGTCACCGAACCAGGTAAATGCCGTGTTGCAGGCGGGCGTCGTCCAGTCCCAGCCCGAAGGGAATGTGTATTGTGCGGACAGGGCGAACGCCGATGGCGCGGGATAGATCTCGGACGCGAGCTCCTCGCGGTGGATGACCGTGAGCGCGGAATGCGCGAGCCGGTCGCGCAGGTCGCTCCAGAGGATGAAATCCGTGTCGATCATGGCGCAGGGTGCGGGCACCTGCGCCAGCGCATACAGCTTGCCCGCCGCCCAGAAGGTGGCGGGATCGACGGTGTACGGGACGCCGTCCAGCGCGCAGGAAATGCCGTCGTCCCAGATGGGGGCGAGGCCGAGCGAGCGGTAATAGCGCGCGCCGACGCGGTCGGTGATCATGCGGATGCTGCCGTTGTTCTGCCGCCAGGTGAGCGCGGACAGAATGGTGGTCAGCAGATCGAAGTCCGGGATGTCGTAGGGCTGCCCCGGGTGCTGCATGGCGTAGGGGCGCGTCCAGTTGGAAGCAAAGGCGCGCATCAGATCAGGTTCAGGCCGTAGCCGCCCGCGTCCATGCCCAGCAGGAAGCTGCCCGGATACGACTGCATCGGAATGCGGAACGAACCGGACGACAGCCGGAACGAGCCGGAAGAAAAGCGGAACGAGCCGGAAGAAAAGCGGAACGAGCCCGGCAGAAACCGGAACGAACCGGAGGAGAATCGGAAGGAACCGGACGAGAACCGGAACGAGCCGGATGACCGGCGGAACGAACCGGACGACAGCCGGAATGAGCCGGACGACAGCCGATAGGAGCCGGACGAGCGGCGGTATTCATATTCGTACTGGTGCAGCCAGCTGGACACCCGGTAGGAGCGGGAGGTGATGCGATAGGAACCGGACGAGCGGCGGAACGAACCGGACGACAGGCGATAGGAGCCGGAGGTGCGGAACGAGCCGGAGCCGAGCCGCAGCAGCGCGGGCGCACCCAGCAGAATGCGGTATGTGCCCTCGGTGAAACCGCCGTCGGTTTCGACATATTCCTCGCAATATTCCTCTGTTTCTGTCGTGCAGGGCACAAAAACAGCGGTTTCCGGACGGTATTCCGCCTGCCGGTCCGCGTCAAACGCCTGCGCGGCCATCTGCCGGAAATCCTGCGGCGCGCTGAACGGATCGCCGGCGGTCTCCGGGGCTGCGGCGCATGCCGCTTCGGACGGCTCGTCCGGTGCGGCGGCAGTTGTGTGCTTTTCGTAGCTGTCTTTGTCCATCACAGCGCCGTTGAGGACATAGAGGTTGTCATAATATTCTTCCACCTGCGGGGTGTGGGCGGGACGATCGGACATATCGGAACACTCCTTTCCGGGGAAAACAGAATTCTACGCTTATTATAGGGGAAAAAAGGTCAAAGAACAAGGGTAAATTCAGGGTATATCAGTTGAAAATGACGAATATCTTTTGTTTATCGCACAGGCTGTACATAGTTAAACAATGCGTCGGCGATTTCCGGCGCGGGCGCCGGCCGTCAGCGCTTCGGCTCGGTTTTCTTCCGGCGGACGGCGCTGCGGGCGGGCAGGCGGGAGGGTCTGCCGTGCGCACTTTTGGCGCGCACGCTGCGGGCAGCCTTCGCGGCCGGCTGCGGCTTTTTGCTGTCGTACAGGCGGACGTCGGTTTTGTGCCCGCCGATCTTGGTGCCGGAGACCTTCTGGATGATGACGTTTTTGTACTTGCTCGGCACTTCGACCAGGCTGTAGTCGCCAAAGCAGTCGATTTTTTCAATGCGGCTGCCCGGAATGCGCGTCGCCTCCGCGATCGCCGCGACGATGTGGTTGGGCGCGACGCGCTGGCGGCGTCCGACGCTGAAGCGCAGGCGGACGTGCCCCTCCGGCAGGGGCGGGAGCGGGTCGGCGGTATGCTTGCCGGCGTCCGGCTGCGGGAGAACGGGGACGTCGTGCATCTCGCGCTGGAGCAGCAGCTCCATCAGTCCCTGCGCCAGCGCCTCCGGGCTGAAGCCCTCGTCCATCAGCCGGACGACGAGCGCGTTGCAGTCGTAGGCGCCCGGCTGCTGCAGCTGCGCGCGGAGGGTCGCCAGCAGTTCCTCCTGCTTGCGCGCCGCGATGTCCGCCGCGCAGGGCAGCGGCTTGTGCGCGATGGGCGCGCCGGTAAAGCGGGAGATGCTGCGGATCTGGGACACCTGCCAGCGCCCCGCCGCGAGCGTATAGGATACGCCGGATTTACCCGCGCGGCCGGTTCTGCCGATGCGGTGGATGTAGTATTCGTAATCCTGCGGGATGTCGAAGTTGTAGACGGCGTCCACGTCGTCGACGTCGATGCCGCGCGCGGCGACGTCGGTGGCGATCAGGATCGGCGTGCGGCCGGATTTGAACGCCTGCATGACGGCGGTGCGCGCCTCCTGCTTCATATCGCCGTGCAGCATGGCGTTGTGGAAGCCGTGCTCGCCGAGATAGCGGTCGAGCTCCTCGACCGTCTTTTTGGTGTTGCAGAAGACGATGGACAGCCGGGGCTGGTGCGTGTGCAGCAGCAGCGCGAGCGCGTCCATCTTGCGCTTTCCCGGCACGTCATAGTAGTACTGCTCGACGGTGTCGATGGTGCGCTCCGGCCCGGCCTGCGTCTCGATGCGCACCGGGTCGTTCTGGTACTGGTCGGTGATGTCGAGGATGCTCTGCGGCATGGTCGCGGAAAACAGCAGCGTCTGGTGTCCGTCCGGCGCGCAGTCGAGAATGCACTCGATGTCCTCGCGGAAGCCCATGTTCAGCATTTCGTCCGCCTCGTCGAGCACGACCATCGAGACCGCGTCCAGCTTGAGCGTGCGGCGGTGCATGTGATCCAGAATGCGCCCCGGCGTGCCGATGACGATGTCCGCGCCGCGCCGCAGCTGCGGGAGCTGATACTGAATCGGCTGCCCGCCGTACAGGGCGAGCGCGCGGATGGTCTGCGTGTATTTGGTCAGCTTGCGGATCTCGTCGCACGCCTGCATGGCGAGCTCGCGCGTCGGACAGAGGACGAGAACCTGCGTCTGGCGGCTGCCCGTGCGGCGCAGGCAGCGCTCGACGGCGGGCACGCCGAACGCCATCGTCTTGCCCGTGCCGGTGTGCGAGCGCCCGATGACGTCGCGTCCGGACAGGATGACGGGGATGGCCTGCGCCTGGATGTCCGTCGGCTGCGCAAAGCCCATCTCGCCGATGGCGCGCAGGACGTCCGGGGAGATGCCGAGCTGATCAAAGGAAACGGGGGATTCGGTCGAAGTGTTGGGATGTGTAGTCAAAATATTCCTCCTGAAATTGGCGCCTGGCCGCTTGCGGCCGGAGCGAAAAGAATGCAAAAAGAAAGGGCAGGAAGAGAATTCCTACCCATTCCAGTATAGTCGTTTTTGGCCGGATCGTCAATTGTTTCGCCGCAGATCGCGGACAAAAGCCGGTTCGGTCACTCGGTCACCGCGATGACGTCCTCCATCGTCTCGACGGCGCGGCAGGTCAGCTCGCGCGAGATGCGGCGCGCAAAGCCGGTCAGCGTCTTGCCGACGCCGATTTCCAGCGCGTTTTTGTGGCCGTCCGCCATCAGATTCAGGGCGAGGTGCTTCCAGCGGACGGGGGAGACCATGTGGCGCTCCAGGTATTCCGGATAGGAGTCGACGTCGAGCCGCTCGCCGGTGATGTTGGTGTACAGCGGGACTTCCGGCGCATGGAAGGTCAGGCTCTGCGCAAATTCGCGCAGCTGCGCCGCGGCGGGCGCCATCATCGGCGTGTGGAAGGCGCCGGACACCGCCAGCGGAACCGCGCGGCGCGCGCCGGCCTCCTTGCAGGCGGCGGCGACGGCGTTGACCGCCTCGCGCGCGCCGGCGACGACCAGCTGTCCGTCACAGTTGTAGTTGACCGGCAGCACGATGCCCTCCGCCTGCGCGCAGATCTGCTCGACAGTCGCGTCGTCCAGACCGAGCACGGCGGCCATGCAGCCGTCGGTGCTGTCCGCGGCCTGCTGCATCAGCTCGCCGCGCCGCTGAACCAGACGGATGGCGTCCGAAAGCGACAGCACGCCGGAGGCGGCCAGCGCCGTGTATTCGCCCAGAGAGAAGCCCGCACAGGCGTCGATCTGCATGCCGCGCTCGCGCAGCGCCGCGAGACCGGCCATCGAGCAGGTGAAAATGGCGATCTGGCTGTTCACCGTGCGCGACAGCTCCTCCTTTTCGCTGTGAAAGCAGAGCTCGGAGACGGAGTAGCCGACGATGTCGCTGGCGCAGTCAAAAACCTCGCGCGCGGCGGCGCTGTTTTCGTACAGGGACTGTCCCATGCCGGGGTGCTGCGCGCCCTGACCGGGGAAAAATGCGGTACAAATCATAGGGGAAAACCTCCATACTAAATAATAAGTGTCTGATATTAGATGTTTTTCCAAAAAAACGATTGACAACTCAACTGCCATAAATTATAATAGGCTTCGATAAGTTTGTCAATCTAAACATTTATTTTGCAAAATAATAGGGAATAGGAGTGATCACAATCGGCAGCATAATTACGGGAACGGGCAGCTTTCTGCCGGAGCTGCGCCTGACCAACCAGATGCTGGAACAGATGGTGGATACCTCGGACGAATGGATCGTGCAGCGCACCGGCATCCACGAGCGGCGCATCGCCGTAGATATGCAGGCGATTGACGTGGCGCTGCCCGCGGCGCAGCGCGCGCTGGAGGACGCCGGGCGGGAGGCGCAGGATGTCGATCTCATCATCGCGTGCACTGTGACGCCGGACAGCTTCACGCCGACGCTGTCCTGCGCGCTTCAGGACAGGCTGGGCGCGAAAAACGCGTTTGCGTTCGATCTGTCGGCGGCCTGCTCCGGCTTTGTCTATGCGACGGACGTCGCGGACAGCTATCTGCGCTGCGGCAAGGCGAAGTGCGTGCTCATCGTGTGCGCGGAGGTGCTCAGCCACCTGATCGACTACACCGACCGCACGGTCTGCTGTCTGTTCGGCGACGGCGCGGGCGCGGCGGTGTACGAGTGGAGCGACACCGAAGACGGCATTGTGACAACATATATGAAATCGGACGGAAAGCATGGCGACGCGCTGTTTGCGCCGGCGTTCGCGCCGGAGAACCCGCTGGCCATGCCGCGCGAAAATCAGATCAGCCATTTTCTGCACATGGACGGCAAGACCGTGTTCCGCTTCACCGCGCACGCGGTGCCGGACGCGATCGACGGTGTGCTGCGCCAGTCGGGGATGGACATCTCGCAGGTGGACTGGATCGTTCCGCATCAGGCGAACGCGCGCATTCTGGACATGGTCATCCGCCGCTACGGCCTGCCGGCGGAAAAGGTATTCAGCAACCTCGACCGCGTGGGCAATACCTCCAGCGCCTCCGTGCCCATCTGCCTGGATGAGATGCGCAGGCAGGGCATGCTCCGGCGCGGACAGACCGCGATCTTTATCGGCTTTGGCGGCGGCCTGACCTATGGCGCAGTGCTCATCCGTTTGTAACGAGAAAAGAGGAACAGATATGCGTACAAAAATCACAGAGTTATTACATATCCGCTATCCCGTCTTCCAGGGCGCGATGGCGTGGATTGCAGACGGCAAGCTCGCGGCGGCGGTGTCCAACGCGGGCGGTCTCGGCATTATCGCGGGCGGCGCGGCGCCGGTTGAGGTGATCCGCAACGAAGTGCGCACGGCCAAGTCGCTGACCGACAAGCCGTTCGCGCTCAACATCATGCTGCTCAGTCCGACGGCGGACGACATCGCGCAGCTCGTCATCGACGAGGGCGTGCCGGTCGTCACGACGGGCGCGGGCTCCCCGGCCAAGTACATGAAGCAGTGGAAGGAAGCGGGCGTTCGCGTCATCCCGGTCGTCGCCTCCGTGGCATACGCCAAGCGCATGGCGCGCGTCGGTGCGGACGCCGTCATCGCCGAAGGCATGGAGTCCGGCGGACACATCGGCGAGACCACCACGATGGCGCTGCTGCCGCAGGTTGTGGACGCGGTGGACATCCCGGTTATCGCGGCGGGCGGCATTGCGGACGGACGCGGCCTGGCGGCCGCGCGTATCATGGGCGCGGAGGGCGTCCAGTGCGGCACGGTGTTCCTGTCCGCGGAGGAATGCAGCATCGCGCCCAAATACAAGGAGCTGATCTACAAGGCGAGCGACATTTCCACCGTCATCACCGGCAAGGCGTCCGGCCATCCGGTGCGCTCGCTCAAGACGCCGCTGTCCCGCAAGCTCATGGAGATGGAGGGACACATCGAGACGCGCACGCTGGAGGAGATCGAGGCCATGACCGCCGGCTCGCTGCGCAAGGCGGTGCAGGACGGCAACTTTGAAGAAGGAACCTTTATGTCCGGTCAGATTGCAGGCATGGTGAATCATCCCTCGACCTGCTGTGATATTATCAAAACGATGGTACAGGACGCTGACGCTCTGCTGCGCGGCGCGCCGGCGCTGTCTGGAGATGAAGGAGTCGATTGAGTATGGGTAAACTTGCAATTGTGACGGGCGCTTCGCGCGGCATCGGCGCGGCGATCGCCAAAAAGCTGGCGGCTGACGGCTATGACGTCGTGATCAACTGCGTGTCCAACGTCGACAAGGCGGAGGCCGTCGCCGGGCAGTGCCGCGCGCTGGGCGTGCAGGCGTATGCCAAGGCCTGGGACGTATCCGACTACGATGCGTGCAAGCAGGCGGTCAAGGAAATCAAGGACGAAATCGGTGTGCCCGCTGTTCTGGTCAACAACGCGGGCATCACGCGCGACGGCCTGATGATCCGCATGAAGGCGGATCAGTGGAACGCCGTCATTCAGTCCAACCTGAGCAGCGTATTCAACATGACCAGCCTGGTCGGCGCGCAGATGACGCGCGCGAAGGCGGGCAGCATTGTCAACATCACGTCGATTTCCGGCATGTTCGGCAATTTTGGACAGATCAACTACACGGCGGCGAAGGCGGGCGTCATCGGCCTGACCAAGACGGCCGCGAAGGAGCTGGGCGCGCGCGGCATCCGCGTCAACGCGGTCGCGCCGGGCTTTACGGAGACCGACATGACCAATGAGCTGTCGGATGAAATCAAGGAAAACGCGCGCGCGCGCATCGCGCTCGGGCGCTTTGGCAAACCGGAAGAAATTGCGGAAGCAGTTGCATTTTTGGCGTCGGACAAGGCGTCGTACATCACCGGGCAGGTGCTCTCGGTGGACGGCAGCACTGCGCTTTGAGCGCGGCTGTCTCAGCAGGGTTAAGGAGGAACTTACATGGAACGCGTTGTCATCACCGGTATCGGCGCTGTAACGCCGATCGGCAACACTGCACAGGAATATTGGGATGGCCTGCTCGCGGGCAAAAACGGCATTGCGCCCATCACGCGGTTTGAGACCGAGGGATACAAGGCGAGCGTCGCGGGCGAGGTCAAGGACTTCGATCCAACGGCATATGTCGACAAGCGCGAGGTGAAGCGCATGGATCGCTACTGCCAGTTCGCGCTGGCCGCCGCCGCACAGGCGGTGGAGCAGGCGGGACTGACGAAGGGCAGCTTCGATCCGTTCCGCGCGGGCACGCTGGTCAGCTCGGGCATCGGCGGCATTCAGACGTTCAGCGACGAGCAGACCAAGCTGAACGAGCGCGGCGCGCGCCGCGTTTCGCCGTTCTGCATCCCGATGATGATCGGCAACATGGCGGCCGCGCACATTTCGATGGCGTATGGGCTGAAGGGCTCCAGCCTCTCGGTGGTCAGCGCCTGCGCGTCCGGCACACATGCGGTCGGCGAGGGCATGCGCGCCATTCGCCACGGCTATCTCGACGTCGCGGTAGTCGGCGGCGCGGAGGCGAGCATCGTCCCGATTGCGGTTGCGGGCTTTTCCAACATGCACGCGCTGAGCACGGAGGCGGACCCGGAGTCCGCGTGCTGTCCGTTTGACGCGCGCCGCGGCGGCTTCGTCATGGGCGAAGGCGCGGGCATTCTGGTGCTGGAGAGCCTGTCGCACGCCAAGGCGCGCGGCGCGACCATCCTCGCGGAGGTGGCGGGCTACGGCACGACCAGCGACGCGTACCACATCACCAGCCCCGATCCGACGGGCGAGGGTCCGTCCCGCGCGATGCTGATGGCGATTGCGGACGCCGGACTGACGCCGGCGGACATCGACTACATCAACGCGCACGGCACGTCCACGCCGGTCAACGACAAGTGCGAGACCGACGCGATCAAGATCGCGTTTGGCGACAGCGCGCGCAGCGTCAAGATTTCTTCGACCAAGTCGATGACCGGTCATCTGCTGGGCGCGGCGGGCGCCATCGAAGCGATTGCCTGCGCCATGGCGGTCCGGGAGGACAAAATTCCGCCCACGATCCACTACGAGCAGCCGGACGAGGCGTGTGACCTCGATTATGTCCCGAATCAGGCGGTGGCATGTCCGGTTCGCGCGGCAATTTCCAATTCTCTGGGCTTTGGCGGACACAATGCAACTGTCCTGATCCGCAAGTATCAGGATTGAGGAGGCGTTTTGCATGCAGACCAATGATCTGAAGGAACTCGTGTTTGCTCTTGCGGACAAGGCGGCGCAGAAAAATCTGGCGAAGCTGGCGGTCAAGACGGAGGACTTCTCCATCACGGTGGAGACGCACGCTCCCGCCGCCGCTGTGGTCAGCGCGGCCGTACCCGCCGCACCGGCGGCGGAGATCTCCGTCCAGCAGGAAAAGCCGGAGGAACAGTTTGACGGCACCGTTGTATTTGCGCCGCTGGTCGGCACCTTTTACGCGGCCAACGCGCCAGAGGAGCCGCCGCTGGTCGAGGTGGGCGACAGCGTCAAAAAGGGACAGACGCTGTGCATCATCGAGGCGATGAAGACGATGAACGCGATTGAATGCCCGTGCGACGGCAAGGTCAGCCGCGTTCTCGTGCAGAACGGCGATCTGGTGGAATACAACCAGCCGCTCATCGTGATTGCGTAAGGAGGTGCGGCAAATTGCTGCTCAACACAGAACAGATTAAGGTGATCATCCCGCATCGCGACCCGATGCTGATGGTTGATTCGATTGACGAAATGGATCTGGAAGCGGGAACCGTGACCGGAACCAAGCATCTGACCGGCGACGAGATGTTCTTCGCCGGGCATTTTCCCGGAAATCCGGTGATGCCGGGCGTGTTCATCATCGAAGCGCTCGCGCAGACCGGCGCCACGGCCATCCTCTCGCGCGAGGAATTTCTGGGCAAGACGGGCTATTTTGCCTCGTGGGATAAAATCAAGTTCCGCCGCAAGGTGCTGCCGGGCGACACGCTGACCCTCAAGGTGCAGCTGGTCAAGATCCGCGGCAAGATGGTCGTCGCGGAAGGCGTGGCCTATGTCGGCGACGAAAAGGCGGCGCAGGGCACGTTTACCTGCGCGATTGGGGACTGAGTCTCATGTTTACGAAGGTATTGATTGCCAATCGCGGCGAAATTGCGGTGCGCGTCATCCGCGCCTGCCGCGATCTCGGGATTCTCAGCGTCGCCGTGTATTCGGAGGCGGACAGGGAGGCGCTGCACGCGCAGATTGCGGACGAGGCGGTCTGCATCGGACCGGCGCCGTCGCAGGAGAGCTATCTCAATATCAGCAACATCATCGAAGCCGCCATCGGCGCGGGCGCGCAGGCGATTCACCCGGGGTATGGCTTTTTGTCGGAAAACGCGGATTTTGCGCGCGCCTGCGCGGAAAACGGCCTGGTGTTCATCGGGCCGAAGGAGGAGACCATCCGCGCGCTGGGCGACAAGACGTCCGCGCGGGAGATGGCGCGCGAGGCGGGCGTTCCGCTGGCGGAAGGCTCGGACGGCATTGTTGAGACGATCGAGGACGCCGCCCGCTGGGCGGAGAAGATCGGCTATCCGGTGATGCTCAAGGCGTCCGCCGGCGGCGGCGGCAAGGGCATCCGCGTGGCGGAGGACGAGCAGCAGCTCAAGGCGGCGTTTGAATCCGCGTCGAGCGAAGCCGTCGTCAACTTCGGCGACGGGCGGCTGTATATGGAAAAATTCATCTCCAAGCCGCGCCACATCGAGGTGCAGATTCTGGGAGACAACGACGGCAACGTCATTCACCTGTACGACCGCGAATGCTCCATCCAGCGCCGCCATCAGAAGCTGATCGAAGAGGCGCCGTCTCCGTTCCTCGACGAGGCGCACCGCCGCAGCATGTGCGACTGCGCCGTGCGGCTGGCCAGACGCGCGGGCTATGTGAGCGCGGGAACGGTGGAGTTTCTCGTCGACAGCGAGCAGAATTTCTATTTCTGCGAGATGAACACGCGCATCCAGGTCGAGCATCCGGTCACGGAGGAGCTGACGGGCGTCGACCTCGTCGCGTGGCAGCTGCGCATCGCGTCCGGCGAGAAGCTGGACATCGTGCAGGAGGAGCTGCCGCGGCGCGGGCACGCCATCGAGTGCCGCATCAACGCGGAGGACGCGCAGTTCCGCCCGCGGCCGGGCACCATCCAGTCGATGCATCTGGCGGGCGGCGCGGGCGTGCGCGTGGATACCGCCATTTATCAGGGCTATACAATTCCGCCGTTTTATGATAGTATGATAGGGAAACTGATCGCGTCCGGCTGCGACCGGGCGCAGGCGCTCGCGCGCATGAAGCGCGCGCTGTCCGAAATGCTGTTCGAGGGCATCGTGACCAACACGGACTATCAGCTGTCTATCCTGCTGTCCGAAGCCTTTGAGACGGCGCAGTTCCACACCAATTCGATTGAAGAAGGTACGTTTGATATCAAACACTGACAGCGTTGTTTGGAGGGATCACAGTGCTGATTGATTTATTTCCGAAGACGCGGGAAAATTCCAGACAAATCAAATCCAAAGCGGGGCAGAGCGAAAGTCCGGTGTCTGTGGCGTGCAAAAAGTGCGGCGCACAGCTTTCCGCCGCGAAGTACGGCAAAAATCTGTACGTCTGTCCGACCTGCGGCGCACACGGCCGCCTGCTGGCGCGCACGCGCGTCCGGCAGATCGCCGACCGCGATTCGTTCCACGAGCTGTTCGGCTCGCTGGAAACCGCAGACCCGCTGAATTTTAAGGGCTATGCGGAAAAAATCGCCGCGCTGCGCGAAAAGACCGGCATGAACGACGCCGTTGTGACCGGCGTGTGCCGGATCGGCGGCATCAAGGCGTGTATCGGCGTGATGGACAGCCATTTCCTGATGGCGTCCATGGGCAGCGTCGTCGGCGAAAGGCTGACGCGGCTGTTTGAATACGCCGCGGAGCACACGCTCCCCGTCGTGCTGTTCACCTGCTCCGGCGGCGCGCGCATGCAGGAGGGCATGTTTTCCCTGCTGCAAATGGCCAAGGTCAGCGGCGCGGTCGCGAAGCATTCGGAGGCGGGCGGCCTGTACATCACCGTGCTGACCGACCCCACCACGGGCGGCGTCATGGCGAGCTTTGCCATGCTGGGCGACATCATTCTCGCCGAGCCGGGCGCGACCGTCGGCTTTGCCGGGCGGCGCGTCATCGAGGGAACCATCGGAGAAAAGCTGCCGGAGGAATTCCAGTCGGCGGAATTTGTGCTCGAGCACGGATTCTGTGACGCCATTGTACCGCGCAGCCGCATGAAGCAGACGCTTGCCGATCTGCTCGCCATGCACGGCTACAAAGCGAAGCGGAGGGAATGAGCATGGAACAGAACATGGAAAAGCAGATGCGCATCATTCACGATGCCGAGCGCCCCAACATTGACGACATTGTAACCGAAGTTTTTCAGGATTTTTTCGAGCTGCACGGCGACCGCCTGTACGGCGACGATTACGCGATGCTCGGCGGCCTTGCCCGCCTGAACGGTGAGCCGGTGACGGTCATCGGCCAGCGCAAGGGGCATACGACGGCGGAGAACATCAAGGCCAATTTTGGCATGGCGCACCCGGAGGGCTACCGCAAGGCGCTGCGTCTGGCGCGCCAGGCGGAGAAGTTCCACCGCCCGGTGATCTGCTTTGTCGATACGGCGGGCGCGTTCTGCGGCGTCGGCGCGGAGGAGCGCGGACAGGGCGAGGCGATTGCGCGCAACCTGTACGAGTTCATGGGTCTGCGCACGCCGGTGGTGTCGATTGTCACCGGAGAGGGCGGCAGCGGCGGCGCGCTGGCCATTGCGGTCGCCAACGAGGTGTACATGATGCAGAACGCGATTTATTCGGTCATCTCGCCGCGCGGCTGCGCCAGCATCCTGTGGAAGGACGCCTCCCGCGAGATGGAGGCGGCGGAGGCGATGCAAATCACCGCGCGCGACCTGTACCGCTTCGGCATGATCGAGGGCATCATCAGCGAGGGCAGAAGCCGCACGGCGTATTTCCGCAACATCAAGACCACGCTGACCGACGCGCTGAAGCGCCTGGAGGGTATGTCCGACGACGCTCTGCGCCAGCAACGGTACGAGAAATTCCGAAAAATCGGAGTTTTCAACGATACAAATCTATGAAACATAAAAAAGGAGAATGAATCATGTACGAGAAAATCTGTGAAATGCTCGCCGACAAGTTCGACGTCGACGCCAGCACGCTGACCGAGAGCACCAGCATCAAGGAAGACCTGAAGGCCGACTCCCTCGACATCGTCGAGCTGATGATGGATCTGGAAGAAGAGTATGGCATTGCTATCGAAGACGAAGAGGCGACCAAGCTGACCACCATCGGCGATATCGTCAAGTATATCGAAGAGAACAGCTGATTTGTTCCGCATCTGATCCCCCGGTTTTGTCTTGTCAAAATCGGGGGAATTTTTGTCTGCGCGCGCTCAGGATGTTGCCAAATGATACACAAATATATTTAGTCAAACAAAACTTCGCGGTGAGGAAGGCAAAATTTGTTTATTCCAGCTATATTCAGGCAAACAAAAAGTGAATATAATAGACGTAAAGAGGATATGTGACAATTAACCTACAAATCATCCCGATTTGTCTGATCGATTCCATCGGAGGTAATTATGACTGATTTGAGAATCAATCCGCTGACCATGACGGACAGCTATGGAAAAATCTTTCTTTACAATACAGAATCCACCGTGGCCTGCGTGCCGCGCCACACCATCCGCATGAGCGAGCCGGTCGACCCGGACTGCCTGCTCCGGGCGCTGCGCATCGCGCTGCTGCGCTTCCCGCACATGTGCATCGGCATTGAGAAGACCGAGACGTCCTATCAGTGTTATGTCAACGGCGAGGACCCGGTCGTCCTGCCCTTTGACCCGTCCGGCGTGGAGCACCGCTACGCGATCGGCTCGGCGGACACCCACCACTACCTGTTCCTCGTCGGCTACCGCGACAACACGATCTACATGGAGTATCAGCACAGCATCAGCGACGGCAGAGGCTTTGAGGAGTTCATCCGCTGCGTACTGTTCCTGTATTTGCAGGAGTGCGGCAAGCCGGTGCAGAACGACGGCACCATCCGCGCGCTCGACACGATTTACACGCGCGAGGAGAGCGAGGACGCATTCCGCGCCTTGCAGGAGATGGAGCCGAAGGCGGATGGCATTTATCAGAAGCCGGAGGCGGTGCACGCGGAAGGCCTGACCAATCTCGGCGATGTGGCTGAGGTCGTGACCGACATCACCTTCCCGTTCTCCGAGCTGCGCGCGGTGACCAAGAAGCTGGGCGTCAGCCCGCTGACCGTGCTCGCGCCGGTGTTCAGCCGCGCGTTTTACCGCAAGTACGGCAACGGGGTGGACAAGCCGGTCATCTCGCAGATCCCGGTCGACCTGCGTCAGGTGCTCCCGAGCAGCACGACGCGCTACTTCGTCTGCTTCCTCGATCTGCCCTATCTGGCGGAGTACGAATCGCTCCCGCTGGAGGAGGCGTGCTGCAAGACGCACGACTTCCTCATGACGCAGCTGGTTCCCGAGCAGCTGCTGTACCGCGGAAAGGCAGCCAGCGAGGTCTGTCTGGAGCTGCACGAGCGCGAAATGCCGCTGGAGGACAAGGTGAAGGAGGGCATTGAGGTCGCGCGCAACTTCGTCCTGCAGGACAGCTTCCTCGTCACCAATGTCGGCCGCTTCGATCTGCCGGAGTCCATGCTGCCGTATGTCGAGGAGTACGGCGCCATTCTGCCGAGCGCTGCGCAGACGTATGCGCTGCTCATCAGCTCGTACAACGGCACGATGCGCGTCTCCATCGCGCACAAGGATCAGGACTTCGATGTGTGCAATGAGACGGTCTCGCTGCTCAGCGAGCTCGGCATCCACGCCGAAAGCCGCACCGAACCGTTCCGCGTCACGCGCTATTCCGGCGCGCTGTGCACCGAGGATCAGATTCTCTGAGCCGCGCACCCGTTCAAACAAAAGCAATACAATTATGGGAAATCCCCGCCTCTTGTGCAAAAAGAGGCGGGGATTTTTGTGCGTTTTGCACAAAGAATGTCAAATTTATGTAAAGAAAATGATAGGAAAATGTAAAAAATCGGGTGCAAATGCCGAACGGAAGTGTTATAATACTTTTTAAGCGCGCAGCAGGGCGCGCGGCCGTTTGCTGTTATGAACAAAAGCTGTGTAACATGGAGGAGACTGAGAGGAGAAAACCATGGGATTGAGCAATATTCTATCG
>DXIG01000059.1 GCA_019112985.1 Candidatus Butyricicoccus stercorigallinarum | reverse complement strand
CTCACCGGCGCTTTGTCAAGAACTTTTGTCTCATTCCTGTCAAGCCCGATTCGATTTTGCGCACCGCCTTTCCGGCGGCAACTCATTTAGTTTAGCACGCTCAAGCCGTTCTGTCAAGCCCCTTTTTGCCTCCCGACCGGGTTTCCCGCCAGATTTTTTCGCTTTTTCGTGCCGCCCTCGTTGAGTGCCTGTATAGGATATCACACGATTCGACGTCTGTCAACCTTTTTTTCATATCTCCTGCAATTATTTTGACCGGCGCTATTCTATGTGCTATAATGGAGTGCAAACACACTGGCGACCAAAAAGGAGGTTCTTCTATGCCGATCATCATAGAAAACAGCTTGCCCGCCTGTGCCGTATTGGAAAGCGAAAACATCTTCGTCATGACGCACCACCGGGCAACCACACAGCACATCCGTCCGCTTCGGATTGCCATGCTCAATCTCATGCCCACGAAAATCGTCACAGAGACGCAGATTCTCCGTTGCCTGTCCAACACACCGATTCAGATTGAATTCGATCTGATTCAGACGGCAACCCATAAATCGACCAACACGCCAGAGGATCACCTGTTAAAGTTCTACCAGACGTTCGACGACATCCGCGACCAGTATTTTGACGGATTCATCATCACCGGCGCGCCGGTGGAGAAGATGGAATTTGAAGAGGTCGACTACTGGCCGGAGCTGGTCGAGATCATGGAATGGACGAAATCGCACGTCCACTCCACGCTGCACATCTGCTGGGGCGCGCAGGCCGGTCTGTACTACCACTACGGCATTGAGAAGCATCTGCTGGACAAAAAGCTGTCCGGCGTCTACAAGCACCACATCATGCGGCACCACGAAAGCCTGCTGCGCGGCTTTGACGACGTATTCAAGGCGCCGCACTCGCGCTACACCACGATCTATTCGGAGGACATCATCCGCCACCCCGAGCTGACCATGCTGGCCGAGTCGTACGAAGCCGGTCCGTATATCGTGACCGCGCGCAACGGCAGACAGCTGTTCATCACAGGGCACAGCGAATACGACAAGGACACGCTCGCGCGCGAATATTTTCGCGACGTGCAGCGCGGGCTCAACCCGAGCGTGCCGGAAAACTATTTCGAGCACGACGACCCGCACAGCGAACCGCTGCTGTCCTGGCGCTCGCATTCCACGCTGCTGTTCACCAACTGGCTCAACTATTACGTCTATCAGTCCACACCGTTTGAGCTGACCGACCTCAAATAAACGCACAAAAACACGCCAAACGCCGGAGAAGCAACCCGCCTCTCCGGCGTTTTTTTCATCAGAGGTAAAAGCCGCCGTTGACGCCGAGCACCTGCCCGGTGACAAAGCCCGCCTGCGCCGAGGCCAGCCAGTACACCGCCTCCGCCACGTCCTCCGGCGTGCCGTTGCGGCCGAGCGGCGTCTCCTCCGCCAGCCCGTCCATCACGCCCTGCCCGTGCATGCGGTTCATCTCGGTGTCGATGACGCCCGGCGCGACGCAGTTGACGCGGATGCCGGACAGCCCCAGCTCCTTCGCCAGCGCCCGGGTCAGCCCGATGACCGCCGCCTTGGCCGCGGAATAGTGCACCTCGCACGAGCCGCCCGTCTGTCCCCAGACGGAGGACACAGTCACGATGCTGCCCGCCTGCCGCTCCAGCAGCTGCGGCAGCACCTCCTGGATGACGGTGTACATCCCCTTGACGTTGACGTCGAACATGCGGTCCCAATCGCCGTCCGTGATGTCGAGGAACAGCTTCTGCTGCGCGATGCCCGCGTTGCACACGACGGCGTCCGGCGTGCCGAAGTTCGCCTGCGCCAGCAGCGCCAGCCGGTGCATGGCCGCACGATCCGCGACGTCCGCCTGCACGCACCGGCACTGCGCGCCCAGACGCGCGATCTCCTCCTCCAACGACTGCGCCGCCGCGTGCGCGCGCGCATAGCAGGCCGTGATGTTCCAGCCCTCGCGCGCAAATTTCAGCGCGCAGGCGCGCCCGATGCCGCGCGCCGCGCCGGTAATCAAAACAGATTTGCTCATTTCTTCTCCCTGAAAAAAAGGGGCGAACCGCAGTCCGCCCCTTCGTTGTTTGCTTGCCAGATTCTGAATGAATCAGATGGAAACCGTCTGAGAAACCTCGTACAGCGACTGATTCAGATCCTTGCTCATCGCCAGGCCTTCCTCGATGTCGTAGTCGGTGATCTCGTTGTTGCGCGCGCAGACCACGCGGTCGGACGCGCCTTCCATCAGGATTTTGACGGCGTGGTAGCCCATGCGGGTCGCCATAACGCGGTCGCGCACCGTCGGGGAGCCGCCGCGCTGGATGTGGCCGAGAATCGTGACGCGCGCGTCGGTGCCGGTCGCCGTGTGGATGCGATCCGCCACGTCCTGCGCATGGCCGACGCCCTCTGCGACGATGATGATGTGGTGCTTTCTGCCGCGGATGCGGTTGGCGCGCATCTTCTCGACGATGGACTTTTCAAAGTCGATCTCGCGCTCCGGCAGCAGAATGGCGGTCGCGCCGCAGGCGATGCCGACGTCCAGCGCCAGATGGCCGGCGCGGCGTCCCATGACCTCTACGACCGAGCAGCGCTCGTGCGACTGCATGGTGTCGCGCAGCTTGTCGATCGCCTGAATCGCCGTGTTGCAGGCGGAGTCGAAGCCGATCGTGTAGTCCGAGCAGACGATGTCGTTGTCGATGGTGCCCGGAACGCCGATGGCCGGAACGCCCTTGCGGGAGAGCGCCTGCGCGCCGCGGAAGCTGCCGTCGCCGCCGCAGACAACCAGGCCGTCCAGACCCATGTAGTGCGCGTTGTTTGCCGCCTGCGTCAGGCCTTCGTCCGTGAGCATTTCGAGGCAGCGCGCCGTATACAGCATCGTGCCGCCCTTGGCGATGATGCCGTCAACGCTTCGTGCGCCCAGCTCGATGATGTCGCCGTTAATCAGGCCGCTGTAGCCTCGACGGATGCCGAGGCAGGAAATACCGTAGGCCGATGCGGTGCGGACGACTGCGCGGACCACCGCGTTCATGCCCGGTGCGTCACCGCCGCTTGTCAGGATGCCAATGCGTTTAATTTGTTTTTCCATTTCGGTCCCTCCAAATCAGTTTTTCTTGCCGCCTGCTCTCTGGCGCAGCCGGAATCGGAACCCTGTTGTCTGTCGAGCGTATCCCGCCGGTTCCGTTCCCTTTTCCATCTTATGGTTTCGGTTTGGGTAAACGGGGGTGCCATCGCCCCAGTTCTATTTCATTATAACATTTTCTTCGCCAAGAAGAAACCTTAATTTGTGAATCAATGACAAATTATTGTAAACCCACATGGAGCGCGGCGCGAGCAGCTGCTTCCGGTTGGCCGAGCAGAACAGCACCACCGGCAGATCGCCGCGATACGCCGCGAGCAGCGGGCGGATCTCCTCCAATTTGGGGTCGTTCTGGTCTGTGACGCGCAGATACAGCCGGTGCCGGCAGACCGTGCCCGGCTCCGCCGCCCGCGCCGCCGGGCGCGGGTCGTCCCGCCGTCTGTCGCGCCGGCCGCCCCCGCCGCTCTGCACGGACTGGCGCACGGCGTCGAGATACTGTTCCTCCAGCGGATAGATGGCGGAGGGCAGGATCTTGAGCGCCTCGTCCTCGCGCGCGTCGATGCGCCCGGCGACCCACACCGCGCGGTCCTCCGCGAGCCAGTCGCCCGCCTGCTGCAAAACAGAGGAGAAGACGACCAGCTCCGCCGAGCCGGTCAGATCCTCCACCGTCACATACGCCATGATGGAGTTGTTGCGCGTCGTCTTGCGCCGGATGGAGGTGACGACGCCCGCCAGCAGGACGTTCATGCCGTCGCGGTAGGCGCGCGCCTCGCCCTCCTCCTCGCCGGACACGCTCTGCTCGATGCGCCGGATCGCGTCGCAGCCCGCCTGCTCGACGAGCGCGCGGTAATCGTCCATCGGATGGCCGGACAGGTACAGACCCGTGGTCTCCTTTTCCATCGACAGCAGCTCGCGCATCGGCAGCTCCGGGATGTCGGGCAGCGCAATGCGCTCGCGCCGCTGCTGCTGCGGCTCGCCCATGCCGAACAGATCCATCTGTCCCTCGACGTTGCGGCGGCGCGCGTTGGTCACCGCCGTGAGCACGCTGTCGTACACGCGCAGCAGCTGGCTCCGCCGGTAGCCCATCGAGTCGAACGCGCCCGACTGCACCAGCCCTTCGAGCGCGCGGCGGTTGAGGTCGCAGTCGTACATGCGCTCGCAGAAGTCCTCGAACGACTGAAACGCGCCGCCCGCGGCGCGCTCGCGCTCCAGCGCCTTGAGAAACGTCCGTCCGACATTGCGCACCGCCGCGAGGCCGAAGCGGATGTTGCCGTCCGCGACCGTGAAGCCCTCGCACGACTGGTTGACGTCGGGCGGCAGCACCGTCAGCCCCATGCCGCGGCACGCATTGATGTATTCGGACACCTTGGCGGACGAGTCGAGCACGCTGGTCAGCAGCGCCGCCATGTATTCCTGCGGATAGTGGCACTTCATGTACGCGGTCTGGTACGCCACGACCGCATAGCAGACGGCTCGCGCCTGGAAAAGGAACTGGATTTCGAGCAGGTGCGCGGCGACTTCG
>DXIG01000058.1 GCA_019112985.1 Candidatus Butyricicoccus stercorigallinarum | reverse complement strand
CTCACCGGCGCTTTGTCAAGAACTTTTTTCTCATTCCTGCCAAGCCCGATTCGATTTTGCGCGCCGCCTTTCCGGCGGCAACTCATTTAGTTTAGCACGCTCAAGCCGTTCTGTCAAGCCCCTTTTTGCCTCCCGGCCGGGTTTCCCGCCAGATTTTCTCGCTTTTTCGTGCCGCCCTCGTTGAGTGCCTGTATAGAATACCACTCCGCACGCCGGTTGTCAACAAAAAGTTTGCGTTTTTTGAAAATTTTTTCTCGCTTCGGCAAATCGCACAACACAGCGCCGCGTTTTTTGGCGCTCCGCGCGGCAAAACCGCCCAATCTTTCACCCATTTACCGCGTTAAATCGCTGCCATCCCGCTGCGCGGCGCTTCATTCATCTGATTTTCCGTCAAACCATACAAAAGGGCGGCGGAACTTTTTTCGCAAAAAATTCCGCCGCCGCGCCGTTTTTCCAATTACAGGTGATCCTCCTGGTAGTGTGCCCGGACGCCGCCGATGCATTTCAGCCGGGTGCGCGCGCACACGACCGGCGCCTCGCCGATGGTCTTCTGCGCGATGCGCACCGGCACGGCGACCTCGCGCAGGTGCATGCCGATGAGCGTGCTGCCGATGTCCATGCCCGCATGGGCGCGGATGTGTTCGACCGCGACTGGCTCAGTAAAGTTCTGCCAGCAGGTCGTCGCAAACGAGCCGCCCGCCTTGGGCTGCGGCAGGACGTTGACCGGCTCCCAGTCGTAGGCCTCCGCCGCCTCGTGCTCCAAAATAATCGCGCGGTTCAGATGCTCACAGCACTGCGCCGCGAGATAAATGCCGCGCGGCTGAAGCACCTGCTGCGCGCCGCGGTAGATGGCGCCCGCGATGTCCATCGAAGAGGCGGAGCCGATCTTCTCCCCGCCGACCTCGCTGGTCGAGCAGCCGATGACAAAGACGTCGCCGTCGCGCAGCTTCGCCTGCTCCAGCACCTCCAGCACCGCCTGTCTGGTCTGGGCTTCCAGTGTATTCCAATCCATATGCAACAAACTCCCTTCTGTTCAGCGGAGCGACTGCTCCGCGACATTGCGCCGGCACTGCGCCAGATGCAGCAGCATGGCGTCATAGGCCGCCATGCCGTCGCGCGCCGCGATGGCGGAGACGATCTCCCGGTGCGTGCGCGCCAGCTCCTCCCGCGCCTGTGCGGACGGGACGCCCGGCAGCATGGACGACGGGCCGCACAGAATGACGGCGAGATTGGGCACGACCAGATTGCCGGAAGCGCGCGCAATCGCCGCGTGGAAGCGGGTATTTTCCTCGGCAAAATCCGCGCCGTCCAGCAGCTTGCGCTCGCAGTCGTCGCACAGCCGCATCAGCTCCGCCAGCTGCTCCGGCGTGCTGTTGCCCGCCGCGAGCGAGGCCAGACGCGGCTCGATCAGAAAGCGCAGCGCGAGCAGATCGGTGGCCACGCGCGCCGTCTCGCCCAGAAATTGCAGCCCGAGCGGGTCCTCACTGACGCCGCTGCGGTCGGAGACAAACGTGCCCGCGCCGCGCCGGATCTCGACGACGTTGCGGCTGACCAGCGCCTTGATCGCCTCGCGCACCGTGCTGCGCCCGACGCCCAGCTTGGCCGCCAGCTCAAATTCGTTGGGCAGCTTGTCGCCCGGCTTCAATTCCTTTCCGATAATGGTGCGCACGATATCGTCCGCGACTTTTTCCGTCAGCGATTTTCCGGTGTCCATACCGCGTCCCTCCTGTCTGTGTATCCGAGTATAGTATAACAGGTTTTTGGCCGCGCGGAAAGCGGCGCGGGCGAAGCGCGCAAAAATCTTTCCCGAACAGACAGAAAAAAAGGGGGACGCCCGCAGGCGTCCCCTCCAATGGTTCCTATAAAAAGCAAATCGATCCAGCTCGCCGGCTTTGCCCTCACGGCGTCTGGCAGATGGGCGTATCGCCCGCGCCGATGCCGCGCGCCGGGATGCCGCAGTACTTCATATACGGCAGCAGTTTTTGCAGAACCGCCGCGGTGTTGGCGCTGCTGTCAAAGCGCACGGTCACCGTGCCCGTGCGGTTCATGGCGCCGACGGCCGCGTCATAGGTGCGCGGCGAAGCGCTCCAGTCCCACAGGCGGTAGCCGCCCGCGCGGATCGCCTGCGCCGCCTCGCGGCTCAGGTTGCCCCCGCTGCCGCCCGCGATGCGCACCAGCCGCGTCGGCGTGCCCGTGATGACGGACAGCGCCTCGTTCGCGCTGTTGAGCAGCTCGACCGGGTTGGCCTGCGCCTGCGCGCGCGTCAGCAGCAGGCCGATGCTGTGCCCGTCGCCCGCGATGTGGCGCAGCAGATCGTCCGAAGCGTAGAGATTTTCCACCGGGACGAAAAACGTCGCCTGCATGCCGGCGCTCTCCAGCACGCTCAGCATGGACACAATCTGCGCGCCCATGTCGCTGTCCACCGTCAGAAATACCGTGTCCGGGATGTACTGCGGCATCGTATACAGGCGCGTGGACTCGATCGGGATGAGCGTGCCCGGCAGGTACAGGATCCCGCCGCCGCCCGTCACGCCGGTGGTTCCGGTCGTGCCGGTGGTACCCGTCGTGCCGGTTGTGCTGCCCGACCCGGAGCCGGTGGGCTTGTTTTTGACCGTCACCGTGCACTGCGCGCGCACTTCGCCCACCGAGGCGGTGATCACTGCCGTGCCCGCCTTGCGCGCGGTCACCGTGCCGCCCGACACGCGCGCGACCGCCGCATTGCCCGACGTCCACGTGACGGTGGCGGTATTTTGCAGGCTGGCCGGTGTGATGGCCGCCGTCAGCCGGCCCGTCCCGCCGACGGTCAGCGTCATCGTCCGCCGGTTGAGCGAGATGGCCGTCACCGTCTCCGCGGGCGCGGCCGTCACTGTGACGGTGCTCGACGCCGTCCGCCCGTCCTCGTCCTCCGCCGTGATGACCGCCGTGCCCGCCTTGTGCGCGGTCACCGTGCCGTCCTGCGCGACCGAGGCGACCTCCGGCGCGTCCGAACGCCAGCGCAGCGCGCCCAGCTGTGCGCCCGCCGGCTGTGCCACCGCCGTCAGCCGCTGCGACTGGCCGGCCTTCAGCGTCAGCGCGGACGGCTCCAGCGTAAACCCGGTCAGCGCCCAGCCGGACACCGCGATGGTGCACGACGCTGTCAGGCCGTTTTCCGCCTGCGCCAGCACCTCCGCCGTGCCCTCGCCGGCCGCCATCACCGTGCCGTCCTGCGCGACGGTCAGTACGCTCTCGTCGCTCGACCACCAGGTCAGCACGGCGTCCGCCGCCGCTTCCTCCGGCAGAATCTCCGCCGCGACCGTCTGCGTCTCGCCGACCTGCATCGTGCCGCGCGCCGGTGTCAGCGTCAGCTCCGTGACCGCGTAGCCGGACACCGTGATGTTGCACACCAAAATGACGCCCGATTCATAGCGCCCCGCGACCTCGACCGGCTGCTCGCTCTGCGCGAGCGCCGTCACCAGGCCGTCCTGCGTCACCGAGACGACATCCGGGTTTTCCGACGCCCAGTAGATGTCCGCATCGCCGGTCTCCTGCCCCGAGCCGCTGCCGGTATCGCCGCCCTCTGACACCGCTGCCCCGGCCTCCGGCGCGCACAGCTGCACCCGGTCGCCGACCTTCATGCGGTACGCCGTCTCCTGCTGCGCGTCGAGCACGAGCGCGGGGACGTCCGCCTGCGCCTCCGGCGCGCCGCCTGTGCGCGGCGCGGCGAACGACAGCGCGCCCGCCAGAAGCGCGCCCGCCAGCAGTGCGCAAACGATTCGTCTGTATGGTTTCATGCTGTTCTTCTCCTCCCGGGGCTCCCGTGCGGTCTGCAGCCTCCGGCGCAGACCGGCTGTTGTGGTTAGCCCTATTATATCGTATCGCCCCGGGTTTGTCACTCCGACGGCGCACAAATCGCGCACACATATTTTCCGACAAACAGACCAAAAACTGTTTATTATCACAACTTCTGTCCCAGTTCGATTGCGCCGCGCGCGCAACGATGGTATAATGGAGAAAGATTTTCCACATCGATAGAGGAGGCGCTTTCATGAATCTGGATACGCAAATTCGCCGGTACCTCACCGGGCAAAGTGCCAAGGCATATCATGTCTTCGGCGCGCACGCTGCGCACAAATTCGACCAGGACGGCACGGAGTTCCGCGTCTACGCGCCCAATGCGGCCAACATGCAGCTGATCGGCGACTTCACCGGCTGGGAGGGCTGGCAGATGGAGCGCCGGGACGACGGCGTCTGGTCCATCTTCTGCCGCGACATCCCGCAGGGCGCACTGTACAAATACCGCACCACCACGCCGGAGGGGCGCGTCATCGACCGCGCCGACCCGTTCGCCTTCTATTCCGAGCTGCGCCCGTCGAGCGCGTCCGTCGTCTGGGACATCGACCACTACCAGTGGAACGACAGCGAGTGGATGGCGCAGCGCGGGAGCGACTACAAAAACTACAACCGCCCGATCAGCATCTATGAGCTGCACGCCGGTTCCTGGCGGCGCGACGCCGAGGGCAAGGAAACCGCGCCCACGCCGGAGGAGCGCGAAAACGGGCGCATGCTCACCTACCGCGAGCTGGCCGATCAGCTCATCCCCTACGCCAAGGAGCAGGGCGTCTCGCACATCGAGCTGATGCCGCTGACCGAGCACCCGTTTGACGGCTCCTGGGGCTATCAGGCGACCGGCTATTTTTCCGCGACCAGCCGCTACGGCGACCCCTATGGGCTGATGGAGCTGATCGACCGCTGCCATCAGGCGCACATCGGCGTCATCCTCGACGTCGTGCCGCTGCACTTCGTCACCGATTTCTTCGGCCTGCACCAGTTCGACGGCGGCTTTGTCTACGAATCCGCCTACGAGGAGGAGCGCTACACCGAATGGGGCACCGTGCTGTTCGACTACACCAAGCCGCACGTGCTGTCCTTTATGAAATCGTCGCTCGATTTCTGGATCAACTACTACCACATCGACGGCCTGCGCTATGACGCGGTGTCCCAGCTCATCTTCCGGCACGGCGACCCGAACGGCGCGGAAAACGACCCCGGCATCTGGTTCCTCAAAAACACCAACTACTATTTGCAGCAGACCTATCCCGACGTCATGCTCATCGCGGAGGATTCGTCCAACTACCTCAAGGTGACCGCCGCGCCGCAGTACGGCGGGCTCGGCTTCGACTACAAGTGGGACCTCGGCTGGATGAACGACACGCTGGAGTACCTGTCGATGCACCCCGACGACCGCATGCACGCGCGCCATCTGCTGATGTTCTCCATGGCGTATTTTTACAACGACATCTTCATCCTGCCGCTGTCGCACGACGAGGTGGTGCACGGCAAGCACACGATCGTGGACAAGATGTGGGGCAGCTATGAGCAGAAGTTCAGCCAGGCGCGCCTGCTGTACCTCTATATGTGCGCGCACCCGGGCAAGGTGCTCAACTTCATGGGCAACGAGCTGGCGGAGTTCCGCGAGTGGGACGAGAACAAGGAGCTGGGCTGGAATCTGATGACCTACCCGGTGCACGACGCCTTCAACCACTTCTGCCGCCGCCTGCACAAGATCGGGCTGGAGCAGCGCGCGCTGTACGACACGGAATACGACCCGCGCGCGTTCCGCTGGCTGGAAACGCCGGGCAGCCCGCAGACCGTGTTCGCCTTCGCCCGCCGCTCCGCCGACGGCGCGCAGACCATCGCCTGCGTCATGAATTTCGGCCTCAACCCCGCCTATGTCAACCTGCCCGCGCTGTCCGGCCGCTGGCAGGAGCTGATCAACACGGACGACCCGCAGTATTCCGGCGGCGGTGTGGTCAACGGCGAGAGCGTCAGCGGACACGTCCGCCTCGCGCCGCTCTCCGGCTGCCTGCTGTGCCGCGAATCCTCCAACTGAATCAACGCGCCCGGCTTCGGCCGGGCGCTTCTGTTCGCCAAACTGCGGGCAGTTTGGCGAGAAATGGCAGCCCGCGGCAGCGCACGCGCACGGCGCGCACGTTTGCGGGCTGAGCGGTGTTTTTTCCGACGCGCCTGTCGCCGGAAAAAACGGTCAAACCGCCTGTTTTCCCGCTCCAGGCTGACCCAAAAAAAGACAAACGCGCAGCCGGACGCCGCACACACGACCGCACGGACAGACTTGCGCCCGGCTTCGGCCGGGCGCGTTTTTTCGCCCGTTTTCGCGCGGCGCGGCGCGCACGCGGGTCGATTTTAGCACTCTTATTCTTCGAGTGCCAAAATTAACATTTTATTAACAGAATCCCCCTTGTATTTCCTTCCAGCCGGAATTATAATGCAATCGTCAGGAAATCCAGGGCGGTCTTTCAGCCGCCCGTGCCAAGGGAGGTAACGCACAATGAACGCACAAAAATTCACACAGAAATCGCTGGAAGCCATTCAGAGCGCCCAGTCTCTGTACAACGAATACGGCAACGCCGAGCTGGGGCAGGAGCATCTGCTGCTCGCCCTGCTGCGGCAGGACGGCGGGCTGATCGCCCAGCTGATGACCAGGATGGGCGTCGACGCGGGCGCCATGCAGGCGCAGACCGCGCGCGCGGTGGAAAAGCTGCCGCGCGTGTCCGGCGGGCGCGACGCCAGCCGTCTGTACGTCACGGCGGACATGCAGAAGACGCTCAACGAGGCGGAGCGCGCCGCCGAGCAGATGAAGGACGACTTTGTGTCCGTCGAGCACCTGTTTCTCGCGCTGATCGACACGGCGGGCGGCGCGGTACGCGAGCTGCTGCGCGCGTTCGGCGTCGAGCGCAACGCCTTTTTGCAGGCGCTGTCTACCGTGCGCGGCAGCCAGCGCGTCACCACCGATTCGCCGGAGGACACGTATGACGCGCTGAAAAAATACGGCACCGATCTGGTCGAGCGCGCGCGGCAGAAGAAGATGGACCC
>DXIG01000057.1 GCA_019112985.1 Candidatus Butyricicoccus stercorigallinarum | reverse complement strand
GACGAAGCGGCAGACGATACGCCAGAGCAACCCGCACCGGAGACGCCGCGCAAGGGCTTCTGGACGAAGTGGTTCGGCGCGGACGAAGACGAAGCCGAAGAAAGCGAAGACACCGCCGGAGACGAGCTGTCCGACGCGGACGCGGCGCAGGGTATGCCGCCGGTTGAGACCGACGGCGAGCCGGAGACGGTGGACGAAGCGGCAGACGACACGCCGGAGCAACCCGCGCCGGAGACGCCGCGCAAGGGCTTCTGGACGAAGTGGTTCGGCGCGGATGACGACGGCGAAGCCGAAGAAAGCGAAGACACCGCCGAAGACGAGCTGCCCGACGGCGACGAGACGCAGTTAATCCCGCCGGTCGAGACCGACGACGAGCCGGAGACGGCGGAGGAAGTGCCGGAGGAAGAAACCGGCGACGCGCCGCAGGAGATCTACTATGAGCCGGAGGTGGAGGAGCGCCTGCCGGAGCCGCCGCAGGACGATGCCGGCGAGGCGGACGAGCCGTCCGCCGGTGTGGCGGAGCCCGCGCCGCGGCCGGAGGACATCCCGGTCATCAGCGAGGAGGAGCTGGAGGAATTCCTGTCCGGCGTGGAAGAGGAGCCGGAGGAGCCGATCGCCAGCTTCGAGCAGCTGCTACAGGACAACGGTATGCAGGCGGAACCGCCCGTGCCCGGGCAGCCGAACCGCCTTCCGGAGGAATTTCCGGAGGAGGAGACGACGGTCTACCTCAATCTGCCCGTGAACAAGCCGGGCGCCCCGCAGGCGCAGGAGCCGGAGCTGTTTGACGCCGAGGCCGATCTGGAGGCGGAGGCACAGCAGGAAAAAGAGGAAAAACACAAGAATCTGGCGAAGGAACCCGATCCCGCGTGGTTCCGGCAGACGCTGGAGGAGCTGAGCCAGACGGCGCCCGCGCTCGAGGAGCTGCGCCGCGAAGGGCCGGTCATGCAGCGCGAGGTCGCCAGACAGCGCGAATGGATTCTCGAACGCCACCGCGCGTACATGCAGGCGCAGCATCCCGCGCCCCCGCAGGAGCAGCCGCCGGAGCCGGAGGAGCCCGAAGAGGACAGTGAGCCGGACGCCATCGAGGCGGCGGAGGAGCTGCGCGCCATGCTGGAACAGGACAGAAGGGAAGACGACGCGGTTTTTAACGACAGGCCGGACGGCAAACCCGAAGCGGAGCCGGACGGCCGGGAGCAATCGATAGACGCGCCGCAGGCGGATAGGCAGCCGGACGACGCGCCGGCGGACGACCGTTCCGGCGAACAGCCGGAGCAGGCCGCGCCGCAGGCGGCACAACCGGAAACACCGGCCGCCCCGCGCAAGGCGAAACGGCCGCACCGCGCGCGGCGGGAGGAGGAGATCCCGCGCGACCTGCACAAGGCGGCGAACCTGTGGAAGCGGCGCGCGCGCGGACAGGCGCAGCGCTCGATGATTGTGGCGGTGCTCACGGCGGTTGCGCTGTACCTCTCGTGCGCGGCGGATTTCGCGCTGCCGTTGCCCGCGTCGATGGACTATGTCAACCGGCCGGACGGCGTGCTGACCGCGCTGCTCGTGCTGCAGCTCGCCGCGATGGCGGCGGCGTTTGACGTCGTCCGGGACGGCGTGCGCGCGCTCATGCAGCGCTCGCCCGATCTGTCCACGCTGGTCGACCTGGCGCTGGTGCTCAATCTGGCGCACTGCGCCGCCCTGCTGGTGCGGGAGGGCGAGGAGCTGCCGTATGCCGGTGTGGCGATGCTGGCGCTGTTCGCCCGCATGCGCGCGCAGGTCTCGGATGCGCGCACCCGGCACTATGTCTACAAGGTGGCGGCGGGCACGGGCGCGCCGGCCGGCGTGTTCTGCCGCGCGGACGGCACCATCGTCAAGGCGCCGCTGGACGGCGCGGAGCCGTTTGTCCGCCAGATTGTCAAGCCGGATCGCGGCCGGCAGGCGGAGGCGATTGTGACCGCGCTGGCGGCCGTGCTGTCGCTCGTGCTGTCCGTCCTCGTGTGCGTGACCACCGGCGACGCCGGGCGCATCGCATACGTGCTGGCGGCGACGATGACCGGCGCATGCCAGCTGGCGCTGCTGTCCGCCATCCCGATGGGGCGCTGCAACGCGGCGCGCCACCTGATGAAGAGCGGCGCTGCGCTGGACGGCGTGCGCGGCGCGTCCGCGCTGGCGGCGGCGGGCACGGTCGTGGTGACGGACGACGACCTGTTCCCGGCGGGCTCGGTCGCGCTGGAGCGGCTGGAGCTGCGCAGCCAGCTCAACGACGCCACGGCGCTCGCCTATGCGGCGGCGCTCGCGGGCGAATCCTCGCTCGGCCATATGCTCGCCGAGGAGGTGCGCGCGCGCTATGGCGCGCCGCTCACGGCGCATCATGTGGTGCGCTACACCGGCGGCGGGCTCAGCGGCCGCATCGGCGGGCTGGAGATCCTGCTCGGCGGCGCGGACTTCATGGCGGAGCGCGGCATTCCCGTCAGCGACGTGCCGGAGAGCGGTCTGGTGCTCGCGGTGGAGCACGAGGTCGCTGCGGTGCTCGTCGTGGACTACCAGGTTCCGGCGGTGCTGTTCAACGCCATGCAGGTGCTGACCGAGCGCCGCACCCGCATCCTGCTGCACACGCGCAACCATCAGGTCACGCCTGAGCTGGTCGAGCGGCTGTACGGGTTGCGCGAGGGCACCGTGCAGCTGCCCGAGCTGGAGGCCGACCGCGCGCTGCGCAACCCGCGCTATGCGGCGGAGGGCGCGCTGTGCGCCATGCTGCTGCGCGACAGCCTGGTTCCGTTCGCCGACACCATCTCGACCGCGCAGGCGCAGAGCCGCCTGACGCGCGCCGGTGCGCTGATCGGCGTGGGCGCGGCGCTGCTGTGCATGCTGCTGATGGCCTATCTGTGCTTCGTCTTTGTCCCGGAGGACGCGCGGCCGATTCGCATGCTGCTGTACATGATTCTGTGCTTTGTCCCCATTTTCTTCCTGGAAAGCGGCGTCGGGCGCGATTGAGATACATCGAGGGAGTGAAAATCCGCAGGGATTGTTCACTCCCTCTTTTTTGCCCCGCCGGACAGAAATATACAAAAAAGAAACAAATACGCGATATAAAGAGAAGCATAGGCAGAAAAATGAGAGAAATGCGCACAGAAACTGGGCAAACTACTCGATTTGCGCCGCTGCGTTTAGAAAGATTTCACAATTTTTTATTTGCATTGACGGATGGAATAGTATATAATTACGAACAGAGAGGCGGCTTTGCGCCGCACAAAACCCTTGTAAGGAGAGTGGAATCGTTGAACGTATATTCTGTAGATAAAATCCGCAATGTCTGCGTCATGGGGCATGGTGGAGACGGCAAGACTTCGCTGATTGAGAGCATGCTCTATATAACCAAGGCAACCGACCGCATGGGAAAGATTGCAGACGGCAACACCGTTTGTGACTACGACCCGGAGGAGATCCGCAGAAAATTCTCGATTTCCACCGCTGTGGCGCCGGTCGAATACGGCGACTGCAAGATCAACATGCTGGACACCCCCGGCTTCTTTGATTTCGAGGGTGAAGTGCTCAGCGCGCTGCGCGTCTGCGAGTCCGGCCTGATCGTCGTTCCGGGCAAATCCGGCCCGAGCGTCGGCACGGAAAAGGCGTGGAAGCGTCTGGCGGACGCGAACAAGCCGTGCATGTTCTATATTTCCAAGATCGACGAGGAGCATTCCGACTACTACACCTCGCTGCACAAGCTGCAAAAGGCGTTCGGCCCGAGCGTCTGCCCGATCGTCGTGCCGATCTTCGAGGGCAACCGCGAGACGGTCGGCGTCGTCGACTGCGTCATCCGCAAGGCGTACTGCATGGAGGGCAACAAGCGCGTCGAGATCCCGATTCCGGAGCACATGGTCGAGCGCGTCGATCAGCACCGCGCGGCGCTGTGTGAAAACGTCGCCGAGCTGTCCGAGGATCTGATGGAGCGCTACTTCGCGGGCGAGGAATTTTCCGACGAAGAACTGATCGCGGGCATCCGCCAGGGCGTGCTTGAGCGCGTCATCATCCCGACCTTCTGCGGCTCGGTCGCCACCGGCATCGGCACCGTCGCCATGCTCAAGGGCATCTGCGACTACATGCCGTCGCCCGACCAGGGCGCGGTCGAGGTCTGCGAGGAGGGCGACGAGCTGATCGAGATCTCCTGCAACCCGAACGGCACGCCGTGCGCCTTTGTCTTCAAGACCACCGCCGACCAGTACGGCCGGTTCAGCTACTTCAAGGTGTTCGCCGGTTCCGTCAAGCAGGATATGACGCTGCTCAACCACCGCATGGACGCCAACGAGAAGATGAGCCACATCTACTCCATCTGCGGCAAGAAGAGCACCGAGGTCAAGGAGATCACCTGCGGCGATATCGGCGCGGTCTCCAAGCTCGCGACCACCAAGACGGGCGACACGCTGTCCATGACGGTGCGCGCGGTCAATCTGGACGGCATTCCGTTCGCCGCGCCGTGCTATTCGCAGGCGGTTTCGCCCAAGACCAAGGGCGGCGAGGAAAAGATCGCCAGCGGTCTGGCGCGTCTGGCGGACGAAGATCCGACCTTCTCGTTCACCATCAACCAGGAAACCCATCAGAGCATCCTGAGCGGCTCGGGCGACATCCATCTGGACGTCATCTGCGCCAAGCTCAAGAGCCGCTTCGGCGCGGAGGCGGTGCTGTCCGCCCCCATCGTGCCCTACCGCGAGAAGATCCGCAAAAAGGTCACCGTCGAAGGCAAGCATAAGAAACAGTCCGGCGGCCACGGCCAGTACGGCCACGTCAAGATGGAGTTCTCCCCGTACACCGAGGGCGACTTCGTGTTTGAAGAGCACATCTTCGGCGGCTCGGTTCCGAAGAACTTCCACCCGGCGGTGGAAAAGGGCATCCGCGAGGCGATGGAGCACGGCGTGCTTGCCGGCTATCCGATGGTCGGCCTGAAGGCGGATCTGCTCGACGGCTCGTACCACGACGTTGACTCCAACGAGCTTTCGTTCAAGATGGCGGCCAAGCTGGCGTATAAGGCGGGCATCCCGCAGGCCAACCCGGTCATCATGGAGCCGATCTGCTCGATGAAGGTCTATGTCCCCGACTCCTACATGGGCGACATCATCGGCGACATCAACAAGCGCCGCGGCCGCATCATGGGCATGAACCCGACCGACGACGGCCAGGAGATCGTGGCGGAGGTCCCGATGGCGGAGATCAGCGACTACGCGATCACGCTGCGCTCCATGACGCAGGGCAGAGGCTCGTTCATCTCCCAGTTTGAGCGCTATGAGGACGCGCCTCCGGCGGTGCAGGAAAAGGTCATCGCCGCCGCGCAGGCGGACGCATAAGCGGCCATTGCAGCAAAACAGCAAACAAACAGCAAACCCGCCCCGGGTACACCGGGGCGGGTTTTTCGCGCGCAAAAAACGAATTTTCATTGCCGCCTGCGGGCGGCAAAACGCTGTCGGGCGATGTTCCCGCGCGCAAAAACGGCGCCGCCGGGAACCCCCGGGGCGCCGTCTGCAGTTTGAGATCGGGGTCTTACAGACCGCGGATGAGGTTGGCCATTTCGATGCCGGAGCAGGCGACGTCGTAGCCCTTGTTGCCCGCCTTGGTGCCCGCGCGCTCGATGGCCTGCTCGATGGTGTCGGTGGTGACGACGCCGAACAGAACCGGGATGCCGGCCGCCAGCGAGACCTGCGCGATGCCCTTGGCGCACTCGTTGCACACGAGGTCGTAGTGCGAGGTGGAGCCGCGGATGACGGCGCCGAGGCACAGAACCATGTCGTATTTGCCCGACTGCGCCATCTTCTGCGCGATCAGCGGGATTTCAAACGCGCCCGGAACCCAGGCGAGGTCGATGTCGCCGTCGTCCACGCCGTGGCGCACCAGCGCGTCCTGCGCGCCGGAAACCAGCTTGCCGACGATGAATTCATTGAAACGCGCCGCGACGATGCCGACCTTGAGGCCGGTGCCGATGACATTTCCTTCTAACAGCTTCATGATGTGTTTCCTCCTGCGTATACGCTTAAAATTTATTTGTATTCCGTCATGTGATCCATGCGCTCCTGCTTGGTCTTGAGGTAGAACGCATCGACCGGGTTCGCGGCGATCTGGATGGGAACGCGCTCGACGATCTCCAGACCGTAGCCGGACAGGCCGTGGATCTTGGTCGGGTTGTTGGTCATCAGGCGCAGCTTCTGCACGCCGAGCGAGACGAGGATCTGCGCGCCCATGCCGTATTCGCGCATATCCGCCGGGAAGCCCAGCTTGAGGTTGGCGTCCACGGTGTCGTAGCCCTTTTCCTGCAACTCATAGGCGCGCAGCTTGTTGATCAGGCCGATGCCGCGCCCCTCCTGCCGCAGGTAGAGCAGCAGGCCGCGCCCCTCCTTGTTGATCGCCTTGAGCGCCGAGGCGAGCTGTTCGCCGCAGTCGCAGCGCGCCGAGCCGAACGTGTCGCCGGTCAGGCACTCGGAGTGCACGCGGCAGAGCACCGGCTCGCCGTCGGCGATGTCGCCCATGGTCAGCGCGACGTGGTGCTCGCCGGACAGCTTGTTGACAAAGCCGTGGATTTTGAAGTGGCCGTATTTGGTGGGCATGTCCGCGCAGGCGATCTCCTCGACGAGCGATTCTTCCTTGTCGCGCATGCGGTAGGCGATCAGGTCGGCGATGGAGATCATCACCAGATCGTGCTCCTGCGCGAACTGGATCAGCTCGGTGGTGCGCATCATCGTGCCGTCCTCGCGCATGATCTCACAGCACAGGCCGACCGGCGCCAGACCGGCCAGACGGCACAGATCGACCGTCGCCTCGGTGTGGCCCGAGCGGATGAGCACGCCGCCCTCGCGCGCGCGCAGCGGGAACATGTGGCCGGGGCGGCGGAAGTCGGACGGCTTCGCCTCCGGGTTGACCGTCATCATCGCGGTCAGCGAGCGCTCGACGGCGGAGATGCCGGTGGTCGTGCGCACGTAGTCGATGGAGACCGTGAACGCGGTCTCGTGGTTGTCGGTGTTTTTTTCCACCATCTGCGTCAGGCCGAGCTTGTCGCAGTAGTCGCCGCTCATCGGCATGCAGATCAGCCCCTTGGCGTGGGTCGCCATGAAGTTGACGTTTTCGGTGGTCGCGAACTGCGCGGCGCAGACGATGTCGCCCTCGTTTTCGCGGTCGGGGTCGTCGATGACCAGAATATTCTTTCCGGCACGGAGCGCCTCCAGTGCCTGTTCAATGGTTGCAAAATCAGCCATGTTTGCGTCCTCCTCTGTTATAGAAACCCGTTCCCGGCGAGAAAATCCACCGTGATGCCGCCGGACGGCGCTTCGTCCG
>DXIG01000056.1 GCA_019112985.1 Candidatus Butyricicoccus stercorigallinarum | reverse complement strand
CGAGCCCTCCACCGTCTTCTTCGGCGAGATGACAGGCGCGAGCTTGTGCCGGCCGAACGCCATGCCCGCGAACAGCGCGAAGGTGTCCGAGCCCCACGCCGCCAGCAGCGGGATGAGGATGTAGACCTTGCCGTTCGCCTCGGTCATCGTGAACATGCGGATCAGGCTCATCAGCAGGTACGGGATGAGGATGCCGCCGAAATACGCGCCCGCGATCTCAGTAAAGCCGATTTTCTTGTGGCAGCGCAGCAGCATGGCGAACAAAACGACCACGCCCGCCAGCAGCATCGCGCGCAGCCAGTATTCCGAATAGCTGTTGCGCGCGCTCGCCATCGAGGTGCCGAGCGCCAGCAGCATCGCGGCGGCCTGTAACGGTCTGCTGTCCTTGCCCGCAACCGCCGCCGTAAATTCCTGCGCCGCGATGACCGACAGCGCCATCATGCACAGCTGCGCGACGACCGGCGGACAGAAAAACAGCACCGCTACGACAAAAATCGCGCCGCCCACGCCAAACAGGACTCGAGTCTTCATATCTTTCAAACGCCTCCGAACCTTCTCTGTCTTCCGTTATAGCTTGCAATCGCCTGTTCCAGATGCTCCGGCTTGAAGTCGGGCCACAGGACGTCGGTGAAATAAAATTCCGCATAGGCCGCCTGCCAGAGCAGGAAATTGGAGATGCGCACCTCGCCGCTCGGACGGATGATCAGATCGGGGTCGGGCATGTGCGCCGTGTACAGGTTCGCGGAGATCAGCTCCTCCGTGACGTCCTCCGGCGCCAGCTCGCCCGCCTGCACGCGCCGCGCAATGGCGCGCACGGCGTTCTTGATCTCGTCCCGTCCGCCGTAGTTGATGCACAGGCTCGCAATCGCCGGATGCTCCAGCCCGCGCGCCGCCGCATTGCACTCGTCGATGAGCGCGCGGATGTCCTCCGGCAGCACGGACAGGTCGCCCAGCACCTGCACGGCGACGTTGTTTTCCGCCATCGTGTCGATCGCCTCGCGGAGATAGCGGCGGAACAGATTCATGAGCGTCTCCACTTCCTCTGCCGGCCGCTTCCAGTTTTCTGTGGAAAATGCGTACACGGTGAAGTACTGCACGCCGATCTCCTTGCAGTACGTGGCAATCGAGCGGAACGTCTCCGCGCCGACCTTATGCCCCGCCGTGCGCGGCATGCCGCGCTTTTTTGCCCAACGGCCATTGCCGTCCATAATCACGGCGATGTGCCGCGGAACCGGGCGATCCTGCGGCCGCTCCGCGTCTTTTTTCAGTATATTGAACAACGCCACAGTACTATAACACCGACCTTTCTTTTTCAGGCGTGTGCGCGCCGAATACGCGATATGGGCGGCTGCTCCCCAGCCGCCCACATGTCAAAACCAATCTTGTGGCCGTCGCGCGTCAGACCGAACGCAGCTCGTCCGACTTCTTGGCCGTCGTGCCGTCGATCTGCTTGACGTATTTGTCCGTCAGCTTCTGCATGTCCTTCTCGGCTTCCTTCAGCTCGTCCTCCGTCATCTCGGACTTTTTCTTCGCCGCCTTCCACTTGTCCATCGCGTCGCGGCGGATGTTGCGGATGGCGACCTTGGAGGCCTCGCCTTCCTTGGCGACCTGCTTGATGAGATCCTTGCGGCGCTCCTCGGTCAGCGGCGGGAACGTCAGGCGGATCACCTTGCCGTCGTTCTGCGGGTTGATGCCGATGTCAGAGGTCTGAATCGCCTTGTTGATCTCCTTGAGCAGCGACGCATCCCACGGCTGAATGGTCAGCGTGCGCGGATCGGGGGAAGAAATCGCGGCGACCTGCGCGATCGGGGTGGACGCGCCGTAGTAGTCCACGCTGATCTTGTTGAGCACGGCCGCGTTGGCTCTGCCCGCGCGGATGCCCGCCAGGTTGGCGTCCAGAATCTCCAGCGTCTTCTGCATCTTGCTTTCAAACGGTTTCATATCGGGTTTCATATCGTCAAACTCCTCTCTCTGATTGGAAGTGTGGTCATACCTTTACCAGCGTGCCGATGTCCTCGCCCAAAACGGCGCGGTAGATGTTCTCCGGGTCCTTGAGCGCGAACACGAGAACCGGAATGCGGTTGTCCATCGAAAGGCTGGTCGCCGTCGTATCCATCACGCCGAGGCGCTCGTTGAGCACGTCCATATAGGAAAGACGGTCGTATTTCTTCGCGTCGGGATTGAGCGCCGGGTCGGAATCATACACGCCGTCGATGTTCTTCGCCAGCAGGATGATGTCCGCGTTGATTTCCGCCGCGCGCAGCGCCGCCGCCGTGTCGGTGGAGAAATACGGGTTGCCGGTGCCGCAGCCGAAGATGACGACGCGTCCCTTTTCCAGATGGCGGGTCGCCTTGCTGCGGATGTACGGCTCCGCAATCTGCCGCATCTCGATGGCGGTCTGCACCCGCACATCGACGCCACGCTGCTCCAGCGCGTCCGCCAGCGCGAGCGAATTGATCGCCGTGGCCAGCATACCCATGTGATCCGCACGGGAGCGCTCCATCTTGCCGCCGCCGTCCTTGACACCGCGCCAGAAATTGCCGCCGCCGACAACAACGCCAACCTGTGTACCGATTTCAACGCATCTCTGAATGACGTCGCACACCGGGCCGATGACGTCGAAATTCAGACCGAATTTCTTGTCGCCCGCCAATGCTTCGCCGCTGATCTTAATCAAAACACGTTTATACTTCGGTGTATCCATAACCTTTTTCCTCCAAGTGCGATTTGTTTGGGTCAGACGGCGGAGTGACGCCTGTCTTGTTTTCCTTTCTATCATACATGATTGCTCTACAGATTGCAAACAGTTTCCCGCAAAAACCTCCCGCTGCGCGGACAGAATTCCCGTTCCGCGCCGCACCGGCGTTTTGGGGCAAAAGCAAAACCCCGAAAAGCAAGCTTTTCGGGGTTGCAATGGCGGAGAGTCAGGGATTTGAACCCTGGGTACGCTCATCACGCACACACGATTTCCAGTCGTGCGCCTTCGACCACTCAGCCAACTCTCCATCTTCTGTTTTCGCCGCGTTTCTCTCAGCGACAGGTAATATTATATCCAATCCATCCCGTTTCGTCAAGGATTTTTTTGAAAAATTTTTATTTTTTTCTTTTCGTCCGAAAATGGCCTGTTTTCGCCGCCATTCAGGGGCGCACGGACGAAAAAACCGGCTGCATGCGCAGCCGGCTCTTCTCTCCTAAGATTGTTGTAAGATTTGTCGCTTACTTGACGCAGATGGTCTCTACCTCGACCTTGGCGCCCTTCGGCAGACCCGCGACCGCGAAGCAGGAGCGCGCCGGAGCCGCTTCCGGGAAATACTTCGCATATACCGCGTTGAAGGCGGCGAAGTCCGCGAGATTGGCCAGGAAGCAGGTGGTCTTCACGACGTTGGCAAACGTCAGCCCGGCCTGCTCGAGAATCGCGCCGATGTTCTGCATCACCTGCTCGGCCTGCTCCTCGATGGTCGTGCCCTCGATCTCGCCGGTCGCCGGGTTGATCGGAATCTGACCGGAGGTGAACAGGTATCCGTCCGTCTCGATGGCCTGGGAATACGGGCCGATCGCCGCCGGCGCCTTCGGTGTGGAAATGATCTTTTTCATGGGTTGCGTCCTCCTTTTTCTCACTTGCCGCCCTTGGCCTTCTTCAGGCGCTCGGCGTTGGACAGAATCGCCTTGCGCATGCGGATGCTCTTGGGCGTAATTTCAATCAGCTCATCCTCGCCGATGAACTCCATGGCTTCCTCAATCGACATGATGCGCGGCGGGACGAGGCGCAGCGCATCGTCCGAGCCGGAGGCGCGCATGTTGGTCAGCTGCTTTTTCTTGCAGACGTTGACCGCCATATCCTCGTTCTTCGGGGATACGCCGACGATCATGCCTTCATATACCTCCGTGCCCGCGCCGATAAACAGCTGGCCGCGCTCCTGCGCGTTGAACAGGCCGTAGGTGACCGCCGTACCGGTCTCGAACGCGATGAGCGAGCCGGTGGAGCGCTTGGAAATCTCCCCGCGGTACGGCTGATAATCGTAAAAGACCGAGCTCAGAATGCCCTCGCCCTTGGTGTCGGTCAGAAATTCGTTTTTGTAGCCGAACAGGCCGCGCGCCGGCACGAGAAATTCCACGCGCATGCGGTCGCCCTGCGGCGCCATGTGCTGCAGCTCGCCCTTGCGCGCGCCCATCTTTTCCATGACCGAGCCGAGCGCCTCCGCCGGAACGTCCGCGACCATGCGCTCGATCGGCTCATAGCGCTTGCCGTCGACGATCTTATACAGCGCGCGCGGCGCGCCGACCTGGAACTCATAGCCCTCGCGGCGCAGCGTCTCGATCAGGATGGACAGATGCATCTCGCCGCGGCCCGCGACGCGGAAGGTGTCGGTGTTTTCCGTCTCGTGCACGCGCAGCGAGACGTCCTTGAGCAGCTCGCGGTGCAGGCGCTCGCGCAGCTGGCGCGAGGTGACGTACTTGCCTTCCCGCCCCGCAAACGGCGAATCGTTGACCGAGAAGTACATCTCCACCGTCGGCTCGGAGATTTTGACGAACGGCAGCGGCTTCGGGTTTTCCGGCGCGCACAGCGTGTCGCCGATGGTGACGTTTTCAATGCCGGAAACGCAGACAATGTCGCCCGCCGAAATGTTGTCCACCGGCGTGTGGCCGAGGCTGTCGATGGTGTGCATCGAGACGACCTTCGCCTTGTACGGGTCGCTGTGCTTGTTGTAATTGCAGACGGTGACGTCCTGTCCGACGCGCATCGTGCCGCGCTCCACGCGGCCGATGGCGATTCTGCCGACATAATCGTTGTAGTCGATGGAAGAAACCAGCATCTGAAGGTCGCCCTCGGTGTCGACATGCGGCGCCGGAATGTGGTTCAAAATGGTCTCGAACAGCGGCGTCAGGTCGCTGCCCATGCTGTTCGGCGAGGTGCTCGCCGTGCCGTCGCGGCCGGAGCAGTACAGAATGGGGCTGTCCAGCTGCTCGTCGTTGGCGTCCAGCGTCAGCAGCAGCTCGAGTACTTCGTCGCCGACATCCGCCAGACGCGCGTCCGGGCGGTCGATCTTGTTGACGACGATGATGATCTTATGGCCGAATTCCAGCGCCTTTTCCAGCACGAAGCGGGTCTGCGGCATCGGTCCCTCAAAGGCGTCCACCAGCAGGATGACGCCGTCCACCATCTTGAGGATGCGCTCGACCTCGCCGGAGAAGTCCGCATGTCCCGGCGTGTCGACAATGTTGATCTTGACATCCTTATAATGTACCGACGTATTTTTTGCGAGAATGGTAATGCCGCGCTCCCGTTCCAGATCGTTGCTGTCCATGACGCGCTCTTCCACCACCTGATTCTTGCGGAAGGCGCCGCCCTGCTTGAGCATCTGATCGACCAGGGTCGTCTTGCCGTGATCGACGTGCGCGATAATTGCAATGTTTCTCAAATCATTTCTGATCATGAAGATCCTCCAAACGCAAAACAACTGCGAATTCTAACATCATTTTTGTAAATTTTGGTGTACATTTTATTATACCGTTTGTCCTGTGCTTTTTCCATCGCCGTTATCGTCAAAATTTCATC
>DXIG01000055.1 GCA_019112985.1 Candidatus Butyricicoccus stercorigallinarum | reverse complement strand
CGTCCGTTCACGCGCACGAAAAAAGGCAGCCGATCTCTCGACTGCCTGTTTGGAGCGGATGACGAGGCTCGAACTCGCTACCTCCACCTTGGCAAGGTGGCGCTCTACCAGATGAGCTACATCCGCATATTCGCTTGTCCTGACAACGATATTTATTATACCGGCTCTCCGGTCGGTTGTCAACTGTTTTTTTCAAAAATTCTCCGCATTTCCCCGGCGGGACAAAAAGCCGGCGCAGTCCCCGCGTTTTGAGACTGCGCCGGCTCAATCCAAAAACCAAACCGCCCTCAATAGCCGAGCGGCTCTCCGATCAGAATCAATTCACAGCGCTCCTGCGACAGCATCGGCCCCTGATGAATCACGATGGCGCGGCAAATGCTGCGCGGGGCGCGGCAGTGGTGACAGCCATCGCCCCCGGCCGCCACGCAGGCGGGCATCCGCTCCGGCTGGCCGCTCAGCAGGCGCATGGCGTTCTGCGGCGCGGCGACATTTTGCGCGCGCGCAATGGCCGACGGCAGATCGGGCGTCAATTTGTTGACACCGCACACAAAATACACGGTTTTCGGCCCGTACAGTGTCGCTGAAACGCGGTTGCCCGCGCCGTCGATGTTGACCAGCTCGCCGGTCTCCGCGACTGCGTTGGCGGACGTGAGATAGACCTCCGGCGTCTGAAGATAGCCGTCGCCCTTCCAGTGCCAGTGCACCTGCGCGCGCTCCGCCAGCGCTTCATAGGCGCCGAGCGCCTCCAGCGTCTTGGAGCCGCCGAACGAAACCGTCTTGCCCGCCGTCTGCTCGCGCAGATACGCCACAGCCTGCGCGCCGGTTTCAAAATATGTCGCGTGAAAGCCGCGCTGTTCAAACGCCGCTTTGATGCGTTCCCATTGCATACCGCTTCGCCTCCTCACAACATCATGAGAATCTGGACGGGCAGGTCTGCCAGCAGATCTGCGCCGTTGTCGATCAGCTCCGAACGGCTGCGGAAGCCCCAGGTCACGCCGACCGCCGTCAGCCCCGCATTGCGCGCCGTCCGCATATCCACGCCGGAGTCGCCGACATACAGCACCTCCTCCGGCCGGACGCCCAGCTGCTCCATGACCATGCGGCAGGACGTCGGGTCCGGCTTGCGCGGCACGCCGCTGTGCTCGCCAAACGCGACATCCACCTTGCCGTAAAAATAGTGGCGGATGAGCTGCTGCGTCGCGCTGTCCAGCTTGTTGGACAGCACGCCGACCTTGATGCCGCGCTTGCGCAGCACGGTCAGCAGCTCCGGAATGCCGTCATACGGCGCAGTCGTGTCGCACAGATGCGCCGCATAGTAGGCCTTGAAGTCCGCCAGCGCCGCGTCGATTTCCTCGTCGGGCGAGCCGGCGGGCAGGCAGCGGCGCATCAGATTGCGCACGCCGTTTCCGACAAACCGCCGGATCTCCTCCGTCGTGCGCAGCGGCAGCCCGCGCCGGCGCAGCGCGTCGTTGGCCGCGTCGCGCAGATCGCCCAGCGTGTCGAGCAAGGTGCCGTCCAAATCAAAAATAATCGCTGTTTTCAAATTTCCATTCCTTCTTTTATGATTCCGTCCGCGGGTTGAGGCGCTTGCCGCCGAACGCCGCGCGGCGCAGGAAGCCGGACACGTCCGAATTGATCGCCTCACGGCGCACGCGCCAGCTCCAGTTTCCGCCCAAAGTGGACGGCGTATTCATGCGCGCGTCCGCGCCGAGCGACAGCACGTCCTGCATGGTCGTCATGGCGATGACGGCGGGCGACTCGAACGCCGTGCGGATGGCGCTCCAGCCGAGCGGTTCCCGGTCGGAGGTGCGCAGGTATTCCCGCGCGAACTTGCGGTCCGCCTCCGTGCACTTGTCGTTGATCTGCTCGCAGATGGTCTCCGAGTCGTGCGTCGAGGTGTAGCCCACACAGTTTTTCGGCCAGTTGAACGGGATGTGGTCGTTGTTCTCGTCCGCGCGCAGGCCGAAGATCATGACGCGCATGCCCGGATAGCCGGACTTTTTGAGGAACTTGCGCACATCGTCGTCGATGTCGCCCAGATCCTCCGCGATGATCGGCACATCGCCGAGCGCGGCGCGGATCGCCTTGAACAGCTTCATGCGCGGACCCTTGATCCACTTGCCATTGATCGCGGTCTCCTCCCCGTCCGGCACCTCCCAGTAGGCCTGGAAGCCGCGGAAATGGTCGATGCGCGTGACGTCAAACAGCGCCAGATTGCGGCGCACGCGCCAGATCCACCACCGGAAGCCGTCCTGCTCGATGCGCTTCCAGTTGTAGGTGGGGTTGCCCCACAGCTGACCGGTCGCGGAATAGTAATCCGGCGGGACGCCCGCCACGCCGTTCGGCTTCAGGCTGTCCGTCAGCTTGAACATCTCCGGGTGCGCCCACACGTCGCAGCTGTCCGGGGAGACGTAGATCGGGATGTCGCCGATGATCTGGATGTTCTTCTGGTTGGCATACGCGCGCAGCTTGCTCCACTGGTCGAAGAACAGATACTGCATAAACACGTAAAAATCGATCTCGTGCTTGAGGTCAAACGCATACCGGCGCATGGCCTCGGGCTCGCGGTGCTTGATCGCCTCGTCGTCCCAGTCCCACAGCGCCTTGTGGTCAAAATGCTTTTTGAGCGACATGAACATCGCGTAGTCTTCCACCCAGTCGCGGTTGTCCCAGCGGAACGCCGCCATTTTGCCGAGCAGCTCGGGCGTCGCGCGGTCAAACGCGCGGCGCAGCACGACAAAGCGTGTCTCCGCCAGCGCGGCAAAATCCACCGCGTCCGGCGTGGTCTCCACATCGGCGTCGCGCAGGTCCTGCTCGTCGAGCAGACCCATGTCCGCCAGCATGTCGAGGTCGATGAAATACGGGTTGCCTGCCGCCGCTGAGAAGCACTGATACGGGCTGTCGCCAAACCCGGTCTGGCCGAGCGGGAGCACCTGCCAATAGGTCTGCCCGCCATCGCGCAGGAAATCTACGAATTGATACGCGTCCTTTCCCATTGTGCCGATGCCATAGGGGGACGGTAAGGACGAAATATGCAGCACGACGCCGCTGGAACGCTGGAACATTGTAACACCCAATTCTCATTATTTATTTGCAAACGAATTGCATTTTCCCGGTGTTTCCGCTATAATCATCACAGAATCACCGCGATTTTCAACATAAAAATTTTTACTGCAACAAGAGGAGAGTTTCCCCATGCGCATGCGCAAAAAGAAAAACCTGGACACCCGGCTGGCCAACTGCGCCGCCGTGCTCGTCTCCGACCCGGAAACGCACAAGGGCAGCTGGCGCGCCGTCTTTGGCAACGACAACCCGCTGCACCTGGAAATCGGCTGCGGCAAGGGGCGTTTTATCGTCGAAACCGCCCGCCGCAACCCCGAGGTCAACTATCTCGCCATCGAGCGCGAACCGGGCGCGCTGGTCATGGCCACCGAAAAGGCCATGGCGCTCGAGCTGCCCAACCTGCGCTTTCTCGACTTTGACGCCGCCGGTCTGACGGAGATTTTCGCGGACGGCGAAATCGACCGCATCTATCTGAATTTCTCCGACCCGTGGCCGCCCAACCGCCAGCGCAAGCGCCGCCTGACGCACGCCAATTTTCTCGCGCTGTACGACTGCGTGCTCGCCAAATACGGTCAGGTTCACTTCAAAACGGACAACCAGCACCTGTTTGAATTCACGCTGGAGGAGATGTGCGGCTACGGCTGGCTGGTGCAGAACATCTGTCTCGACCTGCACAACAGCGACTTCGACAACATCATGACGGAGTACGAGGAGAAATTCTCCAGCGAGGGCGCCCGCATCTACCGCCTGGAGGCCTGCCGCCGCAGCGAGGACACGCTGACCCGCGCGCACACGCCGCCGCGCACTGCCGCGCAGATCGGCCAGCCGGCGCGCGGCTCGGTCGCCTCGGATTGCGCCGCACCTCGTTGAGTATTGTATCACTTTTGACCAAATTTAGCAAGCATTTTTTGTGCTTTTTGTGCGATACTTCCAGTGCCCGGGCGGAACGCCGCCCGGGCATTTTTCCGTTGCACAGCAAAAGAAAACGGCGCGCAGGCGCCGTTTTCTCGTTGAAATCATTACTTTTTCGTATTTTTACTTATGCACGTGATCGGTTTTGGGATGGCAGGCGTCTGCCATGCCGCAGCTGCCGCAGGAGCAGCCGCAGGAGCAGGAGCCCCCGCCGTGTTTCCGCTTCCGGATGCCGGAGCAGATGATGGCCAGGAAGACCGCCGCGACGAGCGCGGCGACCACAAAGGTTGCAAGGTTCATATGCGCCCTCCCTTACTGCGGCGCCGCTGCCGCGCGCGCGTCGGGCATATGCCCTTCATGCCGGTTTCTGCGCAGCAGCAGGTACAGCATGGCTACCAGCACGACGATGGCCGCCGCCGTCCAGACGGTGAAGCCGCCGCCGGTCACCAGCGTGCCCAGCTGGTACACGATCAGCGAGACCGCGTAGGCGAACGCGCACATGTAGCCGATGGCCGCGCACGTCCACTTGGCGTTGTTCATCTCGCGCTTGATCGCGCCCATCGCTGCGAAGCACGGCGCGCACAGCAGGTTGAAAATCATAAACGAGAAGGCCGCCAGGCCGCTGCCGCCGAAGAACTCCTGTCCGATGACGGTCAGCGCCGCCGAATCGCCCGCCTCGACCAGCTCCATCGCCAGATCGGCGTCCGCCATCGAGGACAGCGAGCCGAATACGCCGACGACCTCTTCCTTCGCGACCAGGCCGAGCACCGTGGCGACCGCCGCCTGCCATTCGCCGAAGCCGAGCGGGACAAACAGCAGCGCGATGCCCTCGCCGATGACGTTGAGGATGGACATTTCGTCGCCGTCGCCGATGTAGTGGAGGCCGCCCTCCAGCGTCAGGCTGTTGAGCACCCAGATGATGACGCTCGCCGCGAGGATGACCGTGCCGGCGCGCTTGATAAAGCTCCAGCCGCGCTCCCACGTCGCGCGCAGAACGTTGACCGCCACCGGCGCGTGGTATGCCGGAAGCTCCATGACAAACGGCGCCGGTTCGCCCGCGAACGCCTTCGTCTTTTTGAGCATGATGCCGGAGACGATGACCGCCGCGACGCCGATGAAGTACGCCGCCGTCGCCACCCACGCGCTGCCGCCGAACACCGCGCCGGAGATCAGGCCGACGATCGGCATCTTCGCGCCGCACGGGATGAAGCAGGTGGTCATGATGGTCATCTTGCGGTCGCGATCCTGCTCAATGGTGCGCGAGGCCATGACGCCGGGCACACCGCAGCCGGACGCGACCAGCATCGGGATAAAGCTCTTGCCGGACAGGCCGAACTTGTGGAAAATGCGGTCCATGATGAACGCGACGCGCGACATGTAGCCGCAGTCCTCCAGCACAGACAGCAGCAGGAACAGGATCAGCATCTGCGGCACAAAGCCGAGCACCGCGCCGACGCCGCCGACGATGCCGTCCGCCACCAGGCCGGTCAGCCAGTCCGCGCAGCCGATGGCCTCCAGACCGGACGTCACGCCGGGCACGATCCATTCGCCGAACAGCGTGTCGTTCATAAAACCGACCGTCCAGTCGCCGATCGTGCCGATGGAGATGGTGTACACCACCCACATAATGGCCGCGAAAATCGGCAGCGCCAGAATCCGGTTGGTCACCACGCGGTCAATTTTGTCCGAAGTGGACAGCGCGCCGGTGCGCGCCTTTTTGTAGCAGCCCTTCATGAGCGACGCGATGTAGAGATAGCGCTCGTTGGTGATGATGCTCTCCGCGTCGTCGTCGCACTCGTCCTCCGCCGCGCGGATATCCGCCTCGATGTGCTCCAGCACGTCGGGCGCAATGTCCATCTGCGCGAGCACCTTCTCGTCGCGCTCAAAGATCTTGATCGCATACCAGCGCTGCTGCTCCTCCGGCAGCTCGTGCACGGCGGCCTCCTCGATGTGGGCAATCGCGTGCTCCACCGCGCCGGAGAACGTGTGCATCGGAACGGTCTTGCCGCTCCGCGCGGCCTCGACCGCGGCGTCCGCCGCCGCCAGAATGCCGGAGCCCCGCAGCGCGGAGATCTCAACGACCTTGCAGCCGAGCTCGCGCGACAGCTCTGCGATGTTGATCTTGTCGCCGTTTTTCTGCACGACATCCATCATGTTGACCGCAACGACGACCGGAATGCCCAGCTCGGTCAGCTGCGTGGTCAGATAGAGGTTGCGCTCCAGATTGGTGCCGTCGACGATGTTCAAAATCGCGTCCGGGCGCTCGTGAATCAGATAGTTTCTCGCGACGACCTCCTCCAGCGTGTAGGGGGACAGCGAGTAAATGCCCGGCAGGTCGGTGATGGTGATGTCCGCGCGCTTTTTCAGCTTGCCTTCCTTTTTTTCAACCGTGACGCCCGGCCAGTTGCCGACGTACTGATTGGAGCCGGTCAGCGCGTTGAACAGCGTGGTCTTGCCGCTGTTCGGATTGCCGGCCAAGGCGATTCTCAATTCCATAGGTTCATTCCTTTCCACCAGAGATTAGTAAAAGCTAACCACCCGTCAAAAAATAACGATCGCCGCAAAACGACCGTTTATTTTACCTCGATCATCTCCGCGTCCGCCTTGCGCAGCGAAAGCTCATAGCCGCGCACGGTGACCTCGATCGGATCGCCGAGCGGCGCGACCTTGCGCACATGCACCGCGACGCCCTTCGTGATGCCCATGTCCATAATGCGGCGCTTGACCGCGCCCGCTCCGTGCAGCTTGACGACGGTCACGGTGTCGCCGATTTTTGCCTGCTTCAATGTGTTCATGCTGCTCTCCTTCCCCGCCGAAACGGTCAGATCATGATTTTCTGCGCCATTTCCCTGCTGATGGCGACGCGCGATTCCTTCACGCTGACGATGACGTTTCCGCCCATCGCGGTGACGACCCGCACGCTTCCGCCCACGACAAAGCCCAGATTTTCCAGATGCTTTTTGACGTCCGGCCTTCCGCCGATTCGCTTGATGGTGTTCTCCTCACCGACCGCCGCGAGTGTCAACGGCATCATGACGCCGCCTCCTTTTGCGTTTGATTTATTAGCTATCCCTAATCCATGTTCGCATTGATTTCAAATTAGTGTTCGCTAACCAGTACCTATCATACCGTCTCTACCGGCGTTTGTCAACCACTTTTTGCGCGCTCCGGAACAAAATCCCATTCTTTATGCCATTCGCGCAAGTATTAGCGCTTGCTAATCTCTGTTTTGTGCACAACAGACAAAACCGGCGCATCGCAAAATCGGATGCGCCGGCCGGATCAGGTGTCCTTGAGAATAAAGACCGGGATGGGCGGGTCGCCCGCGCGGTTGGCGAACTGCACGGTGAGCACGGTATAGCGCGCCGGGTCGATCGTCGCGACATAGTCCAGCAGCGCGTCGCGCTCCTCATAGCCGCTCGCGCCGCCGTAATAAATGCTGACGCACAGCAGGCCGCCGTCGCGCAGCAGCGTCAGCCCCGCCTCGATGGCGGCGATAGTGCTGTCCGGGCGGGTGAAGATGCTGTGATCGCCGCCCGGCAGCCAGCCGAGGTTGAACACAATGCAGTCCACGCTGCCCGGCTGCGCATAGCGCGCCATATTCGCATGGCTGTCGAGCACGACGCGGCCGACCGCGTCCCATCCGGTCTCCGCCAGCCGCCTGCGCGTGTTTTCCACCGCCTGCGGCTGGATATCGAACGCGAGCACCTGCCCGCGCTCACCCGTCAGCTCACACAGAAACGCCGTATCGCGCCCGTTGCCCGCCGTGGCGTCGATGACGAAATCGCCCGGACGGATGAACTGCGCGAGGTAATGATGCACCAATGTCAAAGTATTCACGCTTTTCCTCCCAAATGTAACACATATGACTGCATTATAACATGTTTTCCCAGAAAGATCCGCTTGTTTTCTCCGATTTCATCTGGTTTTTCCCAAAAAATGTGTTACAATACAGATAACAGCCTCCGCGTTGGCTGGGTTCCATTGGCGAGGGGAGTGAACAGCCATGCCGAACCGTCGCACCATATCGTTTTCCTGTCCTGCCTGCGGGCGGTCGTTTGCCATGACCAAATGGATCCACATCAGCCCGGACGACGACCCCGCGCTGCGCAAGCACGCCATGACCGGCGCGCTGTTTCAGCGCACCTGTCCGCACTGCGGCAAGCACATGACGATCGTCTACAACTGCCTGTATCAGGACCGGCGCAAGAAATTCGTGGTCTCGCTGTGCGCCGACCGCAAGCAGCCCGCCGTCGCGCCGCTGCTGCCCGGCTACCGCATGCGGCTGGAGTGCACGCTGCCGGCCTTTCTCGAGCGCATCCGCATTCTGGACGCCGGCCTGAACGACATGGCGTTTGAGCTGTACCGCACGGTCGTGCTGACGCAGGTGCGGCGGCAGTATCCCGACCGCCCGGTGACGTCGCTGCGCTTTGACGCCGTCGAGGGGGACGACATCTTTTTGCAGGCCAGCCGCACCGAACAGGTCAAGCTGCCGCTGTCCTCCTATCAGACCATCGCGGAGCGCGTGCGGCAGTCCGGCTTCCGCCCCAAAGTGTCCGGCTATCTGTCCATCCACGGCAAATGGGTGCGGCAGTCGGGCATT
>DXIG01000054.1 GCA_019112985.1 Candidatus Butyricicoccus stercorigallinarum | reverse complement strand
TGCTTCTGCTCCTCCCACTGTACAATGAATTTGTCGCATATGGGATAGACCAGCCTGCCGGTCAGCGTCGGCTTCTCGATCCGGTCAAATACTTCAACATAAATCAACTTCGCGCCCAGTAATTTTCCCACATAAAAAAATGGAACTGCCACCGCCGCGCCGGAGGACAGGATCAGCTCCGGGCGCTCCTTGAGCAGTACCCGGATGGCAAGGCCGGTATTTCGGATCAGATTCCACAGGTTCCGGTTGGTCGGGAAATAACAAAAATACACGCGCTCTCCCTTCAACAGGCTCTGCGCGTCCTGCTTCTGGAAGGTCACCCAAAAGCGGTCGGTCTCCTCCCAGACCGGCTTCAGCATATACAGGTGGGTCAAGTGGCCTCCCGACGAACCGACCAGGCATATCTTTCTCTTTTTCTTCATCGTCACAGCTCCTCCGCCTTCTCTCTGTCCGCCGGTCCGCGCTCTGCGGCCTGATGATTATTGCGCGCCGTCCTGCCGGCACACCACCTGAAGCGTTTTCCACAGCAGCTTGATGTCGAGCGAGAGCGACCAGTTTTGGATATACTGGTTGTCCAGCTCGACAATTTCCTCGAAATTCCGAATCTTATTCCGTCCGCTGACCTGCCACAGCCCGGTCACCCCCGGCTTGATCGCCAGGCGGCTTTTGTGGTGCGCGTCGTACTGCTCGTATTCGTCCACGGTGGGCGGCCGCGTGCCGACCAGGCTCATGTCGCCCTTCAGCACATTCCAGAACTGCGGAAATTCATCGATGCTTGTCCTGCGGATGAACGCGCCGATGCCCGGAATAACGCGCGGGTCGTTTTCCATCTTGAACATCAGCCCCTGCATCTCGTTCTGCTGGAGGAGGTCCTTTTTCCGCTCCTCCGCGTCCAGATGCATGGAGCGGAATTTATAAAACTTGAATTTTCTGCCATTTTTTCCGACGCGAATCTGGGAAAAGAAGATGGGGCCGGGCGATTTGCGGTAGATCGCCGGCGCGACAAAGACAAACAGCAGCGCCGTCAGGACGCAGCCGGCCAGCCCGCCGGCGATGTCCATCATCCGTTTGAGCGCCAGCTCCAGCGGATGGACCACCTTGACGCTGCCCGTCATCACCGTCATGTCGCCGAACGATTCCACAAACATATTCGGGATTTTTTTGGAAATACAGTCCAGCACGATGTGTACGGTGACGCCCGCCTCCAGCAGCGCGTGCGTCAGCTGCTGTGTGACGGCGTTGGTCTGATTGGTGTACAAAAACACCTCGTCCACGACGTGCGCACAGACATAGTCCATCACGCTGTCCGCATCCGCAACCACCGGAACGCCGCTGATGCTCTCCGCGGCAGCCCCATCGTCCAGCAGGACAATCCCCTTGATGTAGAGGTGCGGATGTCCCAGCCGCTCCAGACCGTCGCGCACAAGGTCGGACGTCGTGACCACCAGCACGCGCGGCAGCGCTTTTTTGTCGCGCCAATGGCGCAGCAGCTGCTTCCACAGCGTGCGCGCGAGCAGCGTCAGCGACAGCGTGAGGACGAAGGCCACCGTCATCACAATGCGGGAAAAGGCCGCGCTCTGCTTGGAAAGGAACAGATACGCGATGACAGCGGCGAACACCAGACATTTTGTGCGCACGACCTGCTTTGCCTCCCGAAAAAACGAACGGCTCAGGACGCCGCTGAATTCTTTCGCGAAAAAAGAGACCAAAAAGTTAAACAACACCAAAAACAGCGCGACATTGATGTAGATGCGGGGCGCCTCCCCGTTCATGCCGTGCCGGAAAAGATAGGCCAGTACATAAGACAGCAAAAAACACAACACGTCAAGCAAGAAGAAGTCCCCGTGCTTGCTCAGCGCGCCTGCTCTGTTTTGATACATTTTTCTCCCTCTTGTTTTTCCTGTTTTCTCTCTCGAAACGCAACGGTTTACGGTTCGCCGGTGCTGCGCCCGTCATACATGCCGTAGCCGGAGACGCCCGCGGGCACGTCGTTGAGGACGCATCCCACAAGCCGCACGCGGCTGCGCGCCAGCCGCGCCAAACCCGCGCGCACCGCATCTTCCGCCGCAAAATCCTGCCGGACGACGTACAGCGCACAGTCCGCCAGGCGTCCCAGCACGACCGCATCGGACGACGTTTCACCCGGCGCGGCGGCGACCACCACATAGTCCGCCTGCCGCTTCAGCTCCTCCAGAAGCGCCTGCATGGACTGCGCGTGCCGCCAGACGCCATCTCTCTCCGCGCCGGAGCCGCCGCTCAGCACGCGGACAGCGTGCGCCGTATGCAGGGCGTTTTCCAGCGGAACCTCGCCCCGCAGAACCTGCGGCAGGCCGCAGTCCGCGTCCTCCAGCTGAAACAGCGCGGCGATGTGCGGCGCGCACAGGTTGGCGTCAACCAGCACGACGGACGCGCCATTGCGCGCCAGCGTCATCGCGATATTGCCCGCCGCCGTGGCCACGCCCTCCCCCGGCAACGTGCCCGCCACGAGAATCACGCGCTCCTGCGGGTGCGCCCGCAGATCGTCCAGCAGGCTCGTCCGCAGATAGCGGACGGCTTCGCAAAACCGGCTCCCGACGTCGGGATTCACGATCGTAACCGCCCGCCCGGCCGCACCGGTTTTTTTCCGCAGCGACGCGCGCGGCAGCATGCCGATGCAGGGGCAGGACAGCTGCCGTTCCAGCTCTTCCTCCTGCCGGATGGTGCGCCGCGTGCACGCGTACACCGCGCAGCACAGCAGCGCGAGCGCCAGCCCGGCGAGCAGTCCTTTGGCCGCCGTGCGGGCATACGAGCCCTGCCGGACCGGCTGATCCGTCACAGACGGCGCCTGCACCACAGTGAGCTCTGCGCTCCCGAATACATGCCGCGCCAGTTCGGTAAACGGCAGGATCAGCGCCTGCATGATGTCCAGCGCGTCCTCCTGGCTTTCGCTGCGGACAGACACCGTGATCAGCTTGGACTCCTCGCCGACAGACACCGAAATCCTGCTGTTTCGCACATCGGCGGACAGGTGCTCCGCAATCTCGTCCCGGATCACGTCGTTGTCCGCCAGATAGGAGAACAACTCCGTCATCTCATCGGCTTTCGCGCTGGAAGCCGTCTTGGCCGAAAACACCGCGCTCGCGGTGTAAACCGCATCAAACTGCACCGCCGCATAGCCGAGCCCGAGCAGCGCGCCCAGCAGCGGCAGGACGAGCAGAAGGCGGCGGAATCTTTTGAGTCCTTTGAAAAAATCGACAAGCAGCACGAACAGGTCGACGACACCCGCCTCCTGCTTCTGCCTGCGCTGAGAAAATTCGTTCTGTTCCACCGAAATCCTCCCTTATCCGTTCTGCACGCGGCGTGCGCGCGCGGCCGTTTTTCCGCCGCGGCGCATGGGCAGGAGCGGCGCGTGCGCGTCGTTGTAGACACAGCCGAGACATTTGCCGCCGTCTCTGGCGAACAACAGCTGTACCGCCCGCTGAAGCGCCGAAACGCCGCAGCAATCCTCCCGCACGACCAGAACCGCAGCGTCGACCACCGGCAGGAGCACGGCGGCGTCCGCCGCCGCATGAACCGGAGGTGTGTCCAGCAGAATATAATCCATGCTGTCGCACAGATCGCGCAGCAGCGTCTGCATCCGCTCGCCCGCGAGCAGCTCCGTGGAGTCCGGGCACGCCGTGTCGTGCACCATGACAAAGACGCCCTGCTTTTTCATCATATCAATCGTCCGGTAATCGTCGGCCGTTCCCTGTAAGTAATCGACCAGCGTCGGCGCCTCTGCGATATCCTGATGCAGATCCCACAGCCTGTGCTGCGACGGATTTCTCAGATCGGCGTCGATGAGCAGCACGCGCTTGCCGCTCTGCGCCAGCGCAAACGCCGCGCCGGCCGCGATGGTCGAGCGGCCTTCCCCGCGCACCGCGCTGGTGAAGGCGAAGATCTTCCTGCCGTTCAGCTCGTGTTCGAGCTCCATGCGCGCCCGCAGGTGCCCGATGTTCTGGGCAAAGGCCTCGCTGACCTCCGATTGGCCGGGCATCCACGCCGGTTCGGCGTTCCGCTCGTGCGGGATGCACGCGAGACAGCCGAGGCCGAGACAGCGCTCGACCTCCCGGCGGGTGCGCGCGGTGCCCCTCCAGACGGACAACAGGACGATGCCGAGCAGCATTGCCGCGCCGCAGGCAAGCCCGGCTTTTCCCATGCGGGAGCCAAGCTGCATGGAATTGGACGCCGCTGTCGGAACGCGCGGCTCCCGCGCCGTTTCAAACGACGCCTCGGAGAACGACTCGTCAAACAGATCGCCGAACTGCGCCACCAGAGACTGAATGGCCGCAAAGGCCGTGCGCGAATTGTTCGCCGTCGCCGCGATCTGGATCAGATTGGTATCGCCCCGGACGGACGCGCGCAGCACGGCGTCCAGCGTCTCCACGCCCAGATCGTCCGCAATCGCCGTGCGCACCGGCTCGCTGCCCAGCATCTCGTTAAACGTGTCGGCCACCTGCGCGGCCATCTCGACATTTTTATAATAATCCGCGTCGCCCGCGTCATAGACCGCCGCGATGACCGCGCTGGTATACTGCGGTTCATAGGTGAGCTGCACGGCGGAATACGCCAGCAGTCCGCCGGTCAGCGCCGCCGCCGCGACCATCCAGAGGCTTTTTACCACATCGCGCACAACGCCGTACAGGCTGATGTGAAACCCGCCCTGATTTTCCATATCCAACTCTCCCCCTTATTCGACAACAACGGCCAGACAGACGGTGTACGTCGCTTCCTGACCTGCGACATAGGTGACCGTATAGGTGCCCGGCGTCCGGGTATCGACATCGGAAGAAATCGTCACGCTGTCGGCGCTCAGCGCGCTGCCGCCGGCGTCTGTGACCGACGCGAGATAGGTCAGCGGGTCAAACGCATCACCCTGTTCCAGATAGACCAGCGCATCGGTCAGCGTGATTTTGGGCGCCAGACTGCTCGCTTCCTGCTCAACCACCGGCAGCGTCAGCACGGCGCTGTCGCCCAGGCTGTTGGTCACCTGCACCGTGACAGAATAGAGCCCCGCCGCTTTGGTGGAGGTGGTGTTTTCGAGAAACTCGATGTTTTCTGTGATATCTCCGTCGATGCAGTCCTCTGCGGTGAGCGATTTGCGGATTCTGGTCGTCTCTCCGACAAAATAAACCATCGGCTCTGTCAGCCCGATCTTCGGCGATTCATAGTCGGTATATCGAATGCGTCTCGTGAGCGAGCCCGCGTTTCCCTGTGCGTCAAACACCACACACGTCGCGTCGCAGAGGTCGTCCTTCAGAAACACAATGCGCTCCACAAAAACCTGATCGGTCAGATCGCCGTCCTCCGGATCAGATGCGGCAATGCCCTCCAGCAGCTCGTCTTCTGCGGCGTCCGTGCTGACCTCGAGAACCTCCGCTTCTCCCTCCTCCAGGACAAGAACCGGCGGCTGGTTCTGCATCGCCGCCAGCCGCCTGATGCTGGTCAGTGCGGACAGCCCGAGACTGACGATCAGCAGGACAACAATCCCTCTTTTGATTTTTCTCACAGCGCGCCCCTTTTCCAATGCTGTTATACCAAGATATCCCCAAATTATGAGGATACTCTCGCCTTTCCGTGTTATTTCTACAATTGAATCTATTGTAGAAAAATTTATGTCCTGTGTCAATATGAATCTTTTACAAGGCACGGAAGCGAAGCGGTGGATTTTTTCACGGAAGTCTGTGACCGTATTCTCGGCGTTCAGAGCGCGCCGGCGGCAGGGAACCTTCGTTTTTTTCGGCGGCAGATGCGTCGGAAAAAATACCGCGCAGCCCGCAAGCGTGCGCTGCCGCGGGCTGCGTTTTTCGGAAGCGTGTCGGGATTTCCCGACACGCAGAGACGCCTGGGATGACTCCCAGGCGCCCGCTTGTGTATTGTGTTTTTTATGGGTATCCGTCAATTTTGTTTCCGGTTACGCATGCTGATAGCGCCGGAACAGGCTCTGGCAGGTCTGCTGGCATTGCAGATACGCGGCATACGCTTCGTCATAGGCGGCCTTTTTGGCCGGATTCGGCTCGTACAGCTGCCCCTTCTTCACGTATACGTCGATGGCCTCCTCCGGTGCGGCGAACAGCCCCGCGGCCGCACCGGCGATCATGCCGGCGCCGATGCCGGTGGCGTTTTCCGACTCCATCACCTGGAACGGGATGCCAAAGCAGTCCGCCTTCATCTGGTTGCACAGCGCGGAGCGCGTGCCGCCGCCCGTGCCGATGATCACATCCGGCTTGCCCACCGAGGCCTGAATCACCTCGATGCAGTCGCGGATCGTGAAGACATTGGCCTCATAGACCGCATGGGTCATGTGCGGGATGTCGTGGTTCATGGTCAGTCCGAAAAAGACGCCGCGGGCGCTGCTGTTCGCCGCCGGTGTGATCTGGCCCTGCAGGAACGGCAGGAACAGCAGGCCGTCCGAACCTGGCGCAATGGCAAGCGCCGCCTGATCCATCTCGTTGTAGCCACACCGCGCGATGGTGTCCTTGTACCACCGCAGATTGCCGCCGGTGATGAGCGACGCATTTTCCAGCGTCCAGTATTTTCCGTCCGCAGAAATGTGAGTCAGCATCGTGCCCACCGGGTCGTACACCGGCTTTGTGATGTACGTGGAAACCGAGGTGGACGTGCCGCTGATGTCCATCACCTGACCGGGCTGTGCCATGCCGGAGCCGAGCATCGCGATCTGATGGTCGCTGTCTCCAACGACGACGCGGGTGTGCACGCTGAGGCCAAGCTCCTCCGCGCGCCCGGGCCGCACGGTGCCCGCGATGTCGTATCCGCTCCTGACGTCAAACATCTTGTCCATATCCAGTTCCGCCGCCTGGAAAATGGTGTCCGACCACGTCATCGTGCGGATGTCGAACAGTTGGGTGTAGGATGCGCCGCAATAGCCGTTGATCGGTGTTCCAGTCAGATATCCTACAAAGAAGGAGGTCGCTTCGCAGAAATACCGCGCCTTTTTGTAGATCTCCGGCTTGTTTTCCCGAATCCACATGATCTTTGTGACATCCTGAAAGGGTGTGATCGGCGATCCGGAAATATGCAGCGCATCCTCTTCCGAGATTTTACGGCTCAGCCGGTCGGCCTGTTCGCCGGTTCGGCTGTCCATCCAGATGATGCAGTTGTCGATGGGATTGCAGTTTTCGTCCACCGGAACGATCGAGGCATCGATGCACGCAAAGGCAATCGTGCCGATGTCCTCCGCCGTGATGTGCGCCTTCGCTTTGATCTGCGCGAGAATGGTTTTCAGCGCGTCCAGCCAAAGCCCCGCGTCGCATTCCGCCCAGCCGGGCTGCGGGTATACCGGGAGATATTCGCTGCTCGCGTCCGCAATCAGCTCTCCCTCCGGGTTAAACAGAAATCCCCTCATGCTCTGTGTCCCCATGTCAATGCCGACGTAATGTTTCATAACCATTCTCCTTTTTTCCGTTAGACTTCGCTGTTTTCCGCGGCTCTCTTCTCAATCTCTTCTCTGTTGATTTCCATCCACAGATCCGCGTTCTTGATGCCCAGCTTTTCCGGATTGAACACCGGCTTCTTTCCGGCCTTGCGCTGCGCGGCGTAGTCGTCCTGCACCTTTTTGATGGTCGGCGACATGATGAGAAGAATGATGACGTTAAACCACACCATCAGGCCGACGCCCAGCTCGCCCGCAGAAAAGCTCGTGGAGGAGGTCTGAATGGCAAAATAGAAGAAGATGAGCGGCATGACGATGCGCAGCACCCAGATCGCCGTGCGGCGGGTCTTGGGGGACTGCTTGTTCAGCATGTAGGCAATCGCGGTCTCTCCCTGATAATAGTAGTTGAGCAGCGTCGTGAACGCGAAGAAGAACAGGAAGAACGCGAGGATCGTGGCGCCAATGCCGCCGGGGAACAGAGAGTTCAGCGCTTCCTGCGCCCAGGCGATGCCCGGCTCCACCGTCTGCTGTGCGACGGCCTGCGAGCCGCTGGCGGTGTGGATGATGTTGCCCGCTGTATCCTGTACATTGAAGCAGTCGGTCAGGACGATGATGAGCGCCGTGCAGATGCAGACGAACACATCGATGTAAACGGAGAACGAGTTGACCAGTCCCTGCACGCCCGGATGCGCGCATTCCGTCGCGGAGGCGGCCGGTACGGCCTCGCCCATGCCTGCGCCGGAGGAGTTGACCGATCTCTTGACGCCCCAGAGGACAGCCGTGCCCATCATGCCGCCAAACACCGCGTCGGTGCCGAAGGCGCTGCCGATGATGGTGGACAGTGCGGCCGGGATTTCGCCCAGTCTCATGACAATGATAACAATGGTGAGAATGACAAAGCCGATCGTCATGAACGGCACCACCAGCTCTGCGGTTCTCGCGATGCGCCGGATGCCGCCGGAAATGATGACAAACAGCAGAATCGCCGCAATCGCGCCGGTGATGTACTGGGAGATGCCCAGGCTCGTCTGGAAGCCGCTGGTGATCGAGAAGGCGTGCGGGGCAACCGTGAGAATCGGCACGCAGATCAGGGTGAGAAACGCATAAATCAGCGCGAGCTTCTTCAGTCCCAGACCTCTCTGAATGTAGTAGTAGGCGCCGCCCCGGTACTCGCCGTCCTGCTTGATCTTATAGACCTGGCCGAGCGCACATTCCGCGTAGGAAATGGCCGTGCCCAAAACCGAGGTGACCAGCATCCAGAATACGGAGCCAGGACCGCCGCTCCAGATCGCCACCGCGACACCGGCCACGTTTGCCGTGCCGACGCGGTAGCCGATGACTGTACAAAATGTCGCGAACGGCGAGATGCCCGCCTCGGAGTCGCTCGCGGAAAACAGAAGCTGGATCTGATGCTTCATGCTCCGAACCTGGACGCCCCTGAAAATAATGGTGAAAAAGATGGATGATCCCAGGATTAAGAAGATAATCGGATTTGACCATACCAGATTGTTCAACGTCAGAATGACATTGCCCATTTTTCTCCCTCCTTTTGATGGATTCACATCCCTGCTCTCTCTCAGGAATGCATACTTGTCTCTTCTTATGGAAACAGCAGGCGGCCGTCCGCGTTCTCTTTCGCAACAATCAACCGCCTCCGGCGGCCTGTTCTGTGCCGCGCCGCCGGAGGGACCGCCTGTCCCCCCGGCCTGCGCGCAGAATCATGCCGGTCGTTTCGTTATCATACAACAATTTCTCGGTGTTTACCAGTCGTGCTCGAACATTTCTTCGCTGGCTTCGATGTCGAGCGAGGTATAGCCGGTCAGCTTGATCGGGCGAACCGGACCGCGCTTGGTCGCCTGCGGAACGCTCGACGGCGCGACGCCCAGCTCCTGCGCGATGATGCGCTCGATGGTCTTTGCGCAGTTGCGTCCCTGGCAAAGTCCCATGCCCGTGCGCAGCAGGCGCTTGACCTCGTTGACGCTGGTGGCGCCGTTGCGCACAGCCTGAATGACCTCGGCCTTTGTGATCTCCTCACAGCGGCATACGTACATGTTCTCGTCCGAGATGCCGTCCACATCCTGCGCAGACAGCGCCTCGTTCGGGTTTTCCGCCGCGATGCGCTTGCCGTCGGTGGAGATGCTGCGAACCTTCATGCCAAAGCCCTTCGGCACCTTGACCTCGATGACCGCGGTCCGGTCGTTCTTCTTCGTCATGACCACGCGCACGACGGTCGCCTTGACCAGATATTCGCCCGCCCGGCTCAGGCCATAGACCTCCTGATCCTTCTCCGGCAGCGGGTAATATTCATACGGCAGCGTGACGGTGTCGTAATCCGCCGCAGACTGATCGACCAGGAAGCAGGCCTGACCCGGGCACTGCGCGACGCACAGGCCGCAGCCGACGCACTTTTCGGGATCTACGACGGGCAGATTGGTGATCGGCTCGCCAATTTTGATGGCGCCGTGCGGACAGGCGTCCTCGCACGGATTGCACGGAATGTTCTGCTTACATTCGATGACAACGCATTTTTTTCTGGACAGAACCTCTTCGCCCGGAAATCCCGGAATGTCCAGAATCTCCTCCATGTCCAAATAACCAGTTTTAGCGAGCATTGTTGTTCACCTTCCATTCTTCCATCTGCGCGATAATCTTTTCCTTGGCGTCCGCACGGCCGGAGCCGAACGGGCCGGTTCTGAGCTGATTCAGCGAATTCCATACATTCGCCTTCGCCGCGTCCGCCGTCGCCGCATCGATCTTGCCCAGCGCCTCTGCCGCCGCAATGCCGGCCAGCTTGCCTTCCTCGATGGCGGAGGAGGCCTCTTCCACGCCGGAGGAGTCGCCCGCCACATAGATGCCCGCTCGGGTGGTCTCCATGTTTCTGTCGTGCATCGGAACCTGTGCGCCCAGTCTGCCCGCGTTGACAAACGTCACGTCCGCCATGGACGGCAGGCCGATGTCCGGCGTCAGGCCGACCGCGATGCCGATGGTGTCGCACTCGACAAACTGCTCGGTCCCCTTGACCGGCTGGAATTTCTCGTCCACAGCCGCGATCACGGCGCCCTTCAGGCCGCTCATGTCCTCATTGGGAACTGCCTCCAAAACCGTGTGCCCGGTGTACATCGGAACGCCCGCTCTGCGGATCTTCGCCGCGTGCACGCCATAGCCGCCCACCTGCGGCGCGGCCTCCACAATACCGGCCACCTCGGTGCCGGATTGCAGCAGCTGATAGGAAACGATCAGGCCGACGTTGCCCGAACCGATCATCAGCACGCGCTTGCCGACGGAAACGCGGTGTACGTTGATCATGGTCTGAATGGCGCCCGCGCCGACGACGCCCGGCAGCGTCCAGCCCGGAAATGCCAGCGGATTTTCACCCGCGCCGGTCGCCATGATGATCTTCTTCGGCTTGACGATGAGACCCTCTTCGCCGTTCACGGCGAGCGCGACGCCCTCGTCGTTCGGATACACGCCGTAGGCCACGGTGTTCAGCATAACCTCCACGCCAAGGTTCTGCACCTCAGCCAGCAGCTCGGTGCCGATGTCGACGCCTCTGACGCCCGCCTTGTGTCTGCTGGAGCCAAAGAACTTGTGAATCTGCTTGAACAGCTGGCCGCCCGGCTTGCTGTTTTCGTCTACGACCAGAACCTCCGCGCCGTACTTCGCCGCTTCGATTGCCGCGGAAAGTCCGGCAGGACCGGCGCCGATAACCAGAATTTCAACTTCCTTTGCCATTATGACTCCTCCCACTTTCCAAGGCCGTCCTGTGTCTCGACGATCATGCCGTCCTCCACCGGCGTGATGCAGGTGCGCACGTTCGGGTCGCCGTTCACGGTCATGACGCAGTTGGTGCAGCGTCCGATGCCACAGAAATAGCCTCTCGGCTCATGATGCTTCGGGCTGATGTTTGCAACTTTGATGCCGCTCGCCAGCAGCGCGGCCAGAATCGGCTCGCCCTCTACCGCAGGAATCGGCTTTCCGTCGACGATAATCTGAACCTCTTTTTTCTGCTCCAGATCACCCAAGATGATATGGTTCTCTATTCTGGACATATTGATATCCTCCTCGAATCAGGCTTCGCTCACTTTGAAGTACGCTTCTCCGTTCATGCACTTGATGGCGTGCGCTGCCACGGCGGGGCCGATGCAGTATCCGCAGAACCCGGTCACCGCGTAGTAGACGCCCGGATAGTTCTCTGCTTCCCCGATGTAGGGCAGTCTCTCCGGCGTAAAGCCTTCAAAGCCGGACCAGCTGCGCAGAATGTTCAGCTTCTTCACAGACGGAATGATGTCCTGCGCCTCTCGGACGTTGAAGCACAGTCCCTCAATGGACACATCTTTTCGTTCGCTCGTCGCCAGATCGCCGTATCCCTCGCGGCCGCCGCCGATCAGGATGGAGCCCTCTGCGGTCTGCTTCATGGTCAGCGTCGGGGTGGTGATCGTGTAATCGATGAAATGCGGCGCCTTTTCGGTGACCGTAATCATGTTGTGCTTTTCTTCCAGCTCGATGTGGACGCCCAGCGGCTCGAGCAGGCGCGGGGAGCGGATGCCGCTGGCAATCAGGATCTTTTTGGCGTGGTATTCCTCGTCGTCGGAATAGGCCACATAGCCCTCGCCGTCCGCCGCCGGCTCGATCTTCTGAATCAGCTGGTGGTCGTAAAATTCCACGCCCAGCTTTTTGGCCGCCATCAGGATGGCGACGCCCGCCTTCAGCGGATTGGAGTAACCGGACGTCGGGCTGAAGTTTGCTGCAATCACGTTGTCACAGATATACGGCACCTTTTCCTTGATCTGTTCCTTGTTCAGCCGCTCGACCGGCAGACCGTTTTTCGCGAAGCGCTCGGCCTGCTCGTCCAGCATATGCAGATCCTGCTCCTTCAGGATGCAGAACAGGCCGCCCGTCCGGTGGTATCCCACATCGATGCCATCCTCGTTCTGGAACTGGTTCCACAGCTTTGCCGACAAAACATGCAGCGGCAGAGATTTGGGCGGCTGCTGGAGGAGCTCAAGTCCTCCAGCGTTTACACCCGATGCCTCGTTACATGGATAGGTTCTGTCCACAATCGTCACTCTTTTATTTTCCTTCGCCAGGAAATAGGCCGCGCTGCACCCGACGATGCCGGCGCCAATAATCAAATACTCAGTCGCTTTCACAACAAACCCTCCCGTATACGGTTCTCTCACATGCGATCAGTTGTCATTCGTCCCGGAGAGTTCGAGAATGTTGCTCCACTCAATCACGAGCTTCTTCTCCTCCTCGCTCAGGCCGAGGCGCGGACGCAGGCAGATGCCCTCTGCGAAGCCGTAGACCTCTTCCAGGATGTACTTGACGGCCTGCGTCGGCTTCGGGAAGCGCTCGGTCATGTTGACGACCGGGTACAGCTTCTTGTACAGCTCCAGACCCTTCTGATAGTCCTTCTCGACGATCATCGCCTTGTGGAACTCTGCGGACAGCTTGGGGCAGATGTTCGCGGTCATGCTGATCCAGCCGATTGCGCCGGTCGCGTATGCCTGATACAGCAGGTAGTCGCAGCCGCACAGAACGGCGCAGTCGTCCGTCTTCTCCGCCTCGAAGATGTAATCGGTCATAACGTCGATGACCATGGACGCATCCTTGACGATCTTGACATGCGGCAGCTTGTACAGCTCGCGCATGGTCTCGGTGGTGATGCCGGAGGTGACATTCGGGTTGTTGTACACCATGATGTCCAGATCGGAGTGATCGTTGATGTAGGTGTAGTGGTCGATGATCTCGCTCTGAGACTGATGATAGTAGAAGGACGGCAGAACCATCGCAGCGTCCGCACCGGCCTTATAGGCGTTGTTCATCAGCTCCACAACGTCCTCTACGCGCTCCCGGGAAGCGCCGATGATCACCGATGCGCCGCGCTTCTTGATGTACGGAACCATCTCGTTGACGTATTCCTTGTGCTGCTCCAGCGTGATGCTCTGATACTCGCCGGACGCCATCAGAACGCCGATGCCGCCGATGCCGTTGTCCATCATCCAGTCCGCGTGCTTCTTGGCCACCTCATAGTTGAAGCTGCCGTCTTCGTTGATCGGGGTTACCATTGCGGGGAATACATGGGTGAACTTTTCCAGACTCATTTTGCTCTCTCCTTTTCCAGATGATGTGTGGTTGATGTGTGGTGGGAATGGGAATATGGAATGGGAAATGGCATACAGGTGTGTCAGGGGTGTTTGCGTGGCGCACGCGCCGTTACTTGTCCAGATACTCTAGGACAAACTTCAGGTTTTCGCGGAACGAGCTGCCCGGGACAAAATTCGCGTTAAACAGCGCGCTGCCCATCGTGTATTCCGCGACACCGGCTTCCGCCATGGCGTCCATGCGCTCCGTGCTGCCGATGCTGCCCGCGATGCAGACTCTGTCCGCGCCGACCGCCTGCACAACGGCCTTGGTCAGCTCGACCGGGTCGCCGTCCGCATAGCGGTAGGCGGTCAGATCGACGCCGTCCGCGCCATTTTCGATGCACTGCTTTGCGGATTCTACCACCGATTCCACCGAACCGGTCAGCTCCACCGGGCTTCCACCCACGGCGCCGCAAAACGGATAATACTTCAGATTGTGCTCCTTGACGTAGGCGAATACCGAGTCAAACGGCAGCGCGCCGGTCAGATAATCAAAGCCGCACTCATAGGCGAGCTTCGCGCCTTCCAGACAGCCCTCTTCGGTGTACGTGACCACTTCGATGTAGGTCTCCTTGCCGGCCTCCTTCATCGCTTTGGCCAGCGCGATCATCTGCTCCTTCGGCAGGCCGACATCCTTAAAACCCCACTTCTTCGCGGGCAGATCCTTAATGTCCGTAATCACGGACACTTATCGTGCGGACTGTCAAATAGCTCGCATATCGAGCACCCCAAAGCGGCAGCAATGCGTTCCAATTCGTCCAGCGTCGGAGAGAGTTTGCCGTTTTCCACATCGTTGAGCGTTGTTTTCGATATTCCGCACTTTTTCGATAGCTTGCGCAGCGAATACCCCTTGCAATTCCGCATTTCCCAAATTTTTATGACTATCATGCAAATATTATGCGCTACGACCAGCAGCATGTCATTGCGAAAATTGTGGAAAATTGTGAAAATATTGTCTGACGTTCTTGATAAAACCGTGTAAGTTATATATAATTTAGACATGCACAGTGTGCAAAATCAAAAAAACGGAGGAAGAAAATAATGAAAAAGAGATTGATGGTCATTGCTATTGCAGCCATGCTGCTGGCAATGCTGACTGCTTGTGGAGGCTCAGGGGATACCGCACCGCAGAACGATGCAGGCTCCACAACCGCAGACGCGTCCACCAGCGCGAATGATGCAGCAAATGCGGAGACCGGAGCAACGGACGAGGGCGATCTCGGCGACTATCATGTGAAAATTCTGGATGCAGAGACCGGATTGAAAGACTACGAGGGGAACCCGGTAATCGGTGTAAAATATGAATACACCAATAACGGGAAGGAAAACATGATGTTCGACGTTGCCGTTAGCGCACAGGCGTTTCAGGACGGCGTACAGCTGGAGCTTGCGTTTATGGATGAATTTTCTGACGAATACGAAAACGCGTCCAAGGAAATTAAACCTGGGACAACGCTAACGTGTGAACTGTACTATGCATTAACCAGCGAATCGGACGTTGAAATCGAGGTTTCCGAACTGATATCGTTCGATGACGCAAAACTGACGAAGACTTTTTCTGTCGCACAGTGAGGGGGATAGAAATTGAAAACTGCAAAATTGGTGACGGGTATCATATCCATTGTACTATGTGCGTTTGTTATGCTACAGTCCTGCGCCGCAGGGGTTGCTAACACGCTGGAGGCGAACGGGGAGGTCGGCGGTTCTGCCGGACTGTTGGTGTCCGTATGCCTGCTGATTGCTGGCATTGTAGCTATCGCAACGCGCAAATCCGCCGGAAAAGGCGGCTCTATCGCGTCCACGATCTTCTATGCACTGGGAGCCGTTGTTGGTTTCGCAGGAGCCGGGAGCTACGCTGATCTGAACGTTTGGTCTGTTGTGTGCATTGCATTCGGTATTTTACATATCGTATCAATCGTTAGGTCGAAACCAGAAAATAACTAATAAAAAAGCCCGCCCTGGTGTTGGGGGCACCAAGGCGGGGGTGGGACAGATCAATCCTTGTCGACGGGAATTGTCTGTTCCT
>DXIG01000053.1 GCA_019112985.1 Candidatus Butyricicoccus stercorigallinarum | reverse complement strand
GGGCTCTAATAACTACTACTCTATCATAACAAGGGGAAAATACGATGTTTACCGTTGTTACATTCGTAGGTTTCACAGCGCTCGTCGCGATTCTTTCGTGGTGGAAGACGCGCGGCGACGATTTGTCCACCAAGGAAGGCTATTTCCTCGCGGGACGCGGCCTGCCGGGCATTGTCATCGCAGGTTCTCTGATGATGACCAACCTGTCCGCAGAGCAGCTGGTCGGCACCAACGGCCAGGCGTTTGCGGGAAATATGAGTACCATGGCATGGGAAGCGACCTCTGCGTTTGCGCTGATTATCCTGGCCTTTGTCATTCTTCCGCGCTTTTTGAAGGGCGGCGTGGCGACCATTCCGGAATTTTTCGAGATGCGCTACGACACCGCCACCATGCGCCTGTTTTCCGTTCTGTTCCTGATCGCCTATGTCGTCACCATGCTGCCGACCATCCTGTATTCCGGTGCGGTCGCGCTCGCCAAGATTTTTGACATTGAGGCGATTTTCGGCGTCAGCTACTTCACGGCGATTGCGCTCGTCTGTGTCGCAACCGGCGTCATCGGCATGTGCTATGCCGTATTCGGCGGCCTGAAGGCGGTCGCCTATTCGGACACCATCAACGGTGTCGGCCTGATCATCGGCGGCTTTGCCGTGCCGATTCTGGGCATCATCGCGCTCGGTCAGCTGGACAACGGCGGATTTTTCGCCGGCATCGAGCACTTCATCACCGCGACGCCGGAGAAGATGAACGCATGGTCGGCGCCGTCTGCGCTTCCGCCGGAAGTGCCGTGGCCGCTGCTGTTCACCGGCATGTTTGTCAACAACCTGTTCTACTGGGCGACCAATCAGTCCATCATCCAGCGCGCGCTGGGCGGCAAGAACCTGGCGGAAGGCCAGAAGGGCGCCATCTGGGCGGGCTTCTTCAAGTGCCTCGACGTGTTCGTCATCGTCATTCCGGGCATCATCGCCTACCAGCTGCTCGCGGCAAACGGACAGATGGATACCTCCGTCGGCATGGCTGCCGACCAGGCGTATCCGCTGCTCGTCATGGAAGTCATCCCCAAGCCGCTGCTCGGCTTCCTCGCGGCTGTCATGTTTGGCGCCATTCTCTCGTCGTTTAACTCTGTCCTCAACTCCGCGTCCACGATTTTCACGCTGAACATCTGGCAGCCGATCTGGGGCAAGAACGCGGACAACAACAAGGTGGTCAAGGTCGGCCAGATCTTCGGCACCGTCGTCGGCGTCATCTCGATTGTCATCTCGCCGTTTGTCATGTACTTCGGCACCGGCATCATGAACTTCATCAACGAGTGCTGGGGATTCTTCTCCATGCCGCTGCTCACCGCCGTGCTGTTCGGCCTGCTGAGCAAGAAGGCGTCTGCGCTCGCGCCGAAGATCATCGTACCGCTGCACATGGTGCTGTACGGCCTGAGCAAGGTGATTCCGTTTTTTGGCCAGTTCCACTATCTGTATGTCGTCTTCGCGCTGTTCGTCCTGGAATGCATCATCTACTTTATCTGCATCAAGGTCGCGCCGCGTCAGACCGACTGGGAGATGCCGGACGCCAAGGTGCTCGACATGACGCCGTGGAAGACCGGAAAATTCTGGGCAATCGTCGGCATTGCGGTCGTCGCGTTGATGTACCTGGTGTTCTCGCCGCTGGTGCTGGCGTAAAGCCGCGATTTTCGACAGCTCCCCCCGCCCCGCGGCGGAGAGCGGATGTTTACCGATCAATAAGCCAATCCCTACCCTGTACCCTGTCTCAATACAAGCGCAGCCGCCCGGTTTGGGCGGCTGCGCCATTTTTTTATGCGGTTTCCGCTTCGGTTTCCGGCTGTGTTTCCGGTGCGGCTTCGGGCTCCGGCTCCGGGTGCAGCGTGGCGTCGGTGAAGTCGGTGTACACCTCGCCCGGCTCCAGCGTCACGCCCTTGAGCTGCGCCAGCTCGGAGACTGTAACAAAGGCGTAGCCCTGCGCCTGCAAGTCGTCGATCGCCGCGAGCACGCCCTCCACCGTCGTCTCGTACAGGTCGTGCGACAGCACAATCGCGCCGTCCTGCGCGTGTTCGACGATGCGCGCGCGGACGTTGGCGGCGTCGCGGTATTTCCAGTCGAGCGTGTCTAAATTCCACAGGATGACCGGCAGGCCGAGCTGCTTCATGGACGCGCGCACGGCGTCGTTGTACGCGCCGCCGGTCGGGCGCATGACGGTCGGCTGCTCGCCGGTATACGAGGCGATCAGCGCGCTGTTGTCGCCGACCTGCCGCAGGCCGCCGTCATTCGTGCAGTCGAGCCGCACGTGATCCATCGTGTGGTTGCCCAGCTCGTGCCCCTCCGCGCGGTAGCGCGCGGCCATCGAGTGGAAGTCCTTGATGCGGTAGCCGCACAGGAAAAACGTCGCGTGTACGCCGCGCGCCTTCAGCCCGTCGAGCAGGCGCTCGGTGCGGCCGCCCTCGTTGCCGGTCGGCCCGTCGTCAAACGTGATGGCCATGTATTTGTCGCCCTGTGGGATGGGATGCGCCGCGTGCGACGGCTGCTCGCCGCCGTCGGGCGCGGGTTCACCCTCTGCGCTTCCGGTGGGTGTGCGTTCGCCTTCTGCGCTGCCGGTTTCTGCGCTGCCCGCCGCACTTCCGGCCGCGCGGTCGCTCTGGGAGCCGGTCGCCGGGCGAAGGCCGCAGCCCGCGGCGCCCAGCAGCAGCGCGGCGCACAGCAGTGCGGCGAAGATTCGTCTGTTCTTCATATCCGTATTCCCTCTTTCCGCCTGTCGTCTGTCTGTCTGTCTGTCGATTACAGGCGGCTCTATTATAACACAAAAGAAGGAGAATGGAAGGGAATGTGTCGAACTGTTATGGGATTGTAAACAAATTGAAAGAATTATCGAGAATTT
>DXIG01000052.1 GCA_019112985.1 Candidatus Butyricicoccus stercorigallinarum | reverse complement strand
ACAGATTTTGAGCAATGTGCGCCGGCGCGCGCCGCTGGTGCACTGCATCACCAACTATATCACGACCAACGACTGCGCCAACATCGTGCTGGCGTGCGGGGCGTCTCCGACCATGGCGGAGGCCGAGCAGGAGGTCGCCGAGATTGCGTCTGTCGCGGGTGCGCTGGACATCAACATCGGGAATCTCAACACGATGACCGTGCGCGCGATGCACCGGGCGATTGCGGCGGCCAACCGGGCGCAGGTGCCGGTGGTGCTCGACCCGGTCGGCGCGGGCGCGTCCGCCTACCGCATGGACACGCTGCGCGACTTTTTCGCGTCTTATCGGTTTGCCGTCGTGCGCGGCAATGTGTCCGAGCTGCTGGCAGTCGGCGGCGCGGCGTCGAGCACGCGGGGTGTGGACGCAGGCGCGGCGGACGCCGTGACCGAGGACAATTTGGAGGAGCGCGTGGCGTTTTTCCAGCGGCTGAGCGCCGATCTGGGCGCGGTGGTCTCGGTCAGCGGCGCGATTGACATCGTCGCGTCGCCGGAGCGCGCGTATCTCTGCCGCAACGGGCATCCGATGATGTCGCAGGTGACGGGCACCGGCTGCATGCTGTCCGCGCTCACGGCGGCGTTCTGCGGCGCCAATCACGACGACATGTTGCAGGCCGCGGCGGCGGCCACGGCGGTCATGGGCGTGGCGGGCGACATCGCCTACCGCAAGACCATGGCGGCGGAGGGCGGCACCGGCACGTTTCGCGTCCAGCTGATGGATGCGGTCAGCCGGATGGACGCACAGACATTACAGGGAGGAATGAACATTGAAATTCGATAAAGCGCAGCGGGTTGCGGACGCCATGCGGCTGTATGCCGTCACCGACCGCGCCTGGACGGGAACAAGCACGCTGTACCAGCAGGTCGAGCAGTGCCTGAAGGGCGGCGCGACGCTGGTGCAGATCCGCGAGAAGGGGCTCTCCCATGCGGACTTTGTCGCGGAGGCGAAGGAGCTGGTGCAGCTGTGCCATCGCTACGGCGTGCTGTGCCTCATCAACGACGACGTGCAGGCGTGCCTGGAGAGCGGCGCGGACGGCGTGCACGTCGGACAGGACGACATGGAGGCGGGCGACGTGCGCGCGCTGCTGGGCGAGGAGAAGATCGTCGGCGTGTCCGCGCATTCGGTCGCGGAGGCGCAGCTGGCGCAGGCGCGCGGCGCGGACTATCTCGGCGTCGGCGCAGTGCACAGCACGGGAACCAAGGAGGACGCCGCGCCGCTGACCCACGGGGAGCTCTGCGCGATCTGCGCGAGCGTCACCATCCCCTGCGTCGCCATCGGCGGCATCAAGCTGGACAACATGATGGAGCTGGCGGGCACCGGCGTGGCGGGCGTCGCCATTGTCTCCGGCATCTTTGCCGCGGACGACATCCAGGCGGCGACGGCGGCGCTGCGCGCGCGGGCGGAGGAGCTGGTGCGGACATGAGGATGCAGGGCGCAATTTTCGATCTGGACGGCACGCTGCTCGACTCCATGCCGTTCTGGGAGACGGTCGGCACGCGGTATCTGGAGGATCGCGGCATTCCCGCGCCGGACGACCTGCCGCTGCGGCTCAAGACGATGACGCTGCCGGAGGCGGCGGACTATTATCGCCGCGATTTCGGCGTCACCGAATCGGAGGAGACCATCTGCCGCCAGATCAACGAGATGATCGCGGAGGACTACCGCAGCCGCGCGCCGCTCAAAGCGGGCGTGCGCGCGCTGCTGGACCGGCTGCGCGCGGCGGACATCCCGATGTGCATCGCCACCGCCACCGACCGCCCGCTGGTCGAGCTGGCTATCGAGCGGCTGGAGATCGGGCCGTATTTTTCCTTTTTGCTCACCTGCGGCGATTTGCACACGAGCAAAAACCAGCCGTATATTTTTGACGAGTGCGCGCGCCGGCTGGGCACGCCGAAGGGGCAGACGGTGGTCTTCGAGGACAGCCTGCACTGCATCGAGACGGCGAGCCGCGCGGGCTATCCGGTCGTCGGCGTGTACGACAACTCGGCGCGCAGCGAGATGGACGTGATCCGCCCGCTGTGCCGCCAGTACATCATGGGATGGGAGGAATTTTGCTGTGAATAAGATACTGACCATTGCCGGCTCGGATTGCAGCGGCGGCGCGGGCATCCAGGCGGACATCAAGACGATCACGGCGCACCGCATGTACGCCATGAGCGCGATTGCGGCGCTGACGGCGCAGAACACGACGGGCGTATACGGGGTGCAGGAGACGCCGCCGGACTTTCTGGCGCAGCAGCTGGACTGCATCTTTACAGACATCGTGCCGGACGCCGTCAAAATCGGCATGGTCTCGTCGGCGGAAAACATCCGCGTCATCGCGGACAAGCTGCGGCAGTACGGGGCGCGCCACATCGTGCTGGACACCGTGATGGTGTCCACCTCCGGCCATGCGCTGCTGCGCCCGGAGGCGGTGGACGCGCTGCGCACGCAGCTGCTGCCGCTGGCCGAGGTCATCACGCCCAATCTCCCGGAGGCCGAAGTACTGTGCGGCAGCGCGATTGCCACGCGGGAGCAGATGGAGCAGGCGGGCCGCGCGATTGCGGCGCAGACCAGCGGCGCAGTGCTCATCAAGGGCGGGCACCTCACCGGCGGCGCGGACGACCTGCTGGTCTCCGGCGGGCAGCTGCTGTGGTTCGAGGGCGCGCGCGTCGACAACCCGAACACGCACGGCACGGGCTGCACGCTGTCCGCCGCGATCGCGTGCGGGCTGGCGGCCGGGCGCTCGGTTCCGGACGCGGTGCGCGGGGCAAAGGACTACCTGACCGGCGCGCTGCGCGACGGGCTCGACCTGGGCGCGGGCAGCGGCCCGGTCAACCACTGCTGGAACCTGTGCGCGCGATTCTGACCACAACATATTGTGGTTGAAACGCCAGAGC
>DXIG01000004.1 GCA_019112985.1 Candidatus Butyricicoccus stercorigallinarum | reverse complement strand
CAATACCCGGAAGGGTGTGTTCGTCAACTACACCCCAGCCGAAATCGCCGGATGAAAACAACAAAAAAAGACGAGTGTTCTTACAGCTTTTCAAATGCTATAAGAACACTCGCCATGGTCGAGGTGGCGGGACTTGAACCCACGGCCTCTGCGTCCCGAACGCAGCGCTCTACCAAACTGAGCCACACCTCGTTAGTTTGTTTTGCAGCCTTTCTCGCTGCAACGATGATTATTATATCAGCTGCTTTCGCGGATGTCAACCATTATTTTTTCGGTCTGCGATGTTTTTTTCGCGGCGCGGTGCACCAGTGGGGAAAAGGGGAGACAGACAATGATTGAACAAAAATTTATTTTTGTTCAATCCAGGCTCGTCAGTTCTGGATTGGAACGCGGTTTGACGCCGGACGCAAGCCCCGACGGATGCGGGGCAGGGCGGGAGAACGGCGGGAAGACGCCCGCGCACCGCATGAACGGTGTAATTTTGTCTATAATCTTGAGTGTGTCTGGTTTTTTTGTTATAATATCCTTGAATTAAAGTAAAAAAAGAGGAGTTGCAATGAAATCGAAAAAATGGAATATTGCGGCACCCAATCGCGAGAGGATACGAAACCTGTCGCGTCAGTGCGGATATGCGCCATTGACTGCGGCTGTTTTGTGTGCGCGTGGGCTGGACACACCGGAACGGGCGGACGATTTTCTCTCCTGTGATCTGTCCCGGCTGCACGACCCGATGCAGCTGCCCGATATGCAGATCGCAGTGGACACCATTCGCGCCTCGCTCCTGCGCGGAGAGCGCATCGCGGTGTTTGGCGATTACGACGTCGATGGCATCACATCGACCTGCGCGCTCGTTCGATACCTCAAGAGCGAGGGCGCGGCATGCAGCTACTATATCCCGGACCGGCTGACGGAGGGATATGGACTGAACAAAGAGGCGCTGTCGGCGCTGCGCAGCAAGGGTGTTTCGCTGGTTATCACGGTCGATTCCGGTATTACGGCCGTGGAAGAGATCGCCTATGCGCGCCAGATCGGACTGAAGGTGGTGGTCACAGATCACCACGAGTGCAAGGATCAGCTGCCGGACGCGGTCGCTGTGGTCAACCCCAAGCGGACGGACAGTGCGTATCCGTTCAAAGACCTCGCGGGCGTCGGCGTGGTGTTTAAGCTGATCTGCGCGCTCGCCGGGCCGCAGCGGATCGACGAGATTCTGGCGTCTTATCTCGATCTGGTCGCCGTCGGCACCATCGCGGACGTCATGACGCTGCGGGGGGAAAACCGCGTGATCGTCGCCAACGGCCTGCGCGTGCTTCAGCAGACGCGCAATCCCGGCCTGCGCATGCTGATGCGCGAATCCGGCGTGGAGACGCGCCGCATGACGTCGACCATCGTCAGCTTTACGCTCGCGCCGCGCATCAACGCAGCGGGGCGCATGGGCTGCGCCGATCAGGCGGCGGAGCTGTTTTTGACGGACAACCCGCTGCGCGCGCAGGAAATTGCCGCGATGCTGTGCTGTCAGAACAAGGAACGGCAAAACGCGGAAAACGCCATTTTGAAGCAGGCGTTTGACGTGCTGCAAAAAGAATATGACCCGCAGAACGACCGTATGATTGTGCTGTGGGGGGAAAACTGGCATCATGGCGTCATCGGCATCGTCTCTTCGCGCATCTCCGACCGGTACGGCTGTCCGACCGTCCTGATTTCGCTCGACGGCGATCAGGGCAAGGGCTCCGGGCGCTCGGTGGGGTGCTTCAATCTGTTCGCGGCGCTGGAACACAGCGCGGCGTATTTGGAAAAATTCGGCGGGCATGCGCTCGCGGCCGGCTTGACCATCCACCGCGAGCAGCTCCCCGCGTTCAAGCAGAGCATCTGCGCCTATGCGCGCGAGAACATCCGCGACGAGGATCTGATGCCGGTTGTCGATGTCGATTGCCTGATTTCGCCGGACGACATCTCGTTTGAATCCATCCGCGATCTCAGCATCCTCGAGCCATACGGAATGGGCAACCGCGAGCCGATTTTCGCCGTCCGGGAGTTTACGGTGGAGGAGATCACCCCGATCTCCAGCGACCGGCACCTGAAGATGTCGCTCATCAAGGGCGGCAAACGGTTTACCGCCATGCTGTTCGGCACCGGCTCCGGCGGGTGCCCGGTGGTGCAGGGCGACGTGGTGGACGCCGCGTTCAGCCTGGAAATCAACACCTTCCGCGGGCGGCAGGACATCCAGCTGATGCTCAAGGACATCCGCCTGAGCGACTGCGAGCTGGAAAAGGATCACTATTACCTGTCCGTCTACTCCGCGTTCATCAATGGGAACGAATTGACAGACCGACACGTCAACGATTTGTACCCCTATCGGGCGGATCTGGTGGCGGTCTGGCGCCACATCATCTCCCGCGCGGAGGTGGGCAAGCTCACCGCGCCGTACAACACGCTTTCCCGGCGCATCTCCTACGAGGCGCGCCGGTGCATCAACATCGGAAAGCTGTTCGTCTGCCTGGATGTCTTTTCCGAAAGCTGCCTGCTGAGCTATCACTTCAAAAACAATCTGTTACATATCAGGCTGCTGCCCTTCAAGGGCAAAGCCGACATCACAAAGTCCGTGGTTCTCGCAACTCTGCGGCAAAGAAAACAACAGAATACGGCCGATCATACGATCACAGCCGGGGAGTAAGCGTTATGGATATGAAAACAAAAATTGATTTTTTGATCGAACGGGTGCAGAAGCAAAACCCTTCTGCGAACGTCGAGAAAATACGCGCCGCATACGAATGCGCCTCTGCGGCGCATGAGGGTCAGCGGAGAAAGAACGGCGACCCCTATATCATCCATCCGGTTTCCGTCGCGGAAATCATTGTCGAGATGGGACTGGATACCGATTCGATCTGCGCCGGCCTGATGCACGACTGCATGGAGGACACCGACTTTCAGTACGATCAGATCGCGGAAAAATTCGGCACATCGGTCGCCAACCTGGTCGACGGCGTCACGCGACTGGGTCAGCTGCACTATTCCAAGGAGCAGGAGCAGATGGAGGATCTGCGCAAGATGCTCATCGCGATGGCGAAGGACATCCGCGTCATCCTGATCAAGCTCGCCGACCGCCTGCACAACATGCGGACGATCGAGTTCATGCCGGAGGAAAAGCAGCGCTCCAAATCGCTGGAGACCATGGAAATCTACGCGCCGATCGCGCACCGCCTCGGCATGCAGCGCATCAAGTGGGAGCTGGAGGATCTCTCGCTCCAGCGGCTCGACCCGGTCGGCTATCAGGAGATTGTGGACGGTCTGGAGCGCCAGCGCAACGAGCACGCGGAGATGCTCGAGCGCATCAAGAAGACCATCGGCACAAAGCTGGACGAAAGCGGCATCCGCAACTCCATCTCCGCGCGCGTCAAGCACATCTACAGTATTTACCGCAAGATGTACGCGCAGAATAAGAGCATCGACGAGATCTACGACATCTGCGCCGTGCGCGTCATCGTCGAATCGGTCGCGGACTGCTACAACGTCCTCGGCTACGTCCACGATCTGTATAAGCCCATTCCGGGCAGATTTAAGGACTATATCTCCACCCCCAAACCGAACGGCTACCGCTCGCTGCATACGACGGTCATCGGCCGCTCCGGCGTTCCGTTTGAGGTGCAGATCCGCACGGAGGAAATGCATAAGATGGCGGAATACGGCGTCGCTGCGCACTGGAAATACAAGCAGGGCGTCAGCAGCAAGGACAGCAACGAGGAGACCTACGCCTGGATCCGCCAGCTGCTGGAATCCCAGCAGGACACAGAAGCGGAGGACTTCATCAAGGCGATCAAGGTCGACCTGTTTTCCGACGAGGTCTTCGTGTTCACGCCGAAGGGCGACGTCGTCAATCTTCCGGCCGGGGCGACGCCGATCGACTTCGCCTACGGCATTCACTCCGCCGTCGGCAACCGCATGACCGGATGTAAGATCAACGGGCGCATCGCCTCCATCGACTATGCGCTGCAAAACGGCGACATCGTCGAAATTCTGACGTCCAAGGAGACCCGCGGGCCGAAGCGAGACTGGCTCAACATGATCAAGACGTCGGAGGCGCGCAACAAGATCAAGCAGTGGTTCAAAAAGGAGTGCCGCGAGGAAAACATCGTGCAGGGACGCGAGGATCTGGATCGCGAGCTGCGCTCCAGCCTGCTGTATACGCACTTCATGGAGAAGCCGGAAATCCAGCAGTCGGTGCTCACCAAGTTCGGCTATCCGTCGCTGGAGGAGCTGTACGCGGCGATCGGCTACGGCGGCATCACCGTCACCAAGGTCATCAACAAGGTGCGCGACGAGACCATCCGCGCGAGAAAGAAGGAAGAGGTCAATCAGCCGCTGACCACCAACAAGCAGGTCAAGTCGGATTCCGGCGTCATCGTCGAGGACATCGGCAACTGCAAGGTCAAGTTCGCGCGGTGCTGTACGCCGATTCCGGGCGACGACATCATCGGCTATATCACGCGCGGCTACGGCGTATCCGTCCACCGCAAGGACTGCGTCAACGTCAAGAACAGCAGTCCGGAGGATCGGGACCGCTGGATCAAAGTCGCATGGGACGCCAACCACATCGAGGTCAAGGAGCGCTTCAGCACGGCGCTGCAGGTCTCCACGACCGACCGCATGGGCGTCATGAACGAGGTGCTGCAGATCCTCGCCAACAACCACATCAATGTGCGCGACTTCAACGGCAAGACGCTGTCCGAGGGCTTTGGCATCATTAACATTGTCATCGATGTCACCGGCCTGTCGCAGCTGGACGCGCTGATCAAAAAGCTGCGCAGCATCAAGGGCGTCATCAACGTCGTGCGCCAGTCGACCTGAGGAGGACGCCATGAGAGCAGTATTGCAGCGTGTGTCACGCGCAAAGGTGACGATTGACGGCGCAGTGTCGGGCGAAATCGGCAGAGGATTTCTGATTCTGCTCGGCGTTTCGCCGGAGGATACGGCGGAGGACGCGCTCTATCTGGCGCGCAAATGCGTCGGCCTGCGGGTGTTTACCGACGAAAATGACAAGATGAACCTGTCGCTCGCCGATGTGGGCGGAAAAATTCTCGCGGTCAGCCAGTTTACGCTGTATGCCGACTGCCGCAAGGGAAAACGCCCCAGCTTTACCGGCGCGGCGAAGGGCGAGCAGGCCAACGAGCTGTACGAATATTTTGTATCCTGCTGTCGGGGGCTGGGCGTCGAGACCCAGACCGGCGCGTTCGGCGCGGACATGCAGGTGGAGCTGTTGAACGACGGTCCGGTGACCATTCTGATGGACACCGACGAGATGATGCGGAAAAAATAAAGGAGTAGAGATGAAAATCAAGCAATTTTGCGTAGGCGATGTCGCCACCAACTGCTATCTGGTCTACGACGAGGAGACGCGCGAGGGCGCGATCGTCGACCCGGGCGACCGCGCGGACATGCTGCTGGCGGAGATTCAGAAGAAGAACATCGATCTGAAGTATATTCTGCTGACACACGCGCATTTCGACCACATTCTCGCGGTCGGCGCGCTCAAAAAAGCCACGGGCGCGCAGGTAGTCGTCAGCAAAAAGGACGAATACCTGTTTGACCCCAGCGCGTCGCTGTCCCCGTTCGGCGCATACGGCCGCCAGCTGATGAACCGCTTCGACTTTCCGGGCGCGGACATCTGGGCGGAGGAGGGGACGGAGGTCTTCTTCGGCGGCATGACGGCAAAGTACCTCAGCACACCGGGACACACGCCTGGCTCGTGCGTGATTCTGCTGGACGACAGCATTTTGTTTACCGGAGACACGCTGTTCTGCCAGTCCTGCGGCCGCACCGATCTGCCGGGCGGCGACTGGCGCGAGATGCTGAAGTCGCTCAAGCGGCTGTACGACCTGCCGGGCGACTATCAGGTTCTGCCGGGGCACGAGTCGCTGTCCACGCTGGGGCGGGAGCGCGCGTCCAATCCGTACATGCGGCAGGCCATTCAGTCATGATCTACACCGTACACGGGTTGGAAAACGACCATCCAGTGCGCGAGATGCTGCTGTGCCTGCTGCCCACCGAGCAGCCGGAGCGCGTGGAGCTGGCGCCCGAGGGCGCGGACGCGCTCGGCGTGCACGTCGGGCAGGCCGGGACGGAGACGATTGCCCGCGCCTGCTGCGTGCGCGACGGCAGGCAGATCTGCGCCGAGCGGCGCGCGCCGGTCACGGACAGCGCGCAGGACACCAAACGCGCGCGGACGCACGCGGTCAAATCCGCGGTGTTTGAAGCGGTGACCCCGTTTTTGGACGCTGTGCCCGAGTGGGGCTCGCTGACTGGCGTCCGCCCGGCCAAGTTTGCGCGCGGCTTTTTGGAAAAGGGCTACACGCCCGCGCAGATCGCACAGCTGATGACCGAGCAGTACCACGTCTCCCCGGCGCGGCGCGCGCTCGCCATCCGCTCGGCGGGCATTGCGCTCGACTGCAAAAAGCAGCTCGACCCGCGCGACATTTCCATTTATATCGGCATTCCGTTCTGCCCGTCGCGGTGCAGCTACTGCTCGTTCGTCAGCCACGCCATCGAGAAGGCGGGCAAGCTGATGGCGGCGTATCTGGACACGCTGTGCGCGGAGATCGTGCACACGGGCGAGATCGTCCGGCAGGCGAAGCTGCGCGTGGTCTCGATGTACATCGGCGGCGGCACGCCGACGACGCTGTCCGCCGGGCAGCTGGAGCGCCTGCTGCAAACGGTGCGCGGCGCGTTTGACCTGCGCGGCATGACGGAATTTACCGTGGAGGCCGGGCGGCCGGACACAATCACGGAGGAAAAGCTGCGCACGCTCAAGCAATACGGCGTGGACCGCATTTCGATCAATCCGCAGTCGATGAACGACGCGGTGCTCGCCGCCATCGGCCGGCGCCACAGCGCGCAGGCCGTGCTCGACACCTACGCGATGGCGCGCGGCGTGGGCTTTCACGCCATCAACATGGATACCATCGCCGGGCTGGACGGCGACACGCCGGACAGCTTCGCGCACACCATAGATACACTCATCGGGCTGCATCCCGAAAACATCACCGTCCACACCCTCGCCGCCAAGCGCGGGGCGGATGAACACGACCGCGCGCGCAACGCGGCCAAGCACGAGACCGTGCGGCAGATGCTGGACATCGCGTCCCGCAAGCTGACGGCCGCCGGCTATGCGCCCTATTATCTCTACCGCCAGAAATTCATGGCGGGCGGCTTTGAAAACGTGGGGTGGTGCAAGATGGGCTACGAATGCCGGTACAACGTCTATATGATGGAAGAGCTTCAGACGATCGTCTCGCTCGGCGCGGGCGGCATGACCAAGCTGCTGAGCAGCGACGGGAAGAAAATTCAGCGCATCAGCAACCCGAAATATCCATATGAATACAATACGTCATTGGAAAAAATCAACGCAGGGAAGCAGGCGCTGCTCGCCTGGGCTTCCCAACTGTGAGGGGTTTGTTTGCAGTATCTCAATCTTGAAGACATCAACGAACGCTGCCGCCGCGACCCGGCGGATTTCATTCTGACCAGCGAGCAGCAGTACACCGATCTCATCGAGCGCGTCGCGGAGCAGGTCTGCGCGAGCCGCCACCAGATCCTGCTGCTCAACGGCCCGTCCTCCAGCGGAAAGACGACGACGGCGCACCGCATCCGCGACGCCGTGCAGCGGCGGGGCATCCGCACGCATTCGATTTCCATGGACGACTATTACCTGAGCCGGAACACGTTTCCCGTTCCCAAGGACGAGTTTGGTGCGGACGATCTGGAATCCCCGCTCTGCATGGATTTGCCGCTGCTCAGCGAGCATCTCGCCGCCCTGTGCCAGGGAAAGACCATCGAGGTCCCCAAATACGATTTCATGACGCACCGGCGCACGGAGCAGCGCGAGGAGATCCGCCTGCGCCGGGGAGAGATTGCCGTCATCGAGGGCATCCACTCGTTCAACGACGTCGTCACGGGAAAAATTCAGGAACACGCCACGGGCGTTTACATCTCGGTCAACACGGCCGTCGTGCTGTCGCCGAACCAGCTGCTGGCGCCGCACGAGTTGCGCTTTGTGCGGCGCGCCATCCGCGACCGGAAATTCCGCGATTCGCCGGTGTTGGACACCATCCGCATGTGGTATTCCGTCCGGCGCGGCGAACGGCTGTACATCCAGCCCTATCTGTCCACGGCCGCGCACCGGCTCAACACCTACCTGCCCTATGAGGATTGCATCCTGATGCACCTGCTGCGCCGGGAGGTCGAGCCCTATCACAGGGAGCTGACCGACGCGGGACTGGAGCCGCTGGTGCGCGCCCTCGACCGGTTTGCGCGGCTGGACGAGGTGTCGCACATCCCGCCGCAGTCCATCATGCGCGAATTTATTGGCTGATCCGCAAAAAAACCGGAAGAAGGCCGACGGCCCGCTTCCGCGAAAGGAGCTTTATCATGGATAAGAAAGTGAATCGTTTTTTAGAAAAGGCCAGAGTCTCGGCGGAGCTGTTCGCCAACCGCACGGGGCGCGCGGCGACGCAGGCCGCCAACACGGCCGGCAAGACTGCGGGCAATGTGATGGAGGCAACCCGGCTGAATTTGCAGATTTTCGATCTGAACACGGAGATTGAAATTCTCTACAAGGAGATCGGCAAGATGGTGTACGCGGTGCACAGCGGCGAAGCGGGCAATCAGGACGAGCTGCAAATCAAGCTGGAGCTGATCGACGAAAAGCTGGATAAGATTGCCGGCATCCGCCAGAAGCTCAGCCAGCTGAAGGCGGTCGTCACCTGTCCGAACTGCAACCGGGAGTGCGGCGAGGACGACCTGTTTTGCAGCAGCTGCGGCGCGCAGCTGTAAACCGGAAAGCGTGAGGAGAAAAACCTTCCCGCGCTTCTAATCCCCGCGCCCGCCTCATACCCTGTCTGTGACAGGCAGAGACAGGGGAGGCGAGGGGATGAAACAGAAGGAGAGCTTTGTCGGCGGCGCGATGGCGCTGCTGGTGTCCGGCATTGTCGTCAAGCTGCTCGGCGCGCTGTTCAAGGTGCCGCTGACCAACCTCATCGGGGACAGCGGCATGGGGCTGTTTTCGTTCGCGATGCAGTTCTTTTCGCTGCTGTTCGTCGTGTGCGCCGCCGGAATCCCGATTGCGGAATCGCATCTGGTCTCCGAAGCGCTGGCTCTGGGACGGCGCGACCGGGCGCAGGCGGTCGTCGCGCATGCGGCGGCGGTGTTCGGCGCGCTGGCGCTGGTGCTGTCCGCGCTGCTCGCCGCGTTCGCCCCGACGCTCTGCCGTCTGTTCGGCGAATCGACGCGCGCGGCGTACTGTCTCGCCGCCGTCGCGCCCGCCGTCTTCTTTGTCACCCTGGAGGCGGCGCTGCGCGGCTGGTACCAGGGGACGGGCAACATGATCCCGACAGCGGTCTCCCAGGTCGCCGAGGCCGCCGGCAAACTGGCCATCGGCCTGACGCTCGCCCGCCTGTTATTAGACAGAGGCTTCGGCGCAGCCGGCGCGGCGGCCGGTGCGGCCATCGGTGTGAGCTGCGGCGAGCTGGCCGCCATGCTCTACCTGCTCTGGAGCGCGCGGCACGGCATCCGACCCGCCCTGCGCGCGCGGCGCGGCGGGTCATCCGTCCTGCCCCGACTGATTCAGCTGATGGTTCCGGTGACGCTGGGCGCGGCGGTCATGACCGTGTCTGGATTTCTCGACATGGCGGTGCTCTACCGCCGCCTGCCCGCCGCCGGGTTTTCGCCCGCGCAGATCGTGGCGGCATACGGCGCGTACACCGGCATGGCGATGACGCTGTTCAACCTGCCGCAGGCGCTGTCCAACGCCGTTTCGGTCAGCGTGCTGCCCGCGCTTTCGGCGGCGCACGCGCGGCAAAACGCGGCTCAGGTGCGCCGGCTGGCGACTTCTTCTCTGCGACTGACGCTGCTCGTCTGTCTGCCGTGCGGCGCCGGTCTGTTTGCGCTGTCCGGCCCGCTGCTGCGCCTGCTGTTTGCGTCACAGCCGCGCGGCGTGCTGACGGCAGAGCCGCTGCTCCGCCTGCTGGGCATTGCCGAACCGCTGGTCGGGCTGTCCGCCGTGACCACGGCGATGCTGCAATCGTTCGGCCGGCCGGATTTGACGGTTTATGCGGCCGCCGCCGGATGTACCGTCAAATTTGCCGTCAGCTTTTCGCTGACCGGCATGGCGCAATACAATATTTCCGCCGCGCCCATCGGGACGCTGGCCTGCTACGGCGTCATCCTGCTGTGCAACCTCGTGTCGATTGTCCGGCTGACCGGCTGGCTGCCGCCGCTCGGGCAGGCGCTGGCGCGTCCGCTGCTGGCCTCCTGCGGCATGGCGGTGTCAGTGTATCAGCTGCACGGAGCGCTTGTGCCGCGAACCGGCGCGGCGGCGGCCGCCGTGCTGTCCGTCTGCGCGGCCATCCCGCTGTATGCGCTGCTGCTCGTCGTCCTGCGCGCGCTGCGCGCGGAGGACGTGCTGCCGCTCCCCGGCGGCAAACGGCTGGCGCGGCTGCTGCGGCTGACGCCGCAGTCAAGTTAGGGCGCAGGCGCGCCCGGAAAGGATACTGCATATTTTTATGGACTTTCAGATAAAGGAACACTATCAATTCGACGACCTGCTCCGGATTATGGAGATTCTGCGCAGCGAAAACGGCTGCATGTGGGATCGCGAGCAGGATCACCACAGCATCCGCCGCAACTTCATCGAGGAGACCTACGAGGTCTGTGAGGCGATTGACAACGAGGACGTCGATCTGCTGCGCGAGGAGCTGGGCGACGTGCTGCTCCAGGTCGTCTTCCACACCCGCATCGAGGAGGAGAAGGGGACGTTCAACATCGACGACGTCGCGGACGGCGTCTGCAAAAAGCTGATCTACCGCCATCCGCACATCTTCGGCAGCGTCGACGTCGCTTCCACAGAGGAGATTCTCAACAACTGGGATGCGCTCAAGAAGGTGGAAAAGGGACAGAAGAGCACGACGGACACGCTCAACAGCGTCGCGCGCAGCCTGCCCGCGCTCATCCGCGCGGAAAAGGTGCAGCACAAGGCGGCGAAGGTCGGCTTTGATTGGGCGGACATCGGCGGCGCGCTCGACAAGGTACAGGAGGAGCTGGACGAGGTCCAGCGCGCCGCCAACGGCGACGGCGACTTGTCCGAGGAGATCGGCGACCTGCTGTTTGCGGCGGTCAACGTCGCCCGCTTCGCGGACACCGACCCGGAAGGCGCGCTCCAGTCCACAACAGAAAAATTCATCCGCCGGTTTTCCTATGTGGAGCGCGCGGCGGCCGCGCAGGGCAAGTCGCTGGAGACCATGACGCTGCGCGAAATGGACGACCTCTGGGACGAGGGAAAGCGCAATGAAAAAAGCTGAATTTGCCGCTCTGGTCGCGGCGCGCGCGGGCATCCGCAAAAAGGACGCGGAACGCCTGGTCGATCTCACGTTCGGCTGTCTGGGAGATGCGCTGGCGCAGGGCGAGCGGATTACGATCGGCGGATTTGGCGTCTTTGAGACGCGGGCGCGCGCCGCGCGCACCGGGCGTGTGCCGTCCACCGGCGAACAGATCGCGATTCCCGCGTCAAAGGTTCCGGCGTTCAAGCCCGCCAAGCAGCTCAGAGAAAAAGTCAATTCATCCGAACAATAAACAAACGGGAGGAAAAAGCAAGATGAGAAAGGATTTTGGCGCAAAGCCGTTTCTTTACCCGCAGCCGGTGCTGATGATCGCCTCGTATGACGCGGACGGCACGCCGGACGTCATGAACGCCGCCTGGGGCTGCATCAGCGACGCCAATCAGATCGCCCTGTACCTCAGCGCGGGGCACAAGACCGTCAAAAACATCCTCGCGCGCAAGGCATTTACGGTCAGCATGGCGGACGAAGCGCACGTCGTCGCCTGCGATTACGTCGGCATTGTCTCCGCCAACGAGGTGCCGGACAAGGTCGCGCGCGCGGGCTTCCACACGACCAAAAGTGCGCGCGTGGACGCGCCGATCGTGGACGAGCTGCCGATGACGCTGGAATGCACGCTGGTCAGCTACGACGAGGCGTCGGAGTGCATGCTGGGCGAGATTGTCAACGTCAGCGCGGACGAGTCCATCCTCGGCGCAGACGGCAACATCGACCCGGCGCGCCTGCGCCCGATCGCGTTTGACCCGGTCAACAGCGCCTATCTGGCGCTGGGCAACAAGGTCGGCAATGCGTTTTCCGACGGCGCTCAGCTGAAATAAAGCGAAACAAAGGAGAATTCATCATGAGAATCAACAAAAATACGACCATTGGCGAGCTGCTGCAGGCTATGCCGGAGGCGGCGGATGTGCTGACGAGCATGGGCATGCACTGCATCGGCTGCCCGTCCGCCCGCATGGAGACGCTGGAGCAGGCCGCCGAAGTGCACGACATGAACGCGGACGACCTGATCGAAGATCTCAAGGGCTTCCTGGGCGCGTAACCGCCGCGCTTTTTCCATGACATGAACAGGCACCCGCCGCACGCGGCAGGTGCCTGTTTTGCCGGAGCCGGACGGTTTCAAAGAAAATCCTGTGGCGGCGCGGCGGCCGGCGTGGTACAATAAGGTCGGTCATTTCAGTCGGATTTGGGAGGCTTTGGATGGAAACACTCAGTTTTGAACAGGGCAAACGCGGCGCGGTTCTGGTAAAATCCGCCGGGGATTCCGCGTTTGTGACGGTTCCCGCCGCGTGGCAGGGGATGCCGGTGACGGAGATCGGAGACTATGCGTTCGCACAGCAGCCGCAGCTGCGGCGCGTCACGCTGCCGGCAAGCGTCGATTCCATCGGCAATCACGCCTTTTACAACTGCGCCGCGCTGGAGCAGCTGATTCTGGAAAACGGCCTGCGCTCGGTCGGCGACGGCGCGTTCAAAAACTGCCGCCTGCTGCACGCCATCTCCGTCCGCGGGCTGACGGGGCTCAAGAGCATCGTCACCGATTTTACCAATCGCGTGACGCTCACCGTCGCGGTGGATGAGGGGCGCACGATCCGCCTGCTGTTCCCGGAATACGACTATGCTTTTCAGGAGGTGGTTCCGCCGCGCGAATTTCGCTCGGTCACCTACGGTTCCGGCTCGTTTTACCGCATGTGCGTCGCGCGCGACGGCGTCCGCTTTGACGAATACGACCAGACGTTCCCGCGCGCCGTGCGCGAGGATGTGCCGGAGGTCGTGCAGTCCATCGCGTTTTACCGCCTGCTCGACGGCTATCAGCTGCGCCCCCAATACCGGGACATGTATCTCGACTATCTGTCCGCGCACGCGGCGGAGGTCGTGTCCGCCGTGCTGGCATCGCGCGACGTCCCGCGGCTGGAGCTGCTTCTGCGGCACGAGCTGCTCAGCCGGGAGCAGCTGGAGGATGCCATCGCGGCGGCTTCGGCGCACGATTTCCCGCAGGGCGTCAGCCTGCTGATGGATCACCGGATTGCGCGCTTCGGCAGCGCGCGCCGCAGCTTTGTCCTGTAGGAGGCACCGCCATGCATGCACTTCACGAACAGCTGATGCGCATCGGCAACCGCATTCTCGCGCTTTCCCGCAGCGAGCTGTATCTCTCGATGCGCTTTTTGGATATCGCGCTGTCGGCGCTCTCGTATGACCTCAATCTGAACACGCGCACGATTGCCACCGACGGCGTACACATCTTCTATAACCCCAATTATCTGATCTCCGCCTATCAGGACGACCCGGTCGGCGTCAACCGCACCTATCTGCACATCGTGCTGCACGGCATCTTCCGGCATATGACGCAGCTGGGCGACCGCGACGCGGAGGACTGGAACCTCGCGTGCGACATCGCGGTGGAATCCGTGATGGACAGCATGGACTACCCCTGTGTGCAGCGGCTGGTCACCGACCGCAGACAGGCGTATTACGACAGCCTGTCGCTGTCCGTCTGCAACGCCGAGCAGGTGTATCATGCGCTGTCGCGCCTGCCCTACGCGGAAAAGCGGCGCATGCAGGAGGAATTTCGGGCGGACGATCACAAGTTCTGGGAAAAGCTGAATGACGACGAGTCGAACCGTCAGCCATCGCCGGACGGCGATTCCCCCGAGCCGCCGACCCCAAATCGGGAGGAGGTCGACCGGACCTGGCGCGACATCAGCCGCAAGACACAGACCTCCATGGACACCTTCCACCGGGAGCAGGCGCTGCTGGCGGGCGATCTGCGGCAGCAGATGCAGATCGAAAACCGCGAGCGCAGGGATTATCGCCGCTTTCTGCAAAAGTTCGCCGTGACGCGCGAGGAGGTCCGCATCGATCCGGACAGCTTTGACTACGGCTATTACAACTACAGCATGCAGCTGTACAAAAATATGCCGCTTATCGAGGAGCTGGAGTACCGCGAGGCGCGCAAAATCCACGATTTTGTCATCGCGATCGACACCTCCGGCTCGTGCAGCGGCGAGCTGGTGCGCCGTTTTCTGGAGCAGACCGCGCGCTTTCTGCTGGACAGCGGCAGCTTTTTTCGCTCGGTCAACGTGCACATCATCCAGTGCGACGCGGACATTCAGTCGGATCTCAAGATCACGGACACCGCGCGGCTGACCGAGGTGCTGCGCACGTTTGAGGTCAGCGGCAACGGCGACACGGATTTTCGGCCGGTGTTTGACTATGTCGCGCGCTTACAGCGCGGGGGAGAGCTGCTGCATCTGCGCGGCATGCTGTTTTTTACCGACGGTTTTGGCGTGTTTCCGAGCAAACGTCCGCCCTATGACGTCGCGTTTCTGTTTCTGGACGACACCTATGCCGACCATATGGTGCCCCCGTGGGCGATGAAATTTGTTCTGGGCACAGACGATCTCACAGAAGGAAGGAAAGCATGAATATCTTACGCGCAAAACAGGAAATCATTCACACGGTGCGCGCCTATCTGGCGAAGGACGAGGAGGGCAATTACCGCATTCCCGCGGTGCACCAGCGCCCGGTTTTGCTGATGGGGCCGCCGGGCATCGGCAAAACGGCGATCATGGAGCAGGTCGCCACGGAGTGCGGTATCGCGCTGGTGTCGTACACCATCACGCACCACACCAGACAGAGCGCCATCGGCCTGCCGTATCTGACCAAGCGGGAGTATGGCGGCAGAGAGCAGACCATCACGGAATACACGATGAGCGAAATCATCGCGTCTGTCTATGCGAAGATGGAGGAGACCGGCCTGCGCGAGGGCATTCTGTTCCTCGACGAGATCAACTGCGTCTCGGAGACGCTCGCGCCGACCATGTTGCAGCTGTTGCAGCGCAAGTCGTTCGGCAGTCATTTTGTGCCGGAGGGCTGGCTCATTGTCGCCGCCGGCAATCCGCCGGAATACAACAAATCGGTGCGCGATTTTGACGTCGTCACACTGGATCGCCTGCGGCGCATCGATGTGGAGGAGGACTACGCCGTCTGGAAGAAGTACGCGTACCGCAGCCGCATCCATCCCGCAATTCTCTCCTATCTGGACATCAAAAAGCAGCATTTTTACGCCTACGAGACGACGGTGGACGGACAGGCCTTTGTCACGGCGCGCGGCTGGGAGGATCTGTCCCAGTTCCTGCTGGTGTGCGAGCAGATGGACATCGCGGTAGATGAGCCGGTCGTCCGCGAATATCTCCAGCATCCGTTTATCGCGCGCGATTTTGCCGCGTACTACGACCTGTTCCGCAAATACCAGTCGGATTACCACGTGGAGGAGATTCTGTCCGGCACGCAGCCCGCCGCCGCGCTCGAGCGGCTGAAGACCGCGCCGTTTGACGAGCGCCTCAGCGTGATCGGCCTGCTGATCGGACGCCTGACCGAGGCGTTCGCCGCGGCGCATTACACCGATATGACGGTCACCCGCCTGTTTGACAGCCTGAAGGCGGTCAAGCGCATGCTCGGACAGCAGTCGCTGGGCGAGCTGCTCGCGCGCGAATCGACCGGCATCCGCACCGCGCTGGACGCGCAGCAGAAGGCGTCCGCCGTCGACCGCCGCGAGGTTTCCGCCCTGTTGCGGGCGGCGCGCCAGCTGGAGGACGACCGGACGGCGCTGGCCGCCGGGGCGATTCGCGACGATGAGGAGGGATTCGCGCTCCTCTCCGCGCGCTTTCAGCAGGAGGTACAGCGCATGGAGCAGCAGGCGGGCGACGCCGCACAGGCGCTGGAATGCGCGTTTGCCTTTCTGGAGGCCGCCTTCGGCAAGAGTCAGGAAATGGTAGTGTTTGTCACCGAGCTGAACACCAACTTTTTCAGCACCTGGTTCATCGGGCAGTACGGGAGCGAAGCGTATGTCCGCAACAATCAGGATCTGATGATCGGAAAGCAGCGGGAGGACCTGCTGGGCGAGATCGGGAAGATTCACAGTTTCCTGACCGGGTACTGAGAAACAACAGCACATGCAAAAAAATCAGGATGCAAGCGAACGGGCTGTGCATCCTGATTTTTGTCTGTCGTTTTTCGGGCTTGCTGCGGCCGCGCTCAGTCCGCGCGCAGCGCCGCGACCGGGTCGCTCTTGGCCGCCTTGCTGGAGGGAATCAGCCCGCCGATCAGCGTCAGCACGACACTGAGCGCAATCAGCGCGGCCGCATAGACGACGGGCAGCGCGGCGTTGATGTCCGTCGTTCCGGTCAGGGAATGGATGATCGCGTTGCCCGGAATCAGCAGCAGCAGCGTCAGCGCGATGCCCATGACGCCGGCGCAGAAGCCGATGATGATGGTCTCCGCGTTGAACACCTGGGAGATGTTGTGCCTGGAGGCGCCGATCGCGCGCAGCACGCCGATCTCCTTCCGGCGCTCCAACACGCTGATATAGGTGATGACGCCGATCATGATGGATGACACGACGAGAGAAATGGCGACAAAGGCCACGAGCACATAGCTGATTGTGTCCACAATTTCCGTGACCGAGGACATCAGCGTGCCCACCATGTCAGTGTAGCTGATGATTTTGCTCTCCTCGCCGTCCGATTCCATGCGGCTGTTGTAGTCGTCCAAAATGGCGGTGATTGCCGCCTTGCTGTCAAAATCGTAGGGATAGATGGCGATTTGGCTGGGATTTTCCAGATCGGCATAGCCGAACGAAGCCAGATTGTTGCTGTACGAGGCGTCCTCGCCGGACATGAGCGAGCGGAGCAGCTCGGTCAGCTCCTCTTCGCTCATCGTCATCTGAATTGCGTCGGCAAAGGCGTCTGCGTCCATGCGGAATGCGCCTTGCAGATTGTCGCTCAGTTGATTCATCGCCCGCTGCATGGCCGTCTGCATGGTGCGGCTCATCTGGTTGGCCATCTGCTGCACGATGGCGGAAATCTGCTTTTGCATGGCCTGTGTCACGGCTTCGGTATACGAGGACATCGCCGATTGCATGTAGCTTCCCAGCGCGCGGGACAGCTGCTGCTGCAAGGCGTCGGTGTCCAGGATTGCGGCGATGCCGGCGGCCATGATCTGCTGCGCCTCCGGCGTTTGCAAATAGGCCTCAAAGTGCTCGCCCATCTTGCTGGGGTCGGGGAGCTGGTTGGCGGCGGCGTATTCCTGATAGCCCGCTGTGAGCTTGTCGACCAGCGCCTGCATCTGCTCCTGCGAGATCTCGATCTCGCCGCCGGTCTGCACCATGCCTGCGGCGGCCTCCGCGAGCTTCTGCTGCACCTCCGGCGATTCCAGATACTGCGTCAGATATTCGCCAAAGCGGTCGGGGTCAGTCATGCCGTTGGCGGCGGCATAGGCGGGGAAGCCGGACAGAATGTCCTCGATCAGGGCTTGCAGCTGCTCGACGGAGACCGACACGGTGATGTTGTCCTGCATCAGCTCCGCAACCGCGTCCTGCAAAATCTGCTGCGCCTCCGGCGTTTGCAGATAGGCGAGGAAGTATTCGTTCAGCCGGGAATAGTCCGCCTCGGGATGCTCCGCCGCGTAGTCGTTGTATCCCGCCAGCAGCGCGGCGGCGAGCTGCTGCACGCCCTCGGCCGAAATGGTCAGGTCGAGCTGTCCCAGCAGCTGTCCCATGTCCAGCTCCGGCATG
>DXIG01000051.1 GCA_019112985.1 Candidatus Butyricicoccus stercorigallinarum | reverse complement strand
CTGTCGGAGGAGGACAAGCTGACCGTCGCGCGCGCGCGCAAGATTCAGCGCTTCCTGTCGCAGTCGTTCTCCGTCGCGGAGCAGTTCACCGGCATTCCGGGCAAGTACGTCCCGCTGAAGGAGACCATCCGCGGATTCCAGGAAATTCTCGCGGGCAAGCACGACGATCTGCCGGAATCCGCCTTCCTGTTCGTCGGCACGATTGAGGAGGCCGTTGAAAAAGCCAAAAAGGGGGAATAACGCATGCGTCTATTCCATCTTCGGATCGTCACGGCGGACGGTCTGTACTTTGACGGCGAAGCGCAGCGCGTCATCGCGCGCACGATCGACGGCGACGTCTGCATCCTCGCCGGGCACATCCCGTACCTCACCGCGCTCGGCATGGGCGAATGCCGCGTGACCGGCAGCAGCGGGGAGACGCGCCGCGCCGCCTGCATCGGCGGCATGCTGTCCGTGCAGGGCGACGAGGTCAACCTGGTCGCGACCACGTTCGAGTGGGCGGAGGACATCGACGTCAACCGCGCCGAGCGTGCGCGCCAGCGCGCCGAGCAGCTGATGCAGCAGCGTCTGGACGCGCGCGAATACGAGCTGGCGCAGGCCAAGCTCAAGCGCGCTCTGACCCGAATCAACGTCGGAAAGTAAAAAACTGGGCAGAACCGGCGGATATCTCCGTGATATCCGCCGGTTTTTTATGCAGAAAAAGCGGCGAAAAGGCGGGAAATTCGTGACAGATATGGCGGAGCGTGCTATAATAACAGCAACGATTCACTGAAAACGGAAAGGGAGAACTCTATGTATTGCAATCAATGCGGGACGCAGCTGCCGGAACAGGCGGATTTCTGTCCGGTCTGCGGCGCGCGTGCTCCCGGCTCCGCGCGGCGGGTGCGCACCGCGCGCGGAAAAAATTCGATTGTCATCGCCGCCATCGCCGCGGTCACCGTCGTGCTCGTGGTCGCGATTCTCTGCTTTACCTGGATGGTCTACAGCAGCCAGCAGGGGACGTCCGCGGCGCAGGACGGCGCGCAGTCGGCGGCGGGAGCCGCCGTGCAGAGCGATGCGGCCGATGCGCAGGCCGAACAGAAGACCGAGGACGACGCGGAGCAAGACAGCGGGACGCAGACGCCTGCGGCCGTGACCAACAACTACTATTACTACGGCGAGGACGCGGCGAGCGGCAACGACTATTACGAGAACGTGGACAGCACGGACTATCTGTGGCCGACCGATTCCCAGTACATCTCGACCGCCGACCTGCGCGGGATGAGCGAGGACACGGTGGCGGCGATCCGCAACGAGATCTACGCGCGCCACGGGTATGCGTTTACGACCGCGCGCTGGCAGAATTATTTCGCCGCCAAGACGTGGTACCACCGCGACAGCACGTGCACCGAATCGACGATCCGCGCGCGTCTCTCCTCGATCGAGCGCGCGAACATCAGCACGATTGTCGCGTATGAGGAGAGCCGGGGATGGCGATGAGACGATGGATGCCGCTGCTGCTGGCGGGGCTGCTGTGCGCCCTGTGCGGCTGCGGCGGCGCGGAAGACGCGGGCGCGGAGACCGGCTCGGCGGCGCGCGGCAGCGGCTCCGCCGGGGTGCAGGAGGAAGAACCGCTGGTTGACCCGCCGCTGGAGGACGAGGCGGCGGACACCAGCGCGGAACAGGAGCTGGCGGGCGTGATCATCTGTCTCGACCCGGGGCACGGCGTGACGAGCGCCCGCGCGCAGGAGCGCGTGTCCCCGCTGTCGCAGGAGACCAAGGCGGCCTATGTCAGCGGCGCGTCCGGCAGGAGTCAGACCGAAGAGGAGGTCAATCTCGCGGTGGCGCTGCTGGCGCGGGAGCAGCTGGAGGCGCGCGGCGCGCAGGTGATTCTGACGCGCCAGACCAGCGAGGCCACGGTCAGCAACATCGAGCGCGCGCAGATGGCGAACGACGCGAATGCAGACCTGTGCATCCGCATCCACGCGGACGGCTCGGACGACCCTTCGGTCTCCGGCATGTCGATGCAGGTGCCGGTGGGCGAGCTGCTGGGAACGCCGGAAATCGAGCAGCCGAGCGCGCGGGCGGCGGAGATCATCCTCGCGGAGGTGACAGCGGCCACCGGCGCGTCCAGCCGCGGGCTGGCGCCGCGCAGCGACCTGACCGGCTTCAACTGGTCGGAGGTGCCGTGCGTGCTGCTGGAGATGGGCTTTTTGAGCAACGCGCAGGAGGATGCGCTGCTGGCGACAGACGCGTACCGGCAGCAGATTGCGTCGGGCATCGTGTCCGGCGTGTGCCGCTGGATGGAAAGTGAACGATAGAACGTAAAGAAGGTTGAACAGAAATGGAGCTTACCCTTAACAGTGCAATGGAAATCGCGGTACAGACGCTGGTGGGGCTGTATGCGGCGATGCCGATGAAAGTTGTGATGCTGGCGCTCGCCCTGCTGTGCTGTCTGGCGGGCTATCGGCTGCTGCGCCTGGTCAGCGCGTGCATCGGTGTGTTCGCCGGTGTGATGCTCGGCGTCTGCGTCACCAGCCTGTTCAGCGCCTCGCTGGACGGCATGCTCGGCCTGGGGCTGACCGTGCTGGCGATGGTCGTGCTCGGCGGCGCGGGCGGCGTGTTGTTCTTTTACCGCCGCGCGTGCGGCGTGTTTGTCCTGTGCGCGGGCATCGGCGCGGCGGTCGTGTATCTGCCCGCCCTGTTTGCGCCGGCGGCGGCACAGGCGGCAATTGTGGCGGCCGGTGCGCTGCTGTTCGGCGTGACGGGCGTGCTGCTTGTCCGCCCGGCGGGCATTTTGACGACGGCGCTGCTCGGCCTGTTCGCCGCCTATGCGCTGTTTGACCTGCTCGGCCAGGCGCAGGGCGCGGGAACCGCCGTGCTCGGCGTGCTGCTGGTCGTTGCCGGCTGCGCGGTGCAGGCACTGCCGCGCCGAAAGACGGGCAAAAGCGGCGCGGCTGACGCGGTTGACGCGATGGACACGGCTGACGCGGTTGCGGCGGAGCGCCGCGACGGCGGCGACGCCCACCTGCGGGCAGAAGTCCCGGAAGCGGACGGCGTGAGCGAGGATACGCACGGTTTTGACCCCGTGCAGCTGCCGGAGGAGGAGCCGGATGAGATCGATTCGATTTCCGAGGTCGTGGCGGCGCACATCGGCTTGACCGAGCCGCTGACGCCCGAGCAGGCGGCGCAGACCGAGCTGCTCGGCGCGCCCGCACCGGACGGATGGCCGTCGTTCGGGGACACCCCGCCCGCGGACAGCGAGCCGGAGCACGAAACCACGCTGCGCATCTCCGTCGGCGAGCTCATGGCGGAGCAGAAGAAAGAGACCGAGGCCAGAGAAGCGGCGGCGCGCGCTGCGGAGCAGGATGAGACGCTCAGCGACACGGCGGATCTGAACCGCGCGCTCGACCGGGCGATCGGCGAGATGCCGAACGAGCGGCCGGTGTGGGAGCAGATTTTCCCGCCGGTTTCGCCGGACGAGGCGGCGGAGGACGCGGCGGACACGCCGTCGGACGACCCGGTGGACGACCCGTCGTGGGATACGCTGTTTGCACCGGCGGAGGAGAAAACCGAACCGCTGACCGAAAGCGCGCCGCAGGAAGAAGCGCCCGCGCAGCCGGACGAACCGGCGGAACCCGCGCCCGCGCAGGCGGACGAACCGGCGGAACCCGCGCCCGCGCGGAAACCGGCGCGCCGCACGCTGCGCCCGTCCGCGCCGCTGCCGCTGCTGCTGACGGCGGTTGTGCTGGCGCTCGCCGGGATCGGCATCCGCTACGCGGAAATTGCGCTCGCGCTGTATTTCGCGTGCTATGTGCTGCGCTATTACCGCACGGCGGCTTTTGCCTGCGCCGTGCTGTGCGTGCGCCGCGTGATAGATGCGGTGCAGCTCGGCATGCAGGGCGGGCCGTGGCCGGACTTCGCGCTGGACGCGCTCTCCGCAGTCGCGTTTTTCGCGCTGACCTATGCCGCGATGCACACCTACATGCTGCGCCGCAGCGAGGAGGATGACGAGGAAGAAGCATAAAAGAACGGGCTGTTTTCGTTGCGAAAACAGCCCGTTTTGGAATTTTGGCGCAAAAAGCGAAACGAGACGGTTCACCCAGCCGTCTCGTTTCTTCTCTCTTCTCTGTATGGCATAATGCGTATACCCTCTGTATAGGGCAACGATGCGGTACTTTCTGAAAAGTACTTGTATAATATAGCACACCGGATGCGGAAAGAGTAGTGGCAAACCTCCCAAAAAAAATTGCATTTTTTTGTGCAAAAGGCCTGTGGCGGTTGGGCGGCGGCAGTTTTTCGCAAAATCAGGCCGAACGGCGTTCCATCCGGCGCGCAACGGTGGTATACTGGACAGACGGGCGCATGCGCCCGGTTCCGAAGAGGAGGATTTGTATGCATGGAAAAACCAAAGCGTCGTGGATGATCGCGGGCGCGGGCGTGCTGTGGGGGCTGATCGCCCTGTTCGTGCGCGCGCTGGATGCGGCGGGGCTGTCCGCGCTCGACATCGTCTTTTTCCGCAACGTGCTCGCGGCGGCGGTGCTCGGCGCGGGCATGGCGGCGCGCGGCCGCGCGTCGCTGCGCATTCGCCTGCGCGATCTCTGGATGTTTGCCGGCACGGGCGTTGTCAGCATCGCGCTGTTCAACCTGTGCTATTTTTACACGCTCTCGCGCAGCAGTGTCGCGGTGGCGGCGCTGCTGCTGTACACCTCGCCGGTGTTCGTCCTGCTGTTTTCCGTTCTGCTGTTTCGCGAGCGGCTGACGGCGCGGCGGCTGGCGGCGATTGCCATCACGGTCGCAGGCTGCGCGTGCATCACGGGCGTCTTTTCGCAGGCGCAGGCGGTGGCGCCGTTCACCGCGCTGTGCGGGCTGGGCTCGGGGCTGTTTTACGCGCTGTACAGCATTTTTGGCAAGTTCGCGCTGCGGCGCTACGACGCCAAGACCGTCTCGCTGTACACATTTGTGTTCGCGGCGCTGGCGACCGCGCCGTTCAGCGCGCCGCATTGCGTTCAGCTGGCGGCGGCACAGCCGCGCGTGCTGCTCATCGGGCTCGGCCTGGCGGCGGTGTGCACGGTCGCGCCGTTTCTGCTGTACACCGGCGGGCTGCGCGGCGTGCCCGCGTCGCAGGCGGGCGTGCTGGCGACGGTGGAGCCGCTGGTGGGCAGTCTGCTGGGCGTCGCCGCGTTCGGCGATCCGTTCACCGTCTGGACGGCGCTCGGCATGGCGCTGATTCTCGGCGCGATTGCCGTTTTGCAGCTGCCGGAGCGGCGGCCGTGTGAGGAGGCGCGCCATGGATAGCTTTGTATTCAGCCTGAACGCCACGGTGCCGATTTTTCTCGTCATGGTGTTCGGCTATGTGCTCCGGCAGATCGGCATGTTCACCGAGGAATTCTGTTCGGTCGCCGACCGCTATGTGTTCAAAGCGGCGCTGCCCGTGCTGCTGTTCCGCGACATCGCGCAGACCGATCTGTATCAGGACTTCCATTGGGACTTTGTGCTGTACTGCGCGGGCGTGACTGTCGTGATGTTCGCCGGGCTGTGGATTGCGGCGGCGAAGCTGATGCCGGACAAGACAATGGTCGGCGCGTTCGTGCAGGGCGCGGCGCGCAGCAGCGTGGCCGTGCTCGGCATCGCGTTCGTCGAAAACATGTACGGGGACGCGGGGCTGACGCCGCTGATGATCGTCGCCGCCGTGCCGCTGTTCAACGTGTTCTCCGTCGTCATCCTGACCTTTTCCGCGGGCGGCGGGACGCACGGGCGCGCCGCCGTCAGGCGCGCCTGCATCAATGTGCTCAAAAACCCCATTATTCTGGGTATTTTCGCCGGTCTGCCGTTTTCGCTGCTGCGCATCGAGCTGCCGGTCATCCCGCTCAAGGTGATCGACAGCGTGGCCGCGACCGCGACGCCGCTCGCGCTGCTCGTGGTCGGCGCGGGCTTTCACGGCGCGCAGGCGCTCGCCAAGCTGCGCCCGACCGTGGCCGCGACGGCGATCAAGCTGCTGGCGCTGCCGGCGCTGTTTCTGCCGCTGGCGGTGCGGCTGGGCTTCACCGGAACGGAGATGGTCGCCGTGCTCATCATGCTCGGCTCCCCGACGACCGTCACCTCCTATATTATGGCAAAAAACATGGGGAACGACGCCGAGCTCTCGTCCAGCATCGTCGTGCTGACCACGCTGCTCTCCTCGGTCACGCTGACTGCCTGGATCTTCCTGCTGCGCGTCATGCAGTTGATTTAATGCAAAAATGTGGCCGGAGTTGCAGAAATGCGGCCGGATTTCTTGACAGGGCGGCGGCAGCGCCGCTATAATAAATTTGTATCAAAGAAAAACAACCACTTTGCCCGCAGGAACAGGGGATAGGGCAAAGCCGGATTTGGATGGAGGAAAACCACGATTATGAAAGGTCTGATTCTTGCGGCGGGAAAGGGGACGCGGCTGTATCCGATGACAAAGCCCGTGTGCAAGCCGCTGCTCCCGGTTTATGACAAGCCGCTCGTCTATTACCCGCTCTCTGTGCTCATTCAGACGGGCATCACCGACATCATGGTCATCATCCCCGACGGGGAGGAGGAGACCTTCGAGCGCCTGCTCGGCGACGGCAGCGCATGGGGCATCCGCATCTCCTATGCGGTGCAGAAGGTGCCGCGCGGCATCGCGGACGCCTTTCTCGTCGCGGAGGACTTCATCCGGGGCGAATCGGTATGTCTCGTTCTGGGCGACAACATCTTTTACGACGAGACCAAGGAATATCAGTTTGCGCAGGCCGCCCGCGTCAACGACGGGGCGACGGTGTTCGGCTATTACGTCGAAGACCCGCGCGCCTTCGGCGTCGTCGAATTTGACGAAAACGGCAACGCCATCAGCATCGAGGAAAAGCCGCGGTTTCCCAAATCCAATTACATCATCCCGGGTCTGTATTTTTACAACGCGGACGTGCTCGACATCGCGCGCAGCCTCAAGCCGTCCGCGCGCGGCGAGCTGGAGATCACGGACGTCAATCTGGAATATCTGCGCCGCGGGCAGCTCAAGGTCATCCCGCTGAACGACAGCTTTGTGTGGAAGGACGCGGGCACGGCGGACAACCTGCTGGAGGCGGCCAACTGCGTGCGCGAGGTGCAGGAGCGCACGGGGCGCTACATCGCCTGCCCGGAGGAATGCGCCTACGACAAGGGTCTGATCACGCAGGAGCAGGTGCACGCGGTCGGCGTGCAGCTGGGCAAGACCCTGTATGGACAGTACCTGCAATGTCTGTAACCCGTCAGAGCGGCCGCGCGGCCGCTCTGTTTTGTGAGAAAGGAAGCGCTTTGTGAAGACAACGGTCTATTTTATCCGACACGGCACGACGGACAACAACGTCGGCGGACGGTTTCAGGGCAGCTCGGACATCCCGCTGGGCGCTATCGGCCTGCAGCAGGCGGCGTATCTGGGCGAGCGGTTCGCCGGGCTCGCGGTGGACGCGGTGTACACCAGCCCGCTCACACGCGCGCGCCAGACCGCCGAGGGCGTGTGCCGCCATCTCGCCGTGCGCCCCACGCCGGTGGACGGCCTGCGCGAGATCGACGGCGGGCGGCTCGAAGGGCACACCAACGAGGAAAACCGGCGCGCCTATCCCGACGTCATGGCCTTTTTCCGCGACCAGCCGGCCAAATTCTGCCCGCCGGGCGGCGAGAGCGCCCGGCACGTGCACGCGCGCATGACGGAGACGGTCAACCGCCTGATCCGGGAAAACGCGGGCAAATCCATCGTCATCGTGTCGCACGGCTTCGCGCTGCAAACCTACCTCGCCAGCCTGGACACGCCGTTTGACGAGATGGAGCCGAACATCGTGGGCAACGCTTCGGTCTCCTGCATCGAGTACACGGAGACGCTGGCGTTTGAGACGAAATTTTACGACGATCAGTCGCATCTGCCGGAGGCGCTGCGCTTCCGCTCCGCCTTTCTCCGGCGGGGGCGCGCGCCGGGTGCGCCGCGCGCGCAGTGACGGCGGAGAAACCGGCAAAAAATTCGCCTGTTTGGCGAAAAAATACAAACAAAAACAACAAAACCTCTCCGATTTGGAGAGGTTTTACAGTTCTGGTCAACTTGACAAATTTGCGCCTGTGTGGTATCATTGAATAGTTTCCACATCAGTATACGGAATCTTTTCCATATCCATTGTAGCATTTTTTCAGTCAAGATGCAAGGAAGCGCACGGGAATAATCACTACGCACCCAGGCGTATCGAATACTTGAGAAACGGAGTGATGGGTACAACATGGCAAACGAGGCAGCATACAACGGCGTTCAGGTCCATGACGTAAAGTATGGACGGACCACCCGAAAGAGCTTTGCCAGAATCCCGGAGATTCTGGACATGCCGAACCTCATCGAGGTTCAGAAAAAATCGTACGAATGGTTTCTGACAGACGGACTGCGCGAGGTATTCGACGACGTGGCGTCCATCAGCGACTACACCGGAAATCTGGAGCTGTCGTTCCTCGACTACAAGCTGGACGACGAGCCGAAGTACAGCGTGGAGGAGTGCAAGGCGCGCGACGCCACGTATGCCTGCCCGCTGCGCGTGCGCATGCGCCTGCGCTACAAGGAGACCGGCGAGATCAAGGAGCAGGAGCTGTTCATGGGCGATTTCCCGCGCATGACCGATTCCGGCACCTTCATCATCAACGGCGCGGAGCGCGTCATCGTTTCCCAGATCGTCCGCTCGCCGGGCGTCTACTACGGCATGACGCTGGATAAGACGGACAAGCCGCTGCTGTCGTCCACGGTCATCCCGTACCGCGGCGCATGGCTGGAGTACGAGACGGACAGCAACGACGTCTTCTACGTCCGCATCGACAAAAACAGAAAAATTCCGATCACTTCGTTCATCCGCGCCATCGGCGTGGAGACCGACGCGGAGATCCTCGAGATGTTCGGCGAGGACGAGCGCATTCTGGCGACGCTCGACAAGGATCCGTCCAAGACGGTCGAGGACGCCCTCATCGAAATCTACAAGAAGCTGCGTCCGGGCGAGCCGCCCACGGTGGATTCCGCGCGCAGCCTGCTCAACGCGCTGTTCTTCGACACCCGCCGCTACGACATCTCCGCGGTCGGCCGCTATAAGTACAACAAGAAGCTGAACATCGCGCGCCGGCTGGTCGGCCACAAGCTGTGCGAGACGGTCGTCGATCCGCTGACCGGCGAGGTGCTCGCGGAAGAGGGCGCGGTCGTCACGCGCGAGCTGGCGAACCTCATCGCGCGCCGCGGCGTACACGGCACGGTCATCGAGGCCAACGACGGCGCGAAGGTCAAGGTGTTCGGCAACGGCATGGTCGACATGAAGGACTTCGTCTCCTTCGATCCGCAGGAAGCATGCGGCATCAAGGAAAAGGTTCGCTTCGTCGTCCTGCGCGAGCTGCTGGAAAACGCGCAGGCCGAGGGCAAGAGCGAGGAAGAGCTGATCGAAGACATCCGCGCCGCCAAGGACGACCTGATTCCCAAGCACATCATCGTCGACGACATGCTGGCGTCCATCTGCTATCTGCTCGGCCTCGGCCATGACATCGGCACGACGGACGACATCGACCATCTGGGCAACCGCCGCCTGCGCTGCGTCGGCGAGCTGCTGCAAAACCAGTTCCGCATCGGCTTCTCGCGCATGGAGCGCGTCATCCGCGAGCGCATGACCATTCAGGATCTCGACATCGTCACCCCGCAGTCGCTCATCAACATCCGCCCGGTCACCGCGGCGATCAAGGAGTTCTTCGGCTCCTCCCCGCTGTCCCAGTTCATGGATCAGACCAACCCGCTGGCGGAGCTGACGCACAAGCGCCGTATGTCCGCGCTCGGCCCCGGCGGCCTGTCGCGCGACCGCGCGTCGTTCGAGGTGCGAGACGTACACTACAGCCACTACGGCCGCATGTGCCCGATCGAGACGCCGGAAGGTCCGAACATCGGCCTGATCTCCTATCTCGCGACGTATGCGCGCATCAACGAGTTCGGCTTTATCGAGGCGCCGTACCGCATCATCGACAAGCAGACCGGCCGCGTCACCGACGAGGTACAGTATATGACCGCGGACATCGAGGACGAGTACACCGTCTGCCAGGCCTATGAGCCGCTGGACGAGGAGGGCCGTCTGGCCAACCCGCGTATCACCTGCCGCTGCCGCGAGGAAATCGTAGAAGTCGACCGGCAGGACGTCGATCTGATGGACGTCTCCCCGCGCATGATGGTATCCGTCGCGACTGCGATGATCCCGTTCCTCGAGCACGACGACGCAAACCGCGCGCTGATGGGCGCGAACATGCAGCGCCAGGCCGTGCCGCTGCTCAAGACCGAATCCCCGGCCGTCGGCACGGGCATGGAATACAAGGCGTGCGTCGATTCGGGCATCGTCCCGCTGGCGGAGGGCGAGGGCACAGTCACCCGCGTCACCGCGCGCGACGTCACCGTCAACTATGACACGATGGGCGAGAAGACCTATCACCTGACCAAGTTCCTGCGTTCCAACCAGTCCACCTGCATCAACCAGCGCCCGATCGTCAATCTGGGCGAGCGCGTGCACAAGTGCGACGTGCTGGCGGACGGCCCCTCCACCTCCAACGGCGAGGTTGCGCTGGGCAAGAACGCGCTCATCGGCTTTATGACCTGGGAGGGCTACAACTACGAGGACGCCGTTCTGCTCAACGAGCGGCTGGTTCGCGACGACGTATACACCTCCATCCACATTGAAGAATACGAGTCCGAGTCCCGCGACACCAAGCTGGGACCGGAAGAAATCACCCGCGACATTCCGAATGTCGGCGATGACGCCCTGCGCGACCTCGACGAGCGCGGCATCATCCGCATCGGCGCGGAGATCCACTCGGGCGACATCCTCGTCGGCAAGGTGACGCCGAAGGGCGAGACCGAGCTGACCGCAGAGGAGCGCCTGCTGCGCGCGATCTTCGGCGAGAAGGCGCGCGAGGTGCGCGACACCTCGCTGCGCGCGCCGCACGGCGAGGCCGGCATCGTCGTCGATGTCAAGGTATTTACGAGAGAGGCCGGCGACGACCTGTCGCCCGGCGTCAACATGACCGTCCGCGTCTACATCGCGCAGAAGAGAAAGATCTCGGTCGGCGACAAGATGGCGGGCCGTCACGGCAACAAGGGCGTCGTCTCGCGCATCCTGCCGCAGGAGGACATGCCGTTCCTCGAGGACGGCACGCCGCTCGACATCGTCCTCAATCCGCTGGGCGTACCGTCCCGAATGAACATCGGACAGGTTCTGGAGGTTCACCTGGGCTACGCCGCGATGAGCATGGGCTGGAAGATCGCCACGCCGGTGTTTGACGGCGCGAACGAGCAGGACATCGCGGACGCGCTGACCGCGGCCGGCAAGAACCCCAACGGCAAGTCGGTTCTGTACGACGGCCGCACCGGCGAGAAATTTGACAACGAAGTAACCGTCGGTTACATGTATTACCTCAAGCTGCACCATCTGGTCGACGACAAGATTCACGCGCGCTCCACCGGCCCGTACTCGCTCGTCACGCAGCAGCCGCTCGGCGGCAAGGCGCAGTTCGGCGGCCAGCGCTTTGGCGAAATGGAAGTCTGGGCGCTGGAGGCCTACGGCGCGGCGTACACGCTGCAGGAGATCCTGACCGTCAAGTCGGACGATATCGTCGGCCGCGTCAAGACCTACGAGGCGATCGTCAAGGGTCACAACATCCCGCAGCCGGGCGTGCCGGAATCGTTCAAGGTTCTGGTCAAGGAGCTGCAGTCGCTGTGCCTGGACATCCGCGTGCTCGACGAGGCGGGCGAGGAGATCGTCCTGGCGGACGACGACGACGATACCGCGAGCTACGAGCAGCATGAGCGCGCCACGGCGAGTGATTCGGAATTCGAGGCCTCCGGCTTCGGCATTTCCGACGTCGAGGACGGCGACCATCCGCTGATGGAGGAGGAATCCCCGGTATCTGACGATCTGTTTGGCGACGACGATTACAGCGAGACGGAGGAGTAAGCATGGGATATAATACGTTCAACGCAATCAAAATCGGCCTTGCTTCGCCGGACCTCATTCGCGAATGGTCTTACGGCGAGGTCAAAAAGCCGGAAACCATCAACTACCGCACCCTCAAGCCGGAGCGCGACGGTCTGTTCTGCGAGCGCATCTTTGGCCCGCAGAAGGACTGGGAATGCCACTGCGGACGGTACAAGAAGGTTCGCTATAAGGGCAAGATCTGCGAGCGCTGCGGCGTCGAGGTCACCAAGTCCAAGGTGCGCCGCGAGCGCATGGGTCACATCGAGCTGGCCGCGCCGGTGTCGCACATCTGGTATTTTAAGGGAATCCCGTCCCGCATGGGACTGATTCTGGATATGTCCCCCCGCCTGCTTGAGAAGGTTCTGTACTTCGCCGCCTACATCGTCACCGATCCGGGCGAGGGCACCGGCCTGATCAAAAAGCAGATTCTGACCGAAAAAGAATACCGCGACATGAAGGAGAAGTTCGAGGACGACTTCGAGGCCGGCATGGGCGCGGAGGCGATCAAGAAGCTGCTGGAGGAGCTGGATCTGGAGCAGCTGAGCACCGAGCTGAAAAACGAGCTGCGCGAGGCGACCGGCCAGAAGCGCGTGCGCATCATCAAGCGCCTGGAGGTCGTCGAGTCGTTCCGCAAGTCGGGCAACCGCCCGGAGTGGATGATTATGGACGTCGTGCCGGTCATCCCGCCGGAAATCCGCCCGATGGTTCAGCTGGACGGCGGCCGCTTCGCCACCTCCGACCTGAACGACCTGTACCGCCGCGTCATCAACCGCAACAACCGCCTCAAGCGCCTGCTTGAGCTG
>DXIG01000050.1 GCA_019112985.1 Candidatus Butyricicoccus stercorigallinarum | reverse complement strand
GCGGACGGTCTCCGCGCGCGAGGTCGGCAGATTTTTGCCGACGTAATCGGGGCGAATGGGAAGCTCCCTGTGCCCGCGGTCGATGAGCGCGGCGAGCTGGATGCACTGCGCGCGCCCCATGTGCAGCACGGCCTCCATCGCCGCGCGCACGGTGCGGCCGGTGGACAGCACGTCGTCCACAATAATCACGCTGCGGGTTTCGATGTCCGGGATTGCCGGCAGCGGCGCGGCGTCCGGGTTGCCCGGCGTGTCGTCGCGGAACGCGGAGATGTCGAGCGAGACCATCGGCGGGCGTGCGCCCTCGATCTCGCCGATTTTGTCCGCGATGCGCTCGGCCAGAAAGACGCCCCGCGTGCGGACGCCCGCCAGCACAAGGCCTGCGCTGCCGTGATTGCGCTCAATGATTTCGTATGAAATGCGATGGATGGCGCGCCGCATGGCGTTTTCGTCCATGATCTCCGCCTTTTTCACCTGCTTCATCCGAGCCCTCCTGTTTGAGAAATAAAAAACGGCTCCCCGCACCAGACAGGCGGGAAGCCGCAAAACCAAAGGGGCAGTCCAATCCCGGTACCCCTTTTCCTTCACTCATCCAAACGCCTTGCCGAACTCACGGGAACAGCTTAAAGGTGCGGTTTTTTTCTTGCGTTTCATTATATACCAGCGGGGTGGATTTGTAAACCGAAATACGCACAAACTTTCCGTCGAAATGCACAGGATACGCCCGCATTCGCCAAAAAATTTGTCCGCCAGACGCCGCAGCGCGCAAAACGGGCGGCCAGACGCCGGACAATCGGACAAAATCCGCGCGGGCGCGCCGCCGCCCGACGCATAGGATCGGCGCGCGCCGGGCATGCTGACAGTAGATTTGGAGAAAGGGGAAAGCAGCCATGCGAACCAGTTCCTTTATGACCGGTGTGGTCACCGGGCTCGCCGGCGCCGCCGCGGCGGTGATGGCGCTCAACCATGCGCTCGCCGGCACAAGCGCGGGGCGCAGCCTCTCGCGCAGCGCGCACAAGACGGCCGGGATGGTCAGCCAGGCGGCGCAGGACGCCGCCGACACCGTCGACAAAATGGTGCAGTGACGGAAAAAGCGGGGGCGGCGCCGAGCCGTCCCCGCTTCCAACGCGCTCACGAAATGACGATGGCGCGGTTGATCATGTTGTCCAGACAGTCGATCAGCGTCTGGCCGGTCATGCCGCTGCGCTCCTGCAGCCACATGTTCAGACAGCCGATGATGCCGCTCGAGCAGAAGCGGCAGATGTATTTGGCCTGCTGGCCGGATTCGCCGAGGTTGAGCCGGGTCTGCACCTGGGTAATGGTGTCCTCGATGACGTCGGTGAATTTGCTTTGCAGGCCGTCGCCGACGCTGCTGCTGTGAAACAGCGTGCGGATGAGAAATTTCTGCTCCTCGATGTACGCCACCGCCTGCTGGAGCATCTGGCGCGCGGAATAGTCCTCCGGCGTGGGGCTGTAGCTGGAAATGACGGCCTTGAAATCGCGCACCAGCTCGTCCTCGATTTTTTCCCGCAGGTCGTAGGTATCCGTATAGTGGAAGTAAAACGTGCCGCGGTTCAAGTCGGCGCGGTCGGTGATCTCCTTGACGGTGATGTCCTTAAATTCCTTCTCGTTCATCAGCTCCGCCAAAGCCTGCCGCAGCAGCCGTTTGGTGCGGCGGATGCGCCTGTCTTCTTTTTGCACTGCCATATGCGATATGCCTCCGAATCAATCTACCTGTACAGTTCTATTTCATTTGTATTATACTATACAGAATGCTGGCAAGCAACAGTACTGTACACACTTCCTGCAGAGTGATGCATAAAATTTTTGGTCGTTTCTGCCAAATTTTTTGCTTGCAACGTGAAAGAGAGCGTGGTATAATATATGCGCTGTAAATCAGATATGCAGGTATAGTTCACCGGTAGAACGGCAGCTTCCCAAGCTGCATAAGCGGGTTCGACTCCCGTTACCTGCTCCAACATCACAAAGAACCGCCGGGTTTGCGTCTTATCCTCATTCCATTAGGCCATCGAAGGAATGCAGGACAAGGCGTTTTTTCTTTTTCCGGCAGAGCGCCGCGTCCGCGGAGCGGTGAAGCAAAAAAGGGAAGCCCGCCGGGGCTTTGGCGATGTGTAGTAGGCCCGTGTTACACAAACACGGGTCTTTTTTCTTTTTTGAGGAGGTTTGATTACAATGTATGAGGGAAAGACGCGCACGCTGTTTGTGCGCTACGCCATACCGCAGATGATCGGGCTGCTGTTCAACTCGGTCTATATGATTGTGGACGGCGTGTTTATCGGCAACGTGCTGGGCAGAGACTCCATGGCGGCGGCTGCGGTCGCCGTGCCGCTGATCGAGATCCTGATTGCCCTGTCCATGGCGGTGGCCTCCGGCGCGGGCATTCTGATCTCCGGCCTGCTGGCGCAGCAGGAGAAGCAGAAGGCGCTGGAGGTGTTTGACACCGCGCTGCTGAGCGCCGCCGCCATCGGCGCGCTCGTGGCGGCCGGCGGAAATCTGTTTCTCGATCCGCTGGCCGAAGCGCTGGGCGCCACCGCGCAGATTCACGCGCAAGCCACTGAATACATCCGGTACATCGTCACGTTTTCCCCGTTTTTGCTGTTCAGCTTTCTGCTCAGCGGGCTTGCGCGCAACGACGGCTGTCCGAGGCTGGCGATGGCCGCGCTGGCGGTCGGTTCGGTTTCCAACATTGTGCTGGACTATGTTTTTATGTGTCCGCTGCACATGGGCATCGGCGGCGCGGCGCTGGCGACGGCGATCGGACCGGTGTTCAGCGTGCTGATTCTGCTGCCGCACTTTTTGCGGAAAACGGGGGCGCTGTATTTTTCCGTGCCCCGCGTGCGCGCGGCTTATTTTTGGCGCATTGCTGCGCTCGGCGTTCCGTCGTTTGTCATGGAGTTCACGATCGGCATTCTCACCTTTGTCTACAACATCGCCATTGTGCGGTACGGATACGGGGAGATCGGCCTCGCCGCTTATCTGGTCATAGGCTACCTGATGCTGCTGTTCCTCACGCTGTTTTTGGGCATGGCGGAGGGCTTGCAGCCGGTGTTCAGCTATTTTACCGGGGCGGGCGCCGCCGCGCGCTGCCGGGCGCTGCGCCGCTTTGCCACGGTGGTCTTCCTGACCGTCGGCATTGTCTGCTATGGCGGGATTGTCCTGTTTTCCCATGCGTTTTTCGCGCTGTTCAATCCGGGCGATCTGGAGCTGATCCGCTTTGCGGCGGACAGAAGCCTGCCCTATTTTTGCGGCTTTTTCCTGGCGGGATACAATATTTTGATGATTTCGTTCTGGCAGTCGACCCAGCGCACCGGACATGCGCTGCTGATTTCGCTCAGCCGCAGCGTGCTGGTTTTGCCGCTTTTGGTCGCGGTGCTGCCGCTGCTCTGGGGCGGAGAGATGCTCTGGCTCTGCCACTCGCTCAGCGAGGCGCTGACCGCCGCCCTCGCGTTTGCGCTGCACCGGCGGCAGAGCGGGGCGAAAGCTGGCATTCCCGCCGGCGGTGTGATACAATAAAAGCAGCAGGAGGGGAGCGCGCGGAGCATCGCCGCCGCTTGAAACGATAGGGAGACTCGTATATAATAAGAACAATCCATATCGTTTGCGTGCAGACGATATGGAGCAGAAACCGGAACAATTTGGCAGGCGCGCGGACGCTCGAAAGAGATCGGTGCGCGTTCTTTTTGACAGATGAGGAGAGACTTTGAATTTACAGGAATTTTTTGCGCAATACCCGAAGGCGGCGGTGGCCTTTTCCGGCGGAGTGGACTCCGCCTATCTTCTGTATGCCGCCCAGACCTATGGAAGGGATATCCGGGCGTATTATGTGAAATCGGAATTTCAGCCGCAGTTTGAGCTGCGCGATGCGCGCCGGCTGGCGGCGCAGCTCGGCGCAGACCTGCGGGTGCTCGCGTTGGAGGTGCTCTCCGACCCGCGCATCGCGGCCAACCCGCCCGACCGCTGCTATCACTGCAAGAACCGCATCTTTTCCGCCATCGCGCGCGCGGCGGAGGAGGACGGCTACGCCGTCCTCCTTGACGGAACCAACGCCTCGGACGACAGCGCGGATCGCCCCGGCATGCGGGCGCTCGCCGAGCGCGGCGTGCTGTCCCCGCTGCGCCTGTGCGGGCTGACCAAAGCGCAGGTTCGCCAGCGCTCCCAGGAGGCCGGGCTGTTCACATGGGACAAGCCCGCCTACGCCTGTCTGGCCACGCGCGTCGCGGCCGGAGAGACGATCACACGCGACAAGCTCGCCGCGACCGAGCAGGCGGAGGCGTTTCTCTCCTCGCTCGGCTTTTCCGATTTCCGCATCCGCACGCAGGGCGGACAGGCGCGCTTGCAGCTGCCGGAGGCGCAGTTTCCGCTGCTGCTGGAAAAGCGGCGCGAGATTTTGACGCGCCTGCGCGCCTATTATACGACGATTGCGCTGGATTTGGAGGCGAGAGCATGAACGACGAGATCAGACAGCTGTTGGAAGGGGTCCGAAACGGCAGTGTGACGGTGGACGACGCCGTCCTGACGCTGAAAAAGAGCCCGTTTGAGGACATCGGCTATGCCAAGGTGGACATGCACCGCAAGCTGCGCAAGGGCGCCGCGGAGGTCATCTACGGCGCGGGCAAGACGCCCGAGCAGATGATCGGCATTCTGTACACCATGCGGGAAAACGGACAGGGGCCGGTGCTGATCACCCGCCTGTCCGAGGCGGCGGCCGAACAGATCGCGCAGGTGCATCCGCTGCAATATTTTCGGGAAGCGCGCTGCGGCGTCGTCGGACAGATTCCGGCGCCCGACGGCATCGGCAAAATTGTCGTCGCCACCGGCGGAACGAGCGACATCCCCGTGGCGGAGGAGGCTGCCGTCACGGCGACCGTGTTGGGCAATGAGGTCGTCCGCCTGTATGATGTCGGCGTCGCAGGACTGCACCGGACGCTCGCGCATCTGGACGACATCATGGACGCCTGCGTCATCATCGCCATCGCGGGGATGGAGGGCGCGCTCGCCAGCGTGATCGGCGGACTGGCGGACTGTCCGGTGATCGCCGTGCCCACCAGCGTCGGCTATGGCGCGTCGTTCGGCGGATTGGCCGCGCTGCTGTCCATGCTCAACTCCTGCGCCAGCGGCGTGTCGGTGGTCAACATCGACAACGGCTTTGGCGCGGGCTATCTCGCCAACATGATTAACCACAGGAAGGAACACAGATAATATGCGTACACTATATTTGGATTGCGGCATGGGCGCGGCGGGCGATATGCTGACGGCGGCGCTGCTGGAGCTGATGCCCGACCCGGCGGCGGCCGTTGCGGAGCTCAACGCCCTCGGCATTCCCGGCGTGCGCTTTGCCGCGTCGCAGGCGGTCAAATGCGGCATTACGGGGACACATGTCACCGTGACGGTGAACGGGGAAGAGGAGGAAGACCTCCACACGCACAGCCACGGCGACCATGTGCACCACGAGCACGGCCACGGCGAACACGCGCACACGCACCACGAGCATCATCACGATGAACATGCGCACAGCCACGATGAACATGCGCACCATCACGACGGACATGCACACGGCCACCATGCGCACAGCAGCCTGCACGACATTGCGCACCTCGTGCGCGGCCATCTGCCGCTGTCCGAACGGGTGAAGGACGACGTGATGGCGGTCTATCAGCTGATTGCGGAGGCGGAGAGCCACGCGCACGGCGTGCCGGTGACCGACATTCATTTTCACGAGGTGGGCACGCTGGACGCTGTCGCGGACATCGCGGCGGTCTGCCTGCTGATGGAGCGGCTGGCGCCCGATGAGGTCGTGGTGTCCCCTGTGCACGTCGGCAGCGGGCAGGTGCGCTGTGCGCACGGCATTCTGCCCGTCCCCGCGCCCGCGACGGCGTATATTCTCAAGGACGTGCCCATTTACGGCGGCGCGGTGCGCGGCGAGCTGTGCACGCCCACCGGCGCGGCGCTGCTCAAGCACTTCGCGACGCGCTTCGGCGATCTGCCGGTCATGCGCGTGCAGGCCATCGGCTACGGCATGGGCAAGCGGGATTTCGGCGCGGCGAACTGCGTCCGCGCGATGCTGGGCGAGCGCGAATGCGCCGTGGACGAAATCTGTGAGCTGCGGTGCAATGTGGACGATATGACGGGCGAAGCGGCCGGTCACGCCGTGGAGCAGCTGTTTGCCGCCGGTGCGCTGGACGTCTCGACCGCACCCATCGGCATGAAGAAAAACCGGCCGGGGCTGCTGCTCTCGGTCATGTGCCGCGAGGCGGATCGGGAGGCCGTGCTGCGGGCGATGTTCCAGCACACGACCACGCTCGGCGTGCGCGAGAGCAAATGCCGCCGGTATGTCCTTGACCGCAGGAGCGAGACGATTGAGACACCGTATGGCGCTGTCCGGCGCAAACTTTCGTCGGGATACGGCGTCAGACGCGAAAAATACGAATATGAGGATCTCGCCCGCATCGCGCAGGCGCGCGGCGTCAGCCTTTCGGCGGCGCAGGCGCTGGCGGCGCAATGCGCGCGGCAGGCCGGTCACATAGAAACACAACAGCTGGAGAAGGAAGGAACATGAGCAAAGCAACCGTATACTTCACCAAAGAGATCACGCCGGACAGCCTGATGCGCATCTATCAGGCGCTGGGCGTACAGCTGAGCGGCAAGGTCGGCGTCAAAATCTCCACCGGAGAGCCGGGCGGCCACAACTACCTGCATCCGGAGCTGATCGGCGATCTGGTGCACGCGGTGGACGGCACCATCATCGAGTGCTGCACCGCCTACGAGGGGCGCCGCATGGACCCCAAGGAGCACTGGAAGGCGATTGAAGAGCACGGTTTCCTCGCGATGTCGCCCTGTGATATTCTGGACGAACACGGGGAGATCGACATCCCGGTGGGCGGCGGCTTCCATCTGGACAAGGACATCGTGGGCGCGCATCTGGCCGATTACGATTCCATCCTCGTGCTGTCGCATTTTAAGGGGCACGCGATGGGCGGCTTTGGCGGCGCGCTGAAGAACATCAGCATCGGTCTGGCGTCCACGCACGGCAAGACGTACATCCACACGGCGGCTGTGACGACGGAGGCGGCGCACCTGTTCGACAACCTGCCGCCGCAGGATCATTTCCTCGAGTCGATGGCGGACGCCTGCAAGGCGGTCATCCAGTACAAAGGCGCGGACAATCTGGTCTACATCAACGTGGCCAACCGTCTGAGCGTCGACTGCGACTGTGATTCGCACCCCGCCGAGCCGGAGATGGCGGACATCGGCATTTTCGCCTCGCTCGACCCGGTCGCGGTCGATCAGGCGTGCTATGACGCGGTGATCCACTCGCCCGACCCGGGCAAAAAGGCGCTGATCGAGCGCATGAATTCGCTGCACGGCATTCACACGGTGGAGGCCGCGGCGCAGCACGGACTGGGCAGCCAGGAGTATGAAATCGTCTCGCTCGACTGAGACACAAGGCGGACAAAGCAAAAGACCGGAGCGCGCTCCGGTCTTTTTGTATCATTTTTTTGCCGATGGCGGGATTAAATGCCCGTCCGTCTGGCCGAACAGGGTCTGCACGAGCGCGCCGTTGCGGATAATCAGGACGTGCACCGGCGTGTATTCCCGGATGCAGTTGTCGATCACATGCGCCGCGCCGCGCGAGCGCCCATCCCACAGCACCAGCACATAGTCGCTGTAGCGGACGATTTCGATGTTGCGCTGAAGCGGTGCGGATTTGCGAAAACGCGCGTAATCCGGAGGGAAAACTTTGAGGGGAAGATGGGCATACTGCGCATACTGCTGCGCGAGCGCGTCCGCGCCCTCCGCGCCGCCGGAGACGATTTCACTTGCCCCGCGCGGGATATAGCGCAGAACCTCCGCAAAACAATCCATAGTGATGGAACGCGAGCCGACAATTGCCACACGCATGGAAAAATCCTCCTCTGTTTTCTTTTTGTTCCACAATACGCTTATCTCTTTCTGATACCAGTATACACGATTTTGCCTCTGCTGTCAGCAGGCTTGCCGCCGGCAAACCGTTCCGCCGCAGGAGAAAGACGGACGAGCCGGGCGAATGCTGCCCGCGCATCCAGACAAACGCACGCATGGGATCGCCGTGCCGCGGTCACGCTAAACAGGGAAGGAGAGGATGCAATGCGGAAACAAATGGCAAAACGCTGGTGCGTCGCGGTGGTGCTGATCTGTCTGCTGTCTTCGGGCGCGCAGGCGGCGTCGCAGAGGCTGGTTCCGCTGGGCGTGCCGGCCGGCGTGCGCATGACGGCGGCGGGCGTCGTCGTTTCGGCGATGACGGCGGTGGACAGCCCGGCGGGAGAAAGCTGTCCCGGCGAACAGGCGGGACTGGAGGCGGGCGACATTTTGCAGACAGCAAACGGCACGGCGCTGCGCTCCGGTGAGCAGCTCGCGCAGCTCGTGCGGGACAGCGGCGGCAGCCCGATTCGCTTCACCGGACTGCGCGGACAGACCGACATCGCTGTGTCGGTTCAGCCGGTCAAAAGCAGGGCGACCGGCGCCTATCAGATCGGCATTCTGGTGCGCGACAGCATGGCGGGCATCGGCACGCTGACGTATGCCGACCCGGAGAGCGGCGTGTTCGGCGCGCTGGGACACCCGGTCAGCGACGTGGACAGCGGTGCGCTGCTGCCGTTGGACAGCGGTTCGATTGTCCCCGCGCAGGTGGTCGGCGTCGTCGTGGGGGAGACGGGCACGCCGGGCGAGCTGATCGGCACGTATGCATTTTCCAGGGAGCTCGGCACGCTGGACGACAACACGGCGTGCGGCATTTTCGGCACGCTGACCGACCGCACGCTGTGCGATGCTGAGACCATGGAGACGGCGGAGAAGGAAGACATTCACACCGGAGCGGCGCAGCTGCTCTGCTGCGTTGCGGGCGACACGCCGGCGCGCTATGACATCGTGATCGAAAAGGTGGACGCGGACGCGGCGGACGGCCGGTCGCTGCGCCTGCGCGTCACAGACCCGGCGCTGCTGGAGACCACCGGCGGCATTGTGCCCGGCATGAGCGGCAGCCCGATCATTCAGGACGGCAAGCTCATCGGCGCGGTAACCCACGTGCTGGTCAATGACCCGGCGCGGGGGTATGGGATTTTCATTGAGGACATGTTGGAGGCGGCGGGATAAACAGAGCGACCCTCCCGGGGAGTTTTCTCCGGGAGGGTCGGGTTGAGAAACTGGAATTTATGCTCATCTTTCTTCATCATAGATGATGGTAACTGTGGATTTTGAACCGCAGGTACCATTATTTTGTATATCATCAAAGTCAGAAACAAGGCTATCAGGCGAAATGGCATCCTTATAGGATATTGTGTAGTCTATCCATCCGGGACTTCTATTCGTATCTTTTTCTCTGTTATATACATACTTCAAGAAGTCCCAATTAATTCCCTCTAGGTATGAACCTCTGTATGTTTCCACTTCCATGCTGATAATATTCTGAACCGAGATTTGCTCTATAAGTTCGACAAGTTTTTTTTCTGTCTTTGATTTCTAACCTTTGCATTTTGCTATTCAATCCTTTACAATTTCGATTTCTCTGCTGTTTCATTCTATCATAACGCAATCTGTTTTCCAATCAACTGTTGTCCCTGATGACAATCGCTCGTGAGCGGCAGCCCGATCATTCAGGACGGAAAATGGATCGGGGCGGTGCTCCGCGTGCTGGTCAATGATCCGGTGCGGGTGCGGAGCAAGCGTTTCCCTTGCCTTTTCGCGCGGCACAAGGTATACTGTAGCGGTAGAAGTGACGGGTGCAGGGCTCCGGTCACTTTTCTTGGAGACATAAGTTAGCGCGAACAAACTTTTATATTTGTGCCAGGAGGCGGTCGATTTGAATAGAACAATTTGTGAAAATATAATGTGGGTCGCCATGAAAAAGTCCATTTTTCGGTTTGTTGCCGGGGAATGCCCCGATATGGATTTCAAGGCGTTCCAAACTCGCTTCAGAAAACGATATTGGGACATGTGTGCCGAAGTGGACGACATCGGGCCGATGCACAAAAATCCTCTGCGGGTTTCGCTGACCGGTGGCATTGTCTGGCTGGCTGCATATGAGGCCTGTGACGGAAAAATGGATGAAGCGATGTTTTCCCGTATGGTCGTGCATACCATGCACGCGCCGCTGTTTCAAAAGGCATTTGCTTTGCAAAAACCGTTTGACAGAAAAACGCAGCGGAAAAAGGCGGCTTTGGCCAAAGCGGCAAATGAACTGTCGGACAGCGAATTTAACTGGCAAACGGAATACCGGCTTGGAAGAGCGGAAACAGAGTATTTCTGCACCTATTACAGGTGTGGACTGTGCGCGCTGGGCAGAAAATACGGACATCAGAAGCTGATTCCCTACATGTGCCAGATGGATTATATTTCGATTGACCGGATGGGAGGAACGCTGTACCGCACACAGACGCTCGCCACAGGCGGCAGCTGCTGCGATTTTCATGTGGTAAAGCAGGGGACAGAAGGGGAAAAGGAGAACTGACGTGCGGCGAGCCGCAGGACAAACGCGCGCCGCCGCGTGCTCCCCCTCAAAACAA
>DXIG01000049.1 GCA_019112985.1 Candidatus Butyricicoccus stercorigallinarum | reverse complement strand
CGCCGTTTCTTCTTCTCTTCCGATGACCGGATCCAGCCGGCCTTCTTCCGCCATACGGGTCAGATCCACCGTATAGCTTTCCAGCATGCTGTTCTTTTTCCGGCCGCCCCGGCCGCCGAACAGTTCCCGGGCTTTTTCCGCGCTTTGTCCCATGCCCGAAAGCAGCTCCGTATATACTTTCTGAAAACTGACGCCCAGCGTGTTCAAAAGGCGCACCGCGATGCAGTCTTCCTCTTTTATGAGCGCCATGAGCAAATGCTCCGTTCCGACCTGGTCGGACTGAAGCCTGGCCGCTTCCCGGCTGCTCATCTCGATGACCCGTCTGGCCCTGGGCGTATAATCGGCCGCGTCCTGGACGTCGACGCCGTCTTCACTGATCAGTTGTTCGATCAGCGGCAGCAGGACATCTTCCGTCACGCCATTTTCTGTAAGTACGGCGGATGCCATGCCGCCGTCGGCACGGATCAGCCCGATCATGAGATGTTCCGTCCCCACATAGCCATGTCCCAGTTCCTCCGCCGCGTTCCGCGCGTACGTCACCGCCTGTCGGGCCGGCTTCGTCAAATGATACTGCATATATTAACCTCCTGTCAGTCCTGTTGTTCCATAGGGCATACCCCGAAGCTGTCAAATACGTCGTCGACCATGTCGTGGACCTCCTCGCGGCTGATCCGCCTGCACATGGCTTCCGCCAGCAATACCCGAAGCATGCGCGAAAGCTGTTCCGACGCGATACACTTATCATAATCTATGGCAACGACAGCTCCTTTACGCCTGTCCAGCTTGATAAAGCCTTCCTGTTTCAGGACTGAATACGCTTTATTGACCGTGTGCATATTGATGCCGATCAGATCGGCGAGCTGGCGCACGGAAGGCAGGGAATCGCCCACCGAAAGCTGGGCCGTGGCTATACCGACGACGATCTGGTTCCTCAGCTGGACATAGATCGCTTCATCACTGTTAAAATCAATATCAATTACCATATGATCACCTGAATTTCCTTTGTATTTACGTTACACCTGTTATACATACATTATAACATCAACCTGCCGTTTGTCAATTCAGTGGTTTTCAGTTTAAGGGATAGCTTTCGTTCCGTCAAGGATGAAAAAGGACCCTGCGGAAAATCTTCCATCAAGGTCCTTCATATGCCTGTTTTATCAAAGGTACTCTGTCATTTCTTTCAGCGAATCAAAGATCAGATCCGGCTGTATATCGGATGTCTTCAGATCGTCCATACTGGTCTCGCCGCTGAGCACGAGGATGCCGACCGCGCCGTTATCAACGCCGGTCGCCACGTCTGTATACAGCCTGTCGCCGATAAACGCGATCTCATCCACCTGATATCCCTTTTCCCGGCAGATCATATCGACCGTCTCTTTAAAGGGCTTGCCCAGATATTTGGGCTGCTTGCCTGTGGAGAGGGAAATCGCCGCGCACATCGATCCGCAGTCCGGGATGAATTCCATGCCTTCCACGGGACAGTTGATGTCCAGGTGGGTTGCCAGGAACATGGACCCGTGACGGATCTGTCTGCATATTTTATCCAGTTTGTCATAAGTGAGCGTCTTATCAAACGCCACCACCACGATATCCGCGTTGTCATCCACAAGGTGGAGTCCCGCGTTTTGAAACTCCGCTTCCAGTTCCGGCACGCCGGCCAAAAAGATCGTCTTATCCGGATAATGGGTCTTCAGATAGGCGATCGTCACGTCGCCGGAGGTCATGATATCTTTTTTCGTGATGGGCCGACCCATCTTCGCCAGCTTATCCATGTACATTTCCCCGGTCTTTGAGGAATTATTCGTGAAAAAAAGAAACTCCTTCCCACATTCCCGGACTTTTTCCGTAAAAGCTACCGCTCCATCGATCTCCTGGTCCCCCAGATAAAATGTTCCGTCCATGTCCAGCACAAACAGTTTGATCTTTTCAAGTACTTTTTTCGCTTCTGTCATCTTCGCATGCTCCTTTTTTTGATGTCCCCCCAATTAAACGCAAAGAGCCGGACATATATGTAACATATATTCCGACTCTTTTCCTCCTGCTATATTATACACGAAATATCAGATTTCATCAATAGCTTTTCCGATATCATGGCGCATATATTTATTGTCGAAGCGGACCCACTCCGTGGCTTTATAGGCATTTTCCCGGGCCGACCTCAGGTCTTTGCCAAGAGCGGTAACGCCGAATACCCGGCCGCCGTTGGTGAGAATCTGTCCGCCTTCTTTCCGGCTTCCGGCATGGAAACAGTAAAAACCATCCTTTCTCTTGAACGTATCCAGTCCCTGTACCGGCCGTCCCTTTTCATAACTTTCAGGATACCCTTCGCTGGCCAGGACGACGCAGACCGCCGCATTGTCCGCGAACTTCAGACGGATCTGATCCAGCGTGCCGTCGATGCAGGCTTCAAAAACATCGATGATGTCGTTTTCCATCCGGGGAAGGACGACCTGAGTCTCCGGATCGCCGAAGCGGGCATTGTACTCCAGCACCATCGGCCCGTCTTCCGTCAGCATGAGGCCGACAAAAAGCACGCCTTTAAACGCCCGGCCTTCCGCTTTCATGGCGTCCATGGTGGGCTGATAGATATGTTCTTCACAGAACCTGGCGATCGCGTCGGTATAAAACGGGCTGGGTGAAAACGTGCCCATGCCGCCGGTGTTCAGACCGGTATCGCCGTCTCCCGCCCGCTTATGATCCTGGGCGGAAGTCATGGGAAGGATATGAGTCCCATCGCAGAAACACAGGACCGATACTTCCCGGCCGGTCATAAACGTTTCGATGACCATCCGGTTCCCGGCGCTTCCAAATTTTTTATCTTCCATAATGGTACGCACGCCGGCCTGAGCCTCCTGCATGTCTTTACAGATCAGCACGCCCTTGCCAAGCGCCAGACCATCCGCTTTTAAAACAATGGGAAAACGGGCCGTTTTCAGATATTCCATGGCGTCCGCCGCTTTATCAAAGGTTTTGTGCGCCGCCGTAGGAATGTGATATTTTTCCATCAGATCTTTTGAAAACGCCTTTGACGCTTCGATCTGGGCCGCGGCCGCCCGGGGGCCGAAAACGCGCAGTCCCTTCGCCTCAAACGCGTCCACGATACCGGCCGCCAACGGGTCGTCCGGTCCGACCACTGTCAGATCCACGCCCTTTCGCTCGGCAAAGTCTGTCAGCCTGTCGAATTCCATCACGCCGATATCCACGCACTCCGCGTATTCTTCAATGCCGGCGTTGCCCGGAGCGCAGTAGATCTTATCCACTTTTTCGCTCTGGGCAATCTTCCAGACGATGGCGTGTTCTCTTCCGCCGCCGCCGATCACCAATACTTTCATGGTTCATTTCCCTCCGTACGGATGTATTCTTTCTGCGCGCGGAACGTATCCGCCAGCAGCGCAATATAGCCGATCACTGTCAGCGTGTTTACCACAGTAACAACCAGCGCCAGCGCATAGTCATTCAGCCAACCGGGCGACATGAGAAGCGTCAGGATAAAACCCGCGCTCCACACAACAAATATCAGCCATTCGATGATTGTGCCGCGTTCCGCTGCACGCATCTGCTCCATATAGGCGAAGAGCAGCATGCAGCCGGTCAGCAGCAGCGGCACAAGCGAAGCATATTCCAGCACCATGCGCCCAAGTCCCGGCGGCAGCATCGGCGCGCCGCAGAGCAACTCAAAGCCGATGCACACATCAGCCGCAATGGACGCACGCATAAACCAGCGCGACACACGCTGCAGCGACAGCGCCCCCGCGGAAATCAGCGCAAAAGCCACAATTTGCAGCATCCAGTTATCCTGCAAAACCAGCCGGAGCAGCCAGCCGCCCGCAATAGCCAGATAGGCATAATAGCCCCGCAGCAGCTTCATGGCGCCACCTGCTCTTTCAGCAGCGTCTTGGCGCGCCACAGATAGCGCACCATCCAGACATAGGACACGACCGCCGCGAGCAGCGCAACCATCTCAAACGTCACCTGCATAGTAAACAGCGCCGTATACGCGCCCTGCGCGGCCGAAAGCTCGGCCTGCCCCTCGAACAGCGGCAGAAAGCCCAGCATGGACGCGCCGCGCTGGATGAGCGTTACGAGCGCCCACGTCCGGCCGATGCGCAGCGTCTGCTCGGATACGTCCGCCGCGCGCAGCTTGCCGTCCCAGCGGCGCTGCATGGGCAGATAGATCAGCAAAAACAGCAGGTTGACCAGCATGTTGCCGATCCAGGCCGGGTCGGTGCCGTCCGGCAGCAGCAGCGTCAGCACGCAACCGACGAGCGACGCGCCGAGCGCTGCAAAGCAGCGCAGCCGCCAGGCCGCCCAACCGTTCATCAGATAGCATACAGCCATCAGCGCCAGCCCGACCGGCGCGCCGGGCACGCTCAGGCAGGCCGCGGACGCGATCTGCACGGCCAGCGCCGCCAGCGTCCATTTAGCCGCGGACGCGGCGTTTTCCCGCATCAATGGTGGAACAGGCGCATGCCGGTGAACGCCATGACGATGCCGTATTTGTTGGCGGTCTCGATGACGTTGTCATCGCGGATCGAGCCGCCCGGCTGCACGATGTACTGTACGCCCGACTTGCGCGCGCGCTCGACGTTGTCGCCGAACGGGAAGAACGCGTCCGAGCCGACGGTCACGCCGGTGTTCTTGGCGATCCACGCCTTCTTTTCCTCGGCGGTCAGCACCTCCGGGCGTACCTTGAAGGTGTTCTGCCACACGCCGTCCGCGAGCACATCCTCGTACTCGTCCGAGATATACACGTCGATCGCGTTGTCGCGGTCGGGACGGCGGATGCCGTCGACAAACTGCAGGCCGAGCACCTTAGGATGCTGGCGCAGGAACCAGTTGTCCGCCTTGCTGCCCGCCAGACGCGTGCAGTGGATGCGGCTCTGCTGGCCCGCGCCCACGCCGATGGTCATGCCGTCTTTAACGTAGCAGACCGAGTTGGACTGGGTGTACTTGAGCGTGATGAGCGACAGGATCATGTCGTGCTTGGCCGACTCGGGCAGGTCCTTGTTGTCGGTGACGATGTTGTTCAGCAGGCTCTCATTGATCTCATAGTCGTTGTAGCCCTGCTCGAAGCGGATGCCGAAGATGTCGCGCTGCTCGATCGGCTTCGGGACATAGTCCGGGTCGATCTGGACGACGTTGTAGCCGCCCTTGCGCTTGGTTTTGAGGATGGCGAGCGCCTCGTCGGTGTAGCCCGGGGCGATGATGCCGTCCGACACCTCGTGCGCGAGGTAGGAGGCGGTGTCCGCGTCGCACACGTCCGAGAGCGCCGCCCAGTCGCCGTAGGAGCACAGACGGTCCGCGCCGCGCGCGCGGATGTAGGCGCACGCGATGGGGGAGAGCTCGTGGTCCGCCTCGACGAAGTACATCTGCTTCTCGACCTCGGTCAGCGGTTTGCCGAGCGCCGCGCCCGCGGGGGAAACGTGCTTAAAAGACGCCGCCGCCGGCATGCCGGTCGCCTTTTTGAGCGCCTTGACCAGCTGCCACGAGTTGAATGCGTCGCAGAAGTTGATATAACCCGGCTTGCCGTTGAGCACCTCGATCGGCAGCTCGCCCTCGGTCATAAAGATGCGCGCGGGCTTCTGGTTGGGGTTGCAGCCGTATTTGAGTGCGAGTTCGTTCATGCGTCCTTTCCCTCCTCATGCTTGTTGCGGATCTCCTGCCAGTAGGCGCCGGTCGCAAGGTCGATATAGCGCACGAACAGCGAGACCTTGTTCTGCTCGTTCATGCTGCTCCACAGCAGCTCGGTGAACTGCTTGATCGGCTTTTCGATGCGGATGCACTTGGGCTCGCCGCGGAAGGGCGGGAGCGGGTCGCCGTCGCACTGATAGGTGTGGATGAAGTGGCCGAGACCGGGCACCGGCTTGTCATACTCATAGAAAAAGCGCTTGTTCGAGGTGCGGTCGGACGTGAAGTTCTTGAGGATGGACAGGGAATACGAGCCGTCCTCGTTGATGACGCCCGAGATGCGCGAGGTGTAGTTGGGCGCGTCCGGCTCAAACTGGCGGGTGCGCAGGGCGTCGATATAGCTCTTGCCCTCGCGCAGGTAGTCGCAGATCGTGTCGGTCTGGTCGCCGTTGGTGACGACCAGCTTGCCGCCGCACTGGCGCACCGGATGGTAGATGATGAGCGAGGGGTCGGTCATCTTGG
>DXIG01000003.1 GCA_019112985.1 Candidatus Butyricicoccus stercorigallinarum | reverse complement strand
CAGAACATCTGGGGCGATTGCAAGTGCTTTTTCCAAAAAAATCTGCCTGAACCGCGGGTTCAGGCAGAGGAAAAACGGTCAAAATTCGCTGTTGGCCTCGTCCCATTCTCCGAGCAGCTGGAATGCCTTGTAGACGAACAGGCAGACCGAGACGAGGAAGGCGACGAGGACGACCTTGCGGTACTTTTTGAAGAAATCAGAGAACGTCGCGCCGAGCAGGACGCCGAACGAGATGAGCATCAGCTGAAGAATTTGCAGCTCGGAGAGCATGTACTGATTCAGCAGGGCGGCGATGCGCTGGCTTGCGGTCTGATAGCCGACACGAACCAGATCTCCGGCGTCCGCCAGACGCGAGGAGACGAGGGAGCGGTATTCTCCGGCTTTTTGGAACAGCGTGCAGTTTGTCATGATGGGTGTTCTCCTTTCTCCGTTGCGCCCGCAGCGGCGTGGCGGCGGGCAAAATATTTGCGGCGGCTCGCCTGTTTTTTCTTTTCCGAGATCATTTTCCGGCGCACCTCTTCCGAGGTGGAGCACGACTGTCTTCCCTGCGGGGAGACACGTCCTGCGCGCATTTCCAGCGCCTCCAGCAGATCGGTGAGGTCGTCGCAGTGCTGGCTTTTGAGCGCTTCCGCGAAGATCAGCCCGCAGGCGCGCGCGTCCGACAGCGCTTCGTGGTGGTTCAGCCCGATCCGCAGATCGCGGCACACCGTGTCCAGCTTGTGATTTTCCATCTCCGGCCACAAAAGCTGTGAGATTTTGACCGTGCAGACGTAATCAAAGGTGGGAATCGCGATGTGGTAGTATTCCAGCAGGCGGCACAGCACGACGGTGTCAAACGCGGCGTTGTGGCAGACGACGAGCTGGCCGTCGATGCAGTCGCTGATCTGTGCCCAAACCTCGTCGAAGGTCGGGGCTGTCTTGACCATATTCGCCTTGATGCCGTGAATGCGGACGTTGTACCAGTTGAATTTTCCGCACTCCTCCGGCGGGCGGATGAGCGTGTGCAGCTCCCGAACAGGCGCGCCATCCTCAAAGACGACGATGCCGACCGAACAGGCGCTCAGCATGGACGCGTTTGCGGTTTCAAAATCGATTGCAGTAAACTTCACGAGTGCTCCTCCAATGACTGTCGGCGAACGCGCTCTTCTGCAACACGAAGAAATCGGTAAAATGGTGCGATTCGCTTGAGATTTGTCATCATTATATCATAGAACGTGCCGTTAAACAAGGAGGTATACTCCCGGGAGGAGAAACTGACGCCGATATTTTTCCGGTTGAGCCAGTCCTGCGCCTCCTGCGGGGCGTCCGGATAGGGCGGGCGCTTGTAGCAGTCGCCGTACAGCGCGAACGCCGGCGTCTGTTCCAGCGCGCGCCGGGCGTCCAGATAGGCCCTGTCGCGGTGCAGAATCATCTGGCGGTACTGCTCGCGCACTGCCGACGGCATGTCGTAATACCCGACGCCGTAGCCCCATTCCTCCTGTCCGATTTCAAAATAGTAGCACAGGGAATTGCCCAGCCGGACCTTGGGGTGGCGGAACACGATCCAGATGTGGTCGCGGTACAGATCCTTGTTTTTCGTAAAGCGTGTGTCGCGCCGAACGCGGGAGACCGCGCGGGAGGGCGCTGTCACAAACTGCGGGTCGATTTCGAGCATGTGCGGGCTCATCCGCTCGACCAGCGCGCCGTATGGCTCCGAGACCAGCCGCCGGTACACGTCTTTGTGCGCCTCATACCAGCTTTTGCTGTTGTGCAGGTGGTTTTCCGCGAGAAAATCCAGCATATCCGGCGTGAACAGATCAAAAATCATACAGAAACTTCCTTTCCAATCGCATACGCTGCCCTCTATTGTACCGCACTTCGCCGCGAGTTTCAAATCCGGGCGGGCAAACGGGGGAATAAAAAATGCACAGGCGGCCGGGATGTGGTATACTGGTAGCGGCTGACCGCGCCCGGAACGCGGGGCGCGCAGAACAGAAACAGACAGGGGAGCGGAAGCATGGAGTTTTTGTCTAAAGTGATACGGGGGATCCGCAACGGGAAAATGCAGGAATTTATCGGGGAAATCCTGTGGATTTTCCGCTTTTCCGTGCGGTACCGCTGGCAGATTTTGTGGTACATCGTCGTGGGCATTCTGTCCACCGGGATGGGGCTGGGCAGCAGCGTCGTCTCCAAATACATGATCGATACCGTGACCGGGTATCATTCCTCGCAGCTCGCGCTGGCGGCCTCGCTGTACATCGGTATGCGTGTGGCGCAGATTCTGGCCAACATGCTGACCGATTACATCTCCGCCGGCATCAGCATTCACGTGGAACAGGAGATCCGGGCGAATGTCTTCGCGCGCATCATGCAGGCCGATTGGCAGGCGCTGGCGGAATATCACTCGGGCGACATCCTCAACCGCGTCAACAGCGACGTCAGCACCGTGTCGAGCAGCGTGCTCAGCCTGGTGCCGGACGCCATCACGCGCAGCGTGCAGTTTCTGGGCGCGCTGTGCATCATCCTGTATTACGACCCGCCGCTCGCCGTGCTGTCGCTGCTGAGCGCGCCGGTCACCATTCTGGTCTCCAAAACGCTCATGCGCAACATGCGGCGCTTTAACAAAAAGCTGCGTGAGTCCAGCTCGCGCATGATGTCCTTTCACGAGGAATCGTTCCAGAACATCCAGTTTATCAAATCGTTCGGCTTGACCCGGCAGTACGGGGAGCGGCTGGACGAGGTGCAGAAGGAATACCGCGACTGCACGATGGAATACAAGCGGTTTTCCATCAAAACCGCCGCGATGATGTCGTTCACCGGCATGGCGGTGTCCTCGCTTTGCTTCGGCTGGGGCATCTATCGCCTCTGGACGGGGCGCATCACCTACGGCACCATGACGCTGTTTTTGCAGATGTCCTCGACGCTCGCCTCGGCGTTCTCGCTGCTCATCAATCTGGTGCCGGGCGCGATCTCGGCGGCGACCAGCGCCGGACGGATCATGGAGCTGACCGAGCTGCCGAAGGAAAACGCCGCGGAGGAGCAGCGGGCCGCCCAGCTGGCGGCAGTGGCGCAGACGGACGGCATCGAGCTGGACGTCGACCACATCGATTTTTCCTACGACAACTCCCGCCTGATTCTGCATCAGGCCTGCCTGCGGGTGCAGTCGGGCGAGGTCATCGCGCTCGTCGGCCCCTCCGGCGAGGGAAAGACGACGATGCTGCGCATCCTGCTCGGACTGGTCAATGTGCAGGCGGGCGCGCTGCGCGCCCGCGCCGGGGCGGAAGACATGTCGCTCTCCGCCAGCACGCGGTGCCTGTTCTCCTATGTGCCGCAGGGAAACACCATGTTTTCCGGAACGGTCGCGGACAACCTGCGCATGGTCAAGCCGGACGCCACGGACGAACAGCTCATCGCGGTTCTGCGCGATGCCTGCGCGTATGAATTCATCGAAAAGCTCCCGGACGGCATCTACAGCAAGGTCAAGGAGCGCGGCGGCGGATTTTCCGAAGGCCAGGCGCAGCGCCTGGCGATTGCGCGCGCCCTGCTGTCCCCCGCGCCGGTGATGCTGCTGGACGAGGCGACCAGCGCGCTGGACGTCGCGACCGAGCGGCGCGTGCTGCGCAATATCATGCACTCCGAGCAGAACAAGGCGTGCGTCGTCACGACGCACCGGCCGAGCGTGCTGGGCATCTGCACGCGCATCTACCGCATTTCCGACCGGCAGGTCACGCTGGCGAATCAGCAGGAAGTCGACGCCTGGATTCAGGATTTCTGAGCAAACGCCCCGCCGCCCTTTGACCTTTGCCATTCCCACGAGGCCGGAGGCGGGATAAGATTTGGCGTCATTTTTACATTCTGTCTGGTGAACGGCACGACTTTATGCTATACTAATGTGGTAAAACCCAAAATCGACGAGGAATCTCAACGAAGAATTACGATCCTCGCTGCCAAAAACGTACATCTATCATGCAGGAGGTTTACTATTATGCATCGAATTTTACAGCTGTTGGAACAGGACGCCCGCATCACGCCCGACCGCATTGCCAAAATGCTCGGCATCACGGAGCAGGAGGTCAACGCCAGCATTCATAAATACGAAAAGGACAACATCATCCTCGGCTACAAGGCGATCATCGACTGGGATAAGGTCGAGCGCGACAGCGTCACCGCACTCATCGAGGTGCGCGTCAGCCCGCAGAAGGGCATGGGCTTTGACGAGCTGGCGCGCCGCATCCACTGCCACAAGCAGGTAGTCAGCGTCTATCTCATGAGCGGCAGCTTTGACTTCACCGTCATCATCAACGGCCGCTCGCTTCAGGAGGTCTCCCGCTTTGTCTCGGAAAACCTCGCGCCGATGGAGAACATCATCTCCACCTCCACGCATTTCGTGCTGAAGAAATACAAGGACGCGGGCATCGATTTCAATCCGATTGACGAAAGAGAGGATTTCCGCAATGATTGACTATTCCTCTCTGATTTCGGACAAGGCGCGCACCATCAAGCCGTCCGGCATCCGAAAATTTTTCGACATCGTTCACACGATGAGCGACGCCATTTCCCTCGGCGTCGGCGAACCGGATTTCCAGACGCCGTGGCAGATTCGCCGCGCGGGCATCGCCTCCCTGCAGCAGGGCAAGACGTTCTACACCTCCAACTGGGGTCTGGCGGAGCTGCGCGAGGAGATCGCCAAATACGTATGGGACAACTATCATCTGGAATACGACCACCACAAGGAGATCATCGTCACCGTCGGCGGCTCGGAGGCGATTGACAACGCGCTCCGCTCGTTCGTCTCGGCGGGCGACGAGGTGCTCATCCCGGAGCCGTCGTTCGTCTGCTACACGCCGTTGACCATCATGGCGGGCGGCACGCCGGTGCCGCTCCAGACGCGCATGGAGGACGGGTTTAAGCTGACGGCGAAGACGCTCAAGGAGGCGATCACACCGCGCACCAAGGTGCTGATCATGCCGTTCCCGAACAATCCGACCGGCGCGATTATGACGCGCGAGGATCTGGAGGAAATCGCGGCCGTGCTGCGCGGCACCAACATCGTCGTCATTTCGGACGAAATCTATTGCGAGCTGACCTACGGCGGCAAGAAGCACGTCTGCTTCGCGGAGCTGCCCGGCATGCGCGAGCGCACCATTGTCATCAACGGCTTTTCCAAGTCGTATGCCATGACCGGCTGGCGCCTCGGCTGGGTCATGGCGCCGAAGGAAATGCTCGCGCCGCTCGTCAAGATTCACCAGTTCGGCATCATGTCCGCGCCGACGGTCAGCCAGTTCGCGGGCGTCGAGGCGATGCGGACGGGGCAGGACGACATCGCGTACATGCGCGAGCAGTACGACATGCGCCGCCGGTTTATGTACACCCGCCTGCAGGAAATCGGCATGCCGTGCTTTGAGCCGGAGGGCGCGTTTTACATCTTCCCCTCCATCCAGAAATACATGGAGGACGACGAGGAATTCTGCGACCGTCTGCTGCGCGCGAAAAAGGTCGCCGTCGTCCCCGGCAGCGCGTTCGGCGAGAGCGGACGCGGCCACATCCGCATCTCGTATTCCTACTCCATGATGCATCTGGAAACCGCCATGGACCGCATCGAGGAGTTCGTCAACGAACTGTGATGGACAGACAACTCAACCTCACAACACAGCCGCCCGCCGCAAGCGGGCGGTATCTTTTCCTCGACCGCCTGCGCGGGCTGACGCTGCTCAGCATGATCGCCTACCACACCTGCTGGGACGCCGTCAATCTGTTCGGCGCGGACTGGGGATGGTTTGACACGACCGCCGCATATGTCTGGCAGCAGAGCATCTGCTGGTCGTTTCTGCTGCTGTCCGGCTTCTGCTGGCAGCTCGGCCATCGCCCGCTGCGGCGCGGGCTGCTCGTGCTGGCCGCCGGGGAGGCGGTCTCCGTTGTCACGCGGCTGGCGACGCCCGACCAGCCGGTGTATTTCGGCGTTCTGACGCTGATCGGCATCGGCATGCTGCTGCTGATCCCGCTCGACCGCCTGTTTCGCCGCGTTCCGGCGCCGCTCGGCCTGGCCGTCAGCGCGCTGCTGTTTTTCGCGCTGCGCAACGCCAAGGACGGCACCTTCGGGTTTGAGCGCTGGGTCATCGCGCCCGTCCCCGACGCCTGGTACCGCAATCTGCTGACGGCGTTTTTGGGCTTTCCGCCGGAGGGATTTTACTCCGCCGACTATTTTCCGCCGGTTCCGTGGCTGTTTCTGTATTTCGCCGGGTATTTTGCCTTCTCGATCTGGAAATCCCGCGCGAAGGCGGCGCCGCAGCTTTCCCCGCATGGCGCGCTTCCGGCACTGGGGCGGCACACGCTGCCCGTCTATCTGCTCCATCAGCCGCTGCTCTTCGGCATCTTTTCCTGTCTGTCCATGATATCCGGCGGATAAATCACGGGCAAACCAAACTGTGCTTATAAAAACAGTTAAAATTGACCATTTTCATGTGTACAGTCGTGCGGTATAATGCTCTCATACAAAAACAACAACACGAGGTGACCTGTATGAAAGCAAACCATTCCGCACGGTTTCTGTGCGTCACGGCGCTCATGGCGGCGCTGATCTGTGTGATGACGATGGTGGTTCAGATCCCCATCCCGCTGGGATACGCGCATCTGGGCGACGCCTTTATCCTGCTGGCTGTGCTGTTTGTCGGCAAGCGCTCCGGCATCTGGGCGGGCGGCATCGGCTCCGCGCTGGCCGATCTGCTGACCGGCTTTACCGCCTGGGTGGTGCCGACCTTCGTGATCAAGTCGCTGATGGCGCTGCTCGTCGGCCGCATCGCCTATCGGAAGGACGGAACCTGCACGCTGTTCTCCGCCCGCGCGGTCATCGCCTGCGCCGCCGGTATGGTGTGGATGGTGGCCGGTTATACGATTGCCGGCGCCGCGCTGTACGGCGGCTGGGCGCAGGGACTGGCGTCCACGCCGGGGCTCGCCGTCAAGGGCGTGCTCAATCTGGCGGTCTGCTATGGCGCGGGTTCGCTGTTTGAAAAGGCGAAGCTGCGCCCGCTGCTGACCATGACAGGGAAGGGGAACGTATGATCGACCACAACAGGCAGAAAAAAATCGCTGTCATCAACGACCTCTCCGGCTTTGGGCGCTGCTCGCTCGCGGTCTCCGTGCCGATCATCTCCGCGCTGAAAATTCAGTGCTGTCCGGTGCCGACGTCCGTCTTTTCCAATCACACGGGCTTCCCCGACTTCTTTTTCGAGGACTATACGGACAAAATGCAGCCGTATATCGACCAGTGGAAGGCGCTCGGCCTGGAATTTGACGGCATTCAGACCGGATTTCTCGGTTCGGAGCGGCAGATCGAGATCGTCAAGCGGTTTATCTCGGATTTCCGCACCGCACGCACCACCGTCGTCATCGATCCGGTCATGGGCGACCACGGCAAGCCGTATGCGACCTATACGCCCGAACTGTGCCAGGCGATGAAGCAGCTGGTCGGTTATGCCGACATTCTGACGCCCAACCTGACCGAGGCCTGTATCCTGACGGATACACCGTTTCACGAGGGGCATTGGACCATGCGGGAGCTGATCCGCCTCGCGAAGCTGCTGGAGGCGCAGGGCCCGGAAAAGATCGTCATCACCGGCGTGCCGCAGAAGACCTATGTGTCCAATTTGGTGTACGAAAAGGGGAGACGGGCGAAGCTGCTGCGCACACTGCGCATCGGAAACGAGCGCTCCGGCACGGGCGACGTCTTTTCGTCCATCGTCGCCGCCGACGCGGTCAACCGCGTCCCGTTTGAAAAATCCGTGCGCCGCGCGACCGCCTTTGTGAAAAAATGCATCCGGCGCTCGATCGAACTGAACATTCCCAAGACGGACGGCGTCTGCTTTGAGGAATTTCTCGCGACCCTGCGCACATCTTAAGGCGGGCGCTTAAAAAATAAGGAGAATCCCGATGAAAAAAGAAATGACAATCGTGTACGACGTACACGATGGACTGTATCTCAACCTCACCAACCGCTGCCCCTGCGCCTGCACCTTCTGCCTGCGGCAGACCATGGATGCCATCGGCAATTCCGGCGGGCTGTGGCTGGCGCACGAGCCGTCCTACGAGGAGATCACCGCCGCCATCGACGGCTGCGACCTGACGCGGTACCGCGAAGCGGTCTTCTGCGGGTTTGGCGAACCGACGGAGCGCCTCGACATGCTGCTGCGCACGGCGCAGTACCTCAAGGCCAAACGTCCGGAGCTGCCCATCCGCATCAACACCAACGGTCTCGGCGATCTGGTCAACGGCGAACCGATCGCGGAAAAGCTGTCCGGACTGATCGACGTGGTGTCCATCAGCCTGAACACGCCGGACGCGGCGGAATACCTGCGCCTGACGCGCAGCAAATTCGGCGAACCGTCGTTCGACGCGATGCTGCGGTTTGCGAAAGACTGCGTGCGGACCGTTCCCGAGGTCGTCATGACGACCGTCGACACGACCATCTCACACGAGGAGGAAGCGCGGTGCCGCGCGATCTGCGACGCCATCGGCGCGCGCTATCGCATCCGCCCGTGGGAGGAATAAGCAAAGCCCAATCCGCAAACGTGGATTGGGCTTTTTTGTGCGTTCAGTCCGCCTCCTGCTGGGCGGAAAACTGTTCGAGATATTTGGAGAGATAGATCTTGTGCGCGATGGCGGACACGTCGGCGCGCAGCAGGCGGGTCTGCTGCGTCTGCGCGCTGGCGGAGTCCATCGGCGGCTCCTCGCCGTTGAACACGGCGTGCAGCGCGTTTTCCAGCTCCGTGCAAAAATAGTCGTAAGCGGTTTCAATCGGATAGCTGCTCAGCTGAATCTGAATCAGGCGGCGAATCCCGTCGATGGACAGCACCTGCTTGGAAGCCGCGATGAAGACGAGATAGGCGATGTGCTCGCGGGTGTATTTTTTCTTGACCGGCCGGCTGATGACGCCCTGCTTGGTGTAGTTGTTGATCATCGAGGCCGTGATGCAGGGCTGCATATCCGCGGCGCACAGCGGGCTGAGAATCTGCTGGAGGATGGTGATGAGCTGATCCAGATAGATCTCGATCTGCGGCAGCTCGCGAAATCGCGGCAGTGTATACGCCCGCATTTCCTGCGCTTTGTCCGATTGCACAAACAAATCCATGTTCCTTTCCCCCTCGCGAGAATGTTCTTTTCTTCTATTATAGCATGGGCGCGCGGGGGATACAAGGCGCAGCGGCGCGCGCCGGGCGGGCAAACGCCTTGTTGTTCCGCCGCGCAAAATATGCTATACTGAAACTCCAGTCCGCTGTTTTGTTGGAAGGAGAGCATCATGCAACAGACAAGATTTGACATCCAATACGCCGCACTGCGCAGCGCGATCATCGAACGCGAATTTGAATCGCTCAACGACCGCCAGCGCGAGGCGGTCTTTCATACCGAAGGCCCGCTGCTCGTTCTTGCCGGCGCGGGCAGCGGGAAAACCACCGTGCTGATTCACCGCATCATCAATATTCTGCGCTTCGGGTGCGGCTATTCCTGCGAATTTGCGCCAGCGAACGCCACCGAGGACGATCTGCTGTTCCTGCGCGACTATCTGCGCCGTCCGACCGAGGAGAATCGCATGCGGGCGGAGCTGCTGTGCGCGGTTCGCCCGGCGCGTCCGTGGCAGATTCTCGCCATTACGTTTACGAACAAGGCCGCCAAGGAGATCCAGCATCGGCTGGAGCGCGCGCTGGGGGAGGACTTCGCGCGCGACATCTGGGCGTCTACGTTCCACTCCGCCTGCGTGCGCATCCTGCGCCGCCACAGTGATGCCATCGGCTACGACCGCTCGTTCACCATCTACGACGCGGACGACCAGAAGCGCGTGCTGACCGCCATCCTCAAGGGGAAAAAGCTGGACGAAAAGGTATTCGACGCGCGCGCCGTGGCGAGCATGATCGGGCGCGCGAAGGACAACCTGCAAACGCCGCGCATGTTTGAGCTGGAGGCGGACGGCGATTATTACCGGACGACTGTCGCGGATATCTATAAGGAATACGCCCGGCAGCTCAAGGAATCCAACGCGATGGATTTTGACGACATCATCATGAAAACCGTCCAGCTGCTCCAGGGTAATCCGGAGATTCTCGAACAGTACCAGCGCCAGTTCCGCTACGTCCTCGCGGACGAATATCAGGACACAAACCACGCGCAGTATGTCCTCATCAGCCTGCTCGCGGGCGGACAGGAGAACATCTGCGTGGTCGGCGACGATGACCAGAGCATCTACAAATTTCGCGGCGCGACGATCACCAATATTCTGGAATTTGAAAAGCAATATCAAAACGCCGTGACCATCCGGCTGGAACAGAACTACCGTTCGACGCAGAACATCCTGAGCGCCGCCAACGAGCTGATTCGCAACAACGCGCGCCGGAAGGGGAAAGAGCTCTGGACGGACAACGGGGACGGCGCGAAACTGCGCGTGCACCGCTCGGACACACAGGAAGGGGAGGCCGCCTATGTGGCGGAGACCATCCTGGACGGCTATTCCGAGGGCAGCCGCTGGAGCGATTATGCGATTTTGTACCGCAATCACGTGCTGTCCAACAACATCGAGACCGCGTTCAAGCGCAACAGCATCCCGTACCGCATCGTCAGCGGCCTGCGCTTTTTTGACCGCGCCGAGGTCAAGGACATGCTTGCCTATCTGTGGGTGATCGTCAACCCAGCGGACGACCTGCGCCTGCGGCGCATCATCAACGTCCCCGCGCGGAAAATCGGCGGCAAGACGGTGGAAACCGCCGCGCTCCTCGCGCAGCAGCACGGCACCACGCTGTTCGACATCGTGTCGCACGCGGCGGAGTACCCGGAGCTGGGGCGCGCGAGTGCCGCGCTGCGCAAATTCGCCGACCTGATCGCCGGCCTGCAAAAGATGCTGGAATACCTGCCGCTCGACGAGTTTTATGAGCAGGTGCTGGAGCACACGGGCTATCTCGCGGCGCTGCAAAGCAAGGGCGACGCGGAGTCGCAGGGGCGCGTGGAAAACACGATGGAGCTCAAATCAAATATATCAGAATACGCACAGCGCGAGCAGAACCCGACGCTGGAGGGCTTTTTGGAGGAGGTCTCGCTGTTCACCGATATCGACCGCATGGACGAAACAGCCGACGCGGTCGTGATGATGACAATGCACGCCGCAAAAGGTCTGGAGTTTCCAAATGTGTTCGTAGTCGGCATGGAAGAGGGGATTTTTCCGGGATTCCGTGCGGCCGAAAAAGAGGAGGACATGGAGGAGGAGCGCCGTCTGTGCTATGTCGCCGTGACGCGCGCCAAAAAGCAGCTCTATCTGACCTGCGCCGAGCGCCGTATGATGTATGGCAGAACACAATATTTCAAGCCATCCCGCTTTTTGGAGGAAATTCCGGAAAATTTTGTCGATTCCAATATTTCCGAAACGCGCAGGGAAGCGATGGAAAAGCTGGAATACCAGCCCAATCCCAAGTTTTATTCGCCGCGGGCGCATGAGATTTCGGGCGGCAGCCGGAAAAAGGCGGCTGCGCGCAAGACAGCGGAAACCATTGCGGCCGTCGAGCTGAAGCCCGGCGATCAGGTCGACCACAGAGCGTTCGGACACGGCATGATCACGTCGTGCCGGCCAATGGGCGGAGACATTTTGCTCGAAGTGTCGTTTGACAAAGTGGGCACCAAGCGGCTGATGGCGAAATCCGCGATGAATTTCATGACCAAACGATAAGACAAAATCCGCCGGTGATCCGGCACGTACACACAGCAATGATCCGCAGCTCAGCAAATTCGGGCTGCGGTTTTTTTGCGGCGCATCAGAAAAAACGAACGGAACCGGCGGCGCGAACCGGAGAAGCCGCTGGAACTGCAAGGAATCGCGCGAAATCATCGAATGATTTGCGAAAAACAGCACAGAATTGACAGGCCGAAAATCGGCCGTCCGGCGCGGATTTCCGGAAAGACCCTACTCCTAATTGAACAAAATTTTTATTTTGTTCAATTGATAATGGCGCTCCTCCGGCGGCCTCTGTCCGGGCGCACGCGGCCATCACTGTGTAAATCGTCCCAAAATTTTTCGCAACACTGTGCACACTGCCCTTGTGCATCGCCGCCGGAATTCGTATAATAGGGTCAACAAAAAACAAAGCATCTGATGCAGATGACTTACAACGGCGTAAGACGGATTTCCGTTTTGCGCCGTTTTTTGTTTTTTCAATCGCAAGCAAAATAAGGAGGAAACACTCATGAAAAACACAACGAAGCGTCTGCTCGCCGTACTCTCGGCGTCCATCCTGTCCGTCGGATTGCTCGCAGGCTGCGGCGCATCGTCTCAGCAGGCCGCATCGGCGGACGCCGGCTCTTCCGGCTCCGGCGGATCCTCTTCGGCGGAGGTCACCGAATTTACCGCCTACGGCGTCCTCGACCCGCAGATCTCCGCACAGCAGATCATCGCGGACAAAAACGGCTATTTTGCCGAAGAAGGTCTGACTGTCACCAACCAGCTCCTCCAGTCCGGCACGGACATCAGCCCGCTGGTATCGAGCGGCGACGCGCAGGTTTCGTTTGAGAGCACCTATACCTGCATCTCGCTGGCGGCGAACGATGTCGCCATCAAGGCGCTGTCCTGCACCTCCGACAGCGGCGATACGCAGTCTGTCGTCGTGCGCAATGCGGCCAACATTCAGTCGGCGGCGGATTTCGAGGGCAAGAAAATCGGCATCAGCAACGGCGCGGCCGTCATGCTGGCGATCCGCAACATGTGTGAGGAGCTGGACGTCGACTACGACGCCATTGAATTTGTGTACATGAATCCCTCCGATCAGATCGCGGCCTTTGAGCGCGGCGACATCGACGCAATGGCCTGCTGGGAGCCGTGGGTCTCTCGGGCGGTCGCACTGGACGGCACGCTGCTATTCACCGGCCTGAACTCCTATATTCCGGGCGCGGAGGGCGAAGTCAACTGGCTGAACTTCAACTCCACGGTACAGGTCACCGATGAATTCCTCGCGGAAAATCCGACCACCTGTCAGAAGCTACTGCGCGCGCTCGCCAAGGCGACCGATTTCATCAATGAAAACAAGGAAGAAGCCGCAGCCATCATCGCCGAAGCCATCAATCAGGACGAAGAAGACGTCCTCGCCATCATGAACAAGAACGTCTACAAGATGAACTTCGACCAGAACTTCATCGACGCCTCCAACTCCATGGCCGCCTTCATGCTGGACATGGGCAATATCACCGAGCAGCCGTCCTTCGAGACGTTTGCCGACTCCTCCATGCTCCAGGAAGCCGTTCCGGAGCTGGTAGAAGAATAACCACGGTACAGACAACGAGCCGGCAGGAGTCTCTCCCCTGTCGGTTCTTCCCATTTAAGGAGCGTGAAAGCGATGTATGATCTGATTTTGAAGCACGCCGTTCTGGTCACGGATAGCGCCGTATTTCCCGGCGCGGTCGGCGTGAAAGACGGCAAAATCGCCGCAATTGGCGAGGTGGCGGACGACGGCGCGCCGTGCATCGACGTGCGCGGGCAGTACCTCTTTCCGGGCCTGATCGACTGCCATGTTCACTTCAACCAGCCGGGCTTTGACAGCCGGGAGACGTTCGACTGCGCGTCCTCCGCGGCGGCGGTCGGTGGCGTGACGACCGTGCTCGACATGCCGCTCAACAACCGGCCGGCCACCTCTACTGCCGCGCGCATGGAGGCGAAAAAGCAGCTGATCGCGGGGCACAGCTGGGTCGACTACGCGCTGTACGGTGCCCTGTTCCCCGCCTGCTACGGCGATTTGGCGGAGATGCACGCGCACGGCGCGGTGGCGTTCAAGGGCTTTACCTGCGACGACAGCGCGCTCTTCCCCATGCAGCCCGTCGAAGCGCTGCCGCGCGCCTTCGCCGCGCTCAAACCGTTTGACGGACTCGCGGCGCTCCACTGCGAGGACGATGTCATGTGCACGCGGCTGGCGCAGGAAAAAATTGCGGCCGGACACACCGCGCGGCGGGATTATCTGGATTCGCGTCCGCCGGAGGCGGAAGTGCGCGCCGTGCGCGCGGCGCTCGCTGCGGCGGAACAGAGCGGTGCCCGTCTGCACATCTGCCATGTCTCCCATCCGGATGCCGCACAGCTGATTCGCGAAGCCAAAGCGCGCGGCGTCCGCGTGACGGCGGAGACGTGCCCGCAGTATCTCCTGCTGACCGAACAGGACGTGCTCACGCGCGGCATGGTCTGCAAATGCTCCCCGCCGATGCGCACGGCGGAGGCGCGCGACCGCCTGTGGGACTATCTGCTGGACGGCACCATCGACTGCCTGTGCTCCGACCATTCCCCTGCCCCCATGGAGGAAAAGGACGAGAGCGGGCCGCGCGGCGCGTTCGGCGCATGGAGCGGCCTGTCCGGCGTGCAGACCACCGTCATGTCGATGTTCGACGCCATTGTGCACCAGAAGGGCGCGTCGCCCTGCGTGCTGGCGCAGAAGATGGGCAGCCGCCCGGCGGAAATTTTCGGGCTGGACAGGCAGAAGGGACGTCTGGTTGTCGGCATGGACGCCGATTTCACCTGCATCGACCCGGAACGCAGCTGGGAGATTCGCCCGGAGGACATGCGCTACAAGCACAAGCTCACGCCGTTTGCCGGATGCCGCGGACGGGGCGCGGTCACACTGACCGTCCTGCGCGGCAGCGTGGTCTATCGTGACGGCGTGCTGAGCGCCGTGCCGGAAGGAAAGCTCCTGCGGTAACAATCGACGAAAAGCGATCACAAAGGCGGCAGATTGCCCCGATGTGATCGCTTTTTCGTCTAACAATCTGCCAACCCTCCCGTTTCCTGCCAGCCTTTGCAGACATCCACCCAACCGGCGGCGTTTGCGTGTTCCTCCAGTTCCTCTATCGTCAGCCGAACCGCGCTGTGCCCATCTCCGGCGGCCGGATACACCTGTGCAAACCGCTTGAGCGAAACGTCGAGATAGACCGTGACGCCGGGGAGAATCGCGAACGGGCACACGCCGCCGGGCGCGTGTCCGACAGACGCTTCCACCTGCTCCCGGGGAACCATTTTGGCCTTTTGATGAAACACGCGCTTGTATTTGGGATTGTCCACCCGGGCGTCTCCGGCGGTGACGAGCAGAACCGGCGCATCGTCCACCAAAAACGACATCGTCTTGGCAATTTGTTTGGGCTGACAGCCAATCGCCTGCGCGGCCTGTTCAACGGTGGCGCTGGATTGTTCGAGCACAAGGACGCGCGCGCCCAGCCCAGCCTGTTCAAAATATTGTCTGACACGTTCCAATGACATCGCTTCTTCTCCTTTTCGTTGTTTTCCCGAAGTAGAGGATGTATTCCCCCATCATCGCCCGATAGCTCACATCATCCAATTCCGAAAGTTGCTCCAATAAAAAATCCAGATATTCTCTGCTCGACGGCATTTCTATCCCTCCTTGCTATATCGCACCTCGCGCAAGGTCTTTCCGCCGATTTGATCGTTGAGAAAATCGGCGGTGCATACAAATCCCAGCTTTTCGTAAAAGGACCGCGCGCGCCGGTTTTCCTCCAACACCCACAGGAAGACGTCGGAGAATCCCATCTGCCGCAGCGCGCGCAGGGCGGTCTCGTACAGCGCTTTTCCGCAGCCGCGCCCCATGTATTCCGGCAGCAGATAGAGGGAGATGATCTCTCCCGACGACGCGAACTGCGGAAAACGGGAGCGGCAAAAGCTGGTTGTGCCGATGATCCTGCCGTCCTCGATGCAGACCAGCGTGTGCCAGCCCGGTTGATCCAGATGCGGCGCCCAATGTCCCTTCGGAATGGCATCCAGGTACGCCTGCGGAACAATGCCGCGATAGGCGCTCCTCCAGCTTGTTTCGTACACCGCACTGATCTCCATCCGGCTGTCTTCCGGTCGGATTGGTCTGATTTCCATCGCGCTCTCCCCTTTCGTGTGTCACCCGCGGCCGCGCGCCTCTTCTCCGCTTCGCGGCGGGAGGAACAGCTCGTCCACCGTGAGGTGCAGCTCCCCCGCGAGGCGAAACGCGAGCGACAGCGTCGGATCGTATTTGTCGTTTTCAATGGCGTTGACGGTCTGTCGGGAGACGCCGCACCGCTTGGCCAGCTCCTCCTGCGACAGCTTGAGCTCCTTCCGCCTGCTTCTGATTCGGTTCTCCATTTCAGCCCCCGTGCTTCTTCTTGTAGTACACCAGCGCCGCAAAGTAGATAATTGCGGTAACCTCCAACAGAATCAGCGGGTTGACGGACATCATCTGCGCGCGGATCATATTCTCGATGACGTCTAAAATCAGCGAGCCGGTCACACCCAGCAGCGTGAATGCGCTCGCCTTCCAGACGATGATCTGGCTGCGCTCGTCCCCCGGAACGAGCAGAGAAATCAGCATGATTCCATCCAGAACAGCAAAGACCGCCAGAACGACGACCAGAAAAAGTATTGCTCCTACCGGCATATCGATTGCCTCCTTTTGTTGATTCACAAAAATGTCAAATATCTTTTACACTCTCAGCATAGCACGGCGCGCGCAAAGTGTCAAGAGAATTTTACATTTTTCTGCGCGGCGGCGATGGTTTCCTCCGGAAAATCGAAAACCACCTGTACATGCAATTCGCTTTACAGGTGGTTTTATTTGTGTTATATTGCGTAAAATTTTCAATAATTGGCGAATAATAACGAGGATTCGATCAACTGCCTGGTATACGCCTGCTTCGGCGCGCCGATGACCTGTTCCGGCGTGCCCTGCTCGACGATGCGGCCCGCCTGCATCACGAGCACGCGGTCGCAAAAGCGCTCGACAAGCGCCAGATCGTGGCAGATAAACAGATACGCCATCGCATACTCGCGCCGGCACCGATCCAGCAGGTCGAGAATCTGCTGCTGTACGGTCACGTCGAGTGCGCTGGTTGCCTCGTCGCAGATCAGCAGCTCCGGCCGAATCGCCAGCGCCCGCGCGATGGCCGCGCGCTGGCACTGTCCGCCGCTGACCTCGTGCGGGTAGCGCTCCGCCAGTGATGCGGGAAGGCCGCACTGCTCCAATAACCCACGCGCCTGCGCCATCGCCTGCTTTTTGGAGACGCCGCGGTTGCGCAGGCTCTCGCCGACGCCATCGCCCAGCGTTCTGCGCGGGTCGAACGAATCGGCCGGGGATTGAAAGACCATCTGCATGTGCCGGTACAGCTCGCGCCGCCTTCGTCCCCGAACGCGCGTGACGTCCTGCCCGTGCACGGCGATGCTGCCGGAGGAACTGTCCACCAGCCGCGTCACCGCCCGCGCGACGGTGCTCTTACCGCAGCCGGATTCGCCGACGATGCCCAAAACCTCTCCGGGAAACAGCTGAAAGCTCACGCCGTCGACGGCGGCGAGAGGCTGTCCCCGTCCGCGCGCAAAGCGGACGGTCAGATTTTTCACTTCCAGCAGCGGTGTCATCGCGTTCCCCTGTCCTTTCCGGCACGCAGCTGTGGCACGGCGTCCAGCAGCGTTTTTGTGTACGCCGCGCGCGGGTGCGACAACACCTGCGCGGCAGGTCCGTATTCCACCGTCCGCCCCTCGTGCAGGACGAGAACCGTGTCCGCCAGCGCGGAAACCGCGCCGATGTTGTGCGTCACGAGCAGAATCGCCGTTCCGCATGTCTCCCGGACGGTGCGTAGCTGTGCCACGATGCGCCGCTGATGGACGACGTCCAGCGCACTGGTCGGCTCGTCGGCGAGCAGCACCGCCGGTTCGGACAGCATGGCGAGGCCGATGCCCACCCGCTGGTTCATGCCGCCGGACAGCTCAAACGGATAGCTGTTCAAAATGCGCCCGCTGTCCGGAAAGCCCAGCTGTTCCAGCATCGCCCGCGCGCGCCGGTCGGACTCCGCTCTGCTCAGGCGCTCGTGCGCCGCGAGGCTCTCGTGAATCTGGTCGCCGATCGTGCGGATGGGGCACAGAGATGCCTTCGTGTCCTGAAAAATCATGCCGATCTGCCGCCCGCGTATGGCGCGCAGCTCGTTTTCCGTGGCGTCGGGCAGATTGGTTCCGCGAAACCAGATGTCCCCGCGCGTCACCAGACCGCCCTGTCCCAAAATGCCCAGCGCCGCGCGCAGGAGGCTGCTCTTGCCGCTGCCCGATTCGCCGACAATGCCCAGAATCTCGCCGGGGTGCAGCGCAAAGCTGATGTCCTGCACCGCCCGCCGTCCCTGATAACAGATCTCGACCGAGCGATAGGTCAAAAGCGACTCCATGTGCGTCCTCTCCTTCTCGATTTTCACGCCGCGATGTCCAGCTCCGCCGTGATCTCGTAGTAATCGCAGGGGTGCGCCGTCAGTCCGGACACGCTGGATTTGGCAATCATGCTCATGCGCAGATGCGAGCAGAAGACATAGGCGTTGTCGTCCAGCAGAATCTGCTGCATCTCCACCGCCAGCGCCGCCCGCCTGTCCGTGTCGAACGTCCGCGACAGCTCCTGCGCCAGCGTTTCCAGCGCGTCGCTGTGGTAGTGTCCGTCGTTGCTGCCGGAGCTGTCCAGACAGCGGTAGGTGAAAAAGTACTCCGGGTCGCCGGTCGGCGCAGTTACCATGGCGCTGGCGTAAATGTCCCAGGCGCCGCTGTCCGCGCGCAGGCGGTTGTGGTCGGCGGTGCTGTTGATCTGCACGTCAAAGCCGATCTCGCCCAGCGTCGCCTGTGCGGATTCGGCCAGCAGCGGCAGCTCCTGCCGGCTGGGATAGGTGAGCCAGCGCAGGGTCAGCGTTGCCCCGTCCTTTTCGCGGATGCCGTCGCCGTCCATGTCCACCCATCCGGCCTCCTCCAGCAGCGCCATGGCGCCCTGCGGGTCGTAGGTCTCCGTGGTCACGCTGTCGCCGCCGAACGCAAAGCTGTCCGGGTACACGCCCGCCGCCGCGCTGCCGTTTCCGTCCAGCAGCGTCTCAACAAAACTCTCCTTGTCGATGCCCATCGCGATGGCCTTTCGCACCGCCGGATCGCGCAGAATCTCGCTCTCGAAGTTCATGGAGGCGAAGAAGGCGCGGCTGGTGGTGCAGCTGGCAAAGCGGTAGTTCTCATTTTCAAAGAGCGGATAGCTGGCATACGGCATGCCGTAGGCCACGTCGATCTCGCCCGCCTGAAGCGCCATGGTCAGCGTGTCGCCGTCGGAAATCGTGCGCACCGTGATGGCGTCCAATTTGGGCGTTCCGTTCCAGTAGGTTTCGTTTTTGACCAGCTCCAGACTGGTGTCCGTCGTCAGCGAAACCGCCCGGTACGGCCCCGTACCGCTGACGATGCCATCCTCTGTGACGCCGGCCTCCATGTCGATGATGCAGCCGTAGGGGTCGGACAGATAGTGGAGCAGCGCGGGAACCGGCTCCTCCGTGCGGATGGTCACGGTCTGCCCGTCCGCCGAAATCTCTGCGATGCGCAGATCGCCCGCCGCGCGCGCGTGCTGCGCCACCAGCGCCTCCAGGCACTGCTTGACCGCCTCGCCGTCCAGATTTCTGCCGCTGGAAAAACAGACGCCGTCGCGCAGAACGATGCGCCACGTCAGCTCGTCGACAGCTTCATAGCTCTGCGCCAGCCACGGTTCGAGTTCCATGCTGTCGGAAAAGCGGAACAGCGTCTCGCCGATGCCGTAGCGGATGCACGCCCAGCCGCTGTTGTCGTTGTGGGGATTGACGTCCGGCTCGCCGTTTTCCGCGTTGAAGGTCGTGTCGCCCCACACGAGCTGCTTGCCGTCGCTCGATGTACTGCTGCTGTCAGAGGTCTCGCCTGCGCCGCAGCCCGTCAGCGCAAACGCCAGCAGGCCGAAGAGCAGCAGCATTGTCCTTGTCTTTTTCATATGTTTTCTCCCTGTCCATGTGTTCGTCCGCGCCGTCCGCTCTGCCCGCTGCGGGGATCCAGCCAATCGCGCACCGCGTCGCCGAGCAGATGGAACAGCGCCACCGAGAGGAAAATCGCCAGGCCGGGCGTCAGCACGACCCAGGGATAGGTTTGCAGCATACTTCTGCCGTCGCTCATCATGCTGCCCCACTCCGCCGCAGGCGGGAGCGCGCCCAGCCCCAAAAACGAGAGCGCCGCAAGCTCCATCATCATCGTCCCGATGTCCAGCACGGCGGTGACGAGCACGGGCCCGGCAATATTGGGGAGGATGTGGCGCAGCAGCAGCGCGGGCGGCGAACATCCGGACAGGCGCGCCGCCAGAAGATAGTCTGTGTGTTGGATCGCCAGTGTCTGGCTTCGCGCGAGGCGGGCGTATTTCGGCCAGCTGACGAGCGCCAGCGCGAGCACCGCGTTCTGTATGCCGCCGTCCAGTACGGCCGCAATGGCCATGGCGAACACCAGCCCCGGAAACGCCAGACAGACGTCCGAAAGGCGCATCACCACCGTGTCCAGCGCGCCGCCGGACAGGCCGCAGCTCACGCCGAGCAGCGTTCCCACTATGGCGATGATCGCCACCAGCACGAGCGCGGACGAGATGCTGGTCTGCGCGCCGATGAGCACACGCGACAGCATATCCCGCCCGTAGCGGTCGGTGCCGAACGGATGCGCCGCGCTGGGCGCCTGCAATGCTTCGGCTAAATTCTGCGCGTTGGGGTCATAGGGACACAGCGCTTCGGCGAACACGCTCGCCAGCAGCAGCGCGGCGGCCAGCGCCGCAAAGACGCACAGGCGCGCCCGCGTGTGATTCCGGCGCGCGCGGCTTGGCCGCACGGTGACGCCGCTTTGTGTGCTCAAGGCCGCTCACCTCCCAGCCGGATGCGCGGGTCGAGCAGCCGGTAAGACAGATCGGTGACGAGATTGACCGCCACATAAATCACCGCCATCCAGACCACATAGGCCTGTATCATGGGGTAATCGCGCATCTGAATGGCGTCGACCGCCAGCTTTCCCACGCCGTCCCACAGAAAGATGGACTCCACAATGGCCGTTCCGCCGAGCAGACTGCCGATGGACAGCGAGAGCAGCGTCAAAATGGTCGTCATGCAGGAGCGCAGCACGCTTTTGTACAGCGTCACGGAAAAGCGAATGCCGCGCGCCCGCGCGCCGGTCACGTAGTCCCGACTCAGCTCGTCGAGCACGGCCGCGCGCACCTGCCGCAGGTATTTGGACGACATGGCGATGGCCAGCGTCAGCGCGGGAAGCGCCACGCTGCGCAGGCTCAGCCCGTCGGAAATGACGGGAAAAATCGGAATGCAGACGGCGAACGCATATAACAGCAGCAGCGCAACAAAAAAATTCGGCATGCTGTTGCCGGCAAAGCTGAAAAAGCGGATCAGATAATCGGCAAACCGGTTCTGTCTCACCGCGGCCAGAATGCCCAGCGGGATGGAGAGCAGCACGGTCAGTGCGATAGAGACGCCGGTCAGAAGCAGCGTCGCCGGCAGCTTGGACACAAAGGTCGCGAAGACGTCTTTTCCCGAGACATAGCTGATTCCCAGATCTCCGGTCAGAAAGCCGCCCAGCCAGCGGACATACTGAACCAGAAACGGCTGATCCAGCCCCAGTTCCGCGCGCCGTGCCGCCATCACCTCCGGCGAGAGCGCTACACCGGAGGCGTCCGCCTGTTGGGCAATCGCGTCGCTGCCGGCGAGGTGCATCATGGCGAAGGAGAGGAACGTGATGCCCAGCAGAATCGGGATGAGTTGAAGCAACCGCCTGAAAATGTCATTCCGCATGGCGCAAACGCCCCGTGTCCGCCGATGGCTTGAACGCCTTGATCCGGAAGATCGGATAGGGGGCGGCGTTGTCCGGCTGCCGGTTCTCCGGGACGCGCGCCACCGTCACGTGCGCGCAGCCCAGCTGCTCGAGGCACGCGACGTCCCATTCCGGGCGCGCCCATCCGCTGAGGGGCAGCAGGCCGTACAGATCCATGCACTCTTCCCGCTGGCCCTGCGAGAGCATCGCGTGCGCGCGTTCGCCCTCCAGCCCGTGGGACAGGTGATATTTGGCGTGCTCAGCGTCATAGTTCAGCAGCAGGCCGCCGGGCTTGAGCACGCGCATCCACTGCGCATAGGCGCGCGCCGGGTGCGGCAGCGTCCAGGTCAGGTTGCGGCTGACAATCACGTCGAACGTCCCGTCCGCAAACGCCGGATTTTCCGCGTCCATCTGGCACAGCGTCACGTCTGTCCCATATTTGCGCGCCAGCTCGCGCCCGCGCGCGATCATGTTTTCGCTCAGATCGATGCCGGTCACATCGTGCCCATCCTCTGCGAGGAGGAACGAGAAAAATCCGCAGCCGCAGCCGACATCGAGAATGCGCAGGCCGCGCCTGCCGCCGAGGTGCGAAATAAGATCTTCCGCCCAGAGCTGATGCGGCCGGCCGCACAGCTCCGCTTCGCGCTGCGCCTGAAAGCTGGCCGCGCGTCCGTTCCAATAGCGCGCGATGCGGTGCTTGATGGTTTTGGTACCAGATCGATATCCCGCCGTTCGGGTTCCTGTCATGCTGTTCACACTCCTCATCGTTTGACGGCCGACACCATAAACAGAGGCGTCGACGCGAAATTCACCTGTTCCGCCGCGGATCAGACACGTTTCCAGACCTCTGTGTCCGCACGGATGTCATCCATGTGCAGGCGGCTGAGCGTCTGCACGTCCCAATGCGGGCGCTGCACGCGCCCCAGCGGAACCGCGCGCACAATCTCCTCCATGGCCTGCTCGTCGATGTCCGGCGCGGTGTTGTAGTCCTCCATGCCGCGCTGCCGCACGCGCGCCCGGTCGCGGTCGTATGCCGCCTGCTTCTCCGCGTCGTACAGGTAATGATACCAGTTGGCGTCGAAATTCAGAAACAGACCGCCGGGGCGGAGCACCCGCTGCCACGAGGCATACGCCCGATCCGGGCGCTCCAATCCCCAGGTCAGGTTGCGCGACAGGACCGCGTCGAAGGAATTTTCCGCAAACCGGAGCGCCTGCCCGTCCATGCACAAAAACCGGATGCGCTGCGCGAGCGCGCCCGCGTTGTCCCGCGCCTGCACGAGCATGGCGGGCGTGTAGTCCACGGCGGTCACGCGGTAGCCCGCCTCCGCCAGCAGAATCGCGAAAAAGCCGGGGCCGGTGCCCACGTCGAGAATCTCGATTTCCGCCTTCTCCCGGCCGGGAAAGCGGCGGGCAAGCTGCCGCTCCAGCGTATCGAGCCACGCCCGGCGCTGTGCGCCCGCCAGCTCCTCCCGGTTGACCTTCGCGTATCCGGGCGCGCGGCGCGTCCAGTAGCGTCTCACCTTGTCCAGCAGCACATCGTTCATCGACTGATCTCTCCTTCAAAATAGAAAAACCCGCCGCACGTGCCGCCGTGGCACATACAGCAGGCAGTTACCCGCATGGTTTTCTGTCGCCCGGCAACGATCGCCGTTCGTTTCTTTCGCTGCCATTATAGCATGCCGGTGCGCGCGAAAAAAGCCCCGCAGGGGGATATTTTTGCCGCAAAACGCCGCGAATTTGAAAAAAAACGGACACCGCCGCGGGGGCAGTGTCCGTTTGCAGATGATACAGTGGGTGCAGCGCTTGTGCAGCCGATCGGTTACACACCCGCGCGCACTTCGTCAAATTCCTTCTGAATCTGCTCAGACGGCGGCGGCGTCAGCAGCGAAACCACCACGATGCACAGAACAGAGAACAGGAACGCGGGCAGCAGTTCGTAGATGTTGAAGATGCCGCCGAGCGGGCGAACCAACAGCTTCCAGATGAAGACCATGCCGCCGCCGCCGATCATGCCCGCGACCGCACCGGCGCGGTTGATGCGCTTCCAGAACAGGCTGAGCAGCATCAGCGGGCCGAAGGTCGCGCCGAAGCCCGCCCAGGCGAAGCTGACGATCGTGAAGATGACGCTGTTTTCGTCCAGCGCGATGAAGATCGCGACGAGCGCAATCGCGAGCAGCGTGATGCGGGAGACCCACAGCACCTGCTTGTCGTTCGCCTTCTTGCAGAACAGACCCTGATAGATGTTCTTCGCGAACGCGGACGCCGCGATGAGCAGATAGGAGTCGGACGAGCTGATCGTCGCGGCGAGGATGCCCGCCATGACCAGACCGGCCAGCAGCGGCGGCAGCAGGTTCGTGGACAGCAGGATAAAGATGTTCTCCGCATCGGACGCGGTGGTCAGCGCGACCGGATAGAGCGCGCGGCCCATCAGGCCGATGAATACCGCGACAGTCAGGGAGATCAGCACCCATACGGTCGCGATGCGGCGGGAGGCCGTCAGCTCGTGCTCCGAGCGAATCGCCATAAAGCGGAGCAGAACCTGCGGCATGCCGAAGTAGCCGAGACCCCACGCCAGCGTGGAGACGATGTTCAGCAGGCCGTAGCTTCCGGCCTCGCCGAACTGCGGAACGCCGCCGACCGCCACCTGTGCCTCATTTTCGAGCACCGGAGAGGCGATGCCGAAGAAATCGAGGAAGCCCGGGATGGACTTGATGTTCTCGATGACCGCATCGAAGCCGCCGGCGGAAATCGTGCCGGTCACAACGATGACGAGCAGCGCGACGATCATGACGATCGCCTGCATGAAGTCAGACGCGCTTTCGGCCAGGAATCCGCCGAGAATCGTGTAAACCAGCACGAATACGGCTCCGACAATCATCATCGGGACGTAGTCAAAGCCGAACAGCGTGGAAAACAGCTTGCCACAGGTGACGAGGCAGCTCGCCGCGTATACCGTGAAGAAAATCAGGATAAACAGCGCGGAAATGGTCATCACGATCTTGTTCTTCTCGTGGAAACGGTTGGAGAAGAACTCCGGCAGCGTGATGGAGTTTCCGGCCTTGATGCTGTAGCGGCGCAGGCGCTTCGAGGTGATGAGCCAGTTGATGTAGGTGCCGACCGCAAGGCCGATCGCCGTCCACGCGGCGTCCGCGATGCCGCACCAGTAGGCGACGCCGGGCAGACCCATCAGCAGCCAGCCGGACATGTCGGAGGCCTCCGCGCTCATGGCCGTTACCCACGGGCCGAGCGTGCGTCCTCCGAGGAAGTAGGAATCCGAGTCCTTGTTTGCGCGTTTGGCAAACACGACGCCGATTCCGATGACCACGAGCATGTAGCACACCATCGTGATCATGATTTGCACAGAATCTTTCATGTGTTCCTCCAATCTTATCTATGCGAAAAATGCGAGATTTGCCGGGATGAAACCGGCGCGCGCCAGTCCGAGCCGCCCCAAACGCGCCATGACGCGGGGAAAACCGGAAAAATCTTCCGTATCGCGAACTTTATGCGCCGTATATTTCATCATAGCACAATCGAAACAAGCCTATTTTAGCATTTTCCTCCCGCATCGTCAAGCGCAGCGCCGCCCGGCGCCCGTCTTTCCGTCCCCGGGACAAACAAACAGGGAGCGAGGCGAACCTCTGCTCCCTGCCGGTGCGTTTGTGTATGCAATCAGAGAACCTTGCTCAGGAAATCCACGGTGCGGCTCTGCTTCGGATGGTTGATGACCTCATCCGGCGTGCCTTCCTCGATGATATAGCCGCCCTCCATAAAGATGACGCGGCTGGCGACCTCGCGCGCGAAGCCGATCTCGTGGGTGACGACCACCATGGTCATGCCCTCCGCCGCAAGCTGCTTCATGACCTGCAAGACCTCGCCGACCATTTCCGGGTCGAGCGCGGACGTCGGCTCGTCAAACAGCAGGATGTCCGGATTCATCGCCAGCGCGCGCGCAATGGCCACGCGCTGCTTCTGTCCGCCGGAAAGCTGGGAGGGATAGGCGTTGGCCTTGTCCTCCAGACCGACGCGGCGCAGCAGCGTCAGCGCCGTCTCGCGCGCCTCCTCCTTGGAGGCCTTCTTCAGATCGACCGGCGCCAGCGTCATGTTGCCCATGACATTGAGGTTGTTGAACAGATTGAAGTGCTGGAACACCATGCCGACGTTCTCGCGCACCTGGTTGATGTTGGTCTTCCGGTCGGTCAGGTCGTGGCCGTCCACGACGACGGTGCCGCCGCTGATCTCCTCCAGCCGGTTGAGGCAGCGCAGGAACGTGGACTTACCGCTGCCCGAGGGGCCGAGGATGACGACCACCTCGCCCTCATAGATGTCGGTCGAGACGTCCTTGAGGACCTCTAACTTCCCAAAGCTCTTTTTGAGGTGGGAGACATGGATTTTTATATTGCTCTTATTCACGCCCACGGTTGAGTCTCCTTTCCATTCGCTTCGCCAGCATCGACAGCGCGGTGATGACGATCAGATACATGATGCCCACGATCGCCCACACCTCAAACGAGCGCCAGACGACGGCGTTGACGTTTTTCGCGGTGTTGACCAGCTCGGGGAAACCGATGACCGACAGGATGGAGGTATCCTTGAGGGTGATGATGAACTGGTTGATGATGCTCGGGATCATCGTGCGGATGGCCTGCGGCAGCACGACGCGCACCATCGCGCGCCAGTACGGCAGACCCAGGCTGCGCGCCGCCTCCATCTGTCCCTTGTCCACGCTTTCAATGCCGGCGCGGATGATTTCGGCCATGTAAGCGCCGCAGTTGAGCGCCAGCGAGAT
>DXIG01000048.1 GCA_019112985.1 Candidatus Butyricicoccus stercorigallinarum | reverse complement strand
CTCGACATCTCCGCCGAGAGCGAAATCAGGCTGCGCACCGGCGTGAGCTGCTCGATCTCCGCGAGCGTGGCCGCGTCGGCGAAAATCTCATTGATCGTCTGCTTGGCGCGGAAGGCGTCGGACGGCAGCGTGCTGTTTTTCCAGCGGCACAGCCACGCCAGCTGGATGCCGAGGTCGTAGATCTCGGCGGCGAAGTGCGCGCCGAGCGCGGCCGACGCCAGCTCGTCGGTCAGCGTGTCCGGACAGTCGTCCGCCAGCGCGAGCACCATCAGCGGGTACTGCGCGCCGGACGGGCGCACATTCCGAACGGCGTGCTGCAGCTCCCGGATGCTGCTCTGCATAAACGAGATCTGCGCCAGCTGTTCGTACACCGACTGCTCCAATTTTTCCATCGTGATCGAATTGTCGGGCACCGAACCGAGCGCGACGCCGGCGAGCTGCGCGTGCAGGTTCTCCAGCGCCGCCTGTACGTTGTCCTCTGTGATGCTGTCCGTGGCGGCAAAGCCGACGCCGGAGGCGCCCGTCGAGGCGGTGAGCGCTTCGACCAGCGTGTTGTGCGCCTCAAACAGCTGCTGCGGATTGGCGTCAAAATACGCCTTGAGGTCGTCCGCCGACAGCGCCGGGCGGTCGTCGAGCGCGGTGATCGGATGCTCCAGCGCGAGCAGCCTGGCGCTGGCAATCGTGGGTGTGGACAAGGCAGAAAGCCCCCTTTTCGTCAGACTGTGTGAGCTGTCTGTCTGATATATTAGGCGCGCGCTTTCGCGTTGTCAACCGCGCTTTTGCGCCGTTTTTGCTCGAAAAAAGACAAAATCCCGCCGGGAAACGCGTGTTTCCCGCGGGATTTTTCCAACAATGTCCCAAATGATTTTTTGCGGCAAAACCTCAGCTCTCGGCTGCCGGGGCGGCCGGCTTGCGGCGGCGCCTGCGCGGACGGCGGCGCGCCTTCTGCTCGCCCTGCGCCTGCTGCGGCGTCTGCTGCTCCTGCTGTGCGGCGGGCTGCGCTTCCATCTGCGGCTTGTTGTTGTTCAGCCCGCGCCGGCCGCGTCCGCCGCGGCGCGAACGGGAGCGCCCGCCGGAGCTGCGCCCCTCGTGCGGCTGCTCCTGCATCGGATAGGGGTTGTCCTCGCGCACCGGAACCGTCTTGTCGATCAGCTTCTCGATGCGGCGCAGATAGGGCACCTCGTCCGCCTGACAGAACGTGATGGCGACGCCGCCGTGTCCGGCGCGGCCGGTGCGTCCGATGCGGTGCACGTAGTTTTCCGGCTCGTTGGGCACGTCGTAGTTGATGACGTGCGACAGCTCGCTGATGTCCAGACCGCGCGCGGCGATGTCCGTCGCCACGAGCACGCGGATCTTGCCCTCCTTGAAGCGGTTGAGCGCGTTCTGCCGGTCCAGCTGGGATTTGTCGCCGTGGATGGCGCCCGCGCCGACGTGGGCGCGCGCCAGATCGTGCGCCACCTTGTCCGCCCCCGTCTTGGTGCGCACGAAGATGAGCGCGCGGTCAAGCGCCGGGTCGCGCAGCGTGTACAGCAGCAGCTTCTTCTTGTTCTCCCGGTCGACGAAATACACCGACTGATCGATGGCCTCCACCGTGGTGGAAACCGGCGTCACCTCGACCTTGGCAAAGTCCTCCTTGAGCAGGCGCTTGACCAGCTTCTGCACCGACTGCGGCATGGTAGCGGAAAACAGCAGCGTCTGCATCTCGCGGTCGCCCATGCGCTTCAAGATGCGCTCCACGTCGTCGATAAAGCCCATGTCCAGCATGCGGTCGGCCTCGTCGAGCACGAACAGCTCGATGTCCTCCAGATCGATATAGCCCTGTCCGCACAGGTCGTTGAGGCGGCCGGGCGTGGCGATGAGCACATCGACGCCCGCGCTCAGCGCTTCCGTCTGGTTGTACTGCGACACGCCGCCGTAGACGAGCGCGCAGCGGATGTCGGTATACTTCGCATAGGCGACAAAGCTCTCATAGATCTGAATGGCCAGCTCGCGCGTCGGCGTGAGGATGAGCGAGCGGATGGGCGGGAAGCCGGGCAGGCGCGCCTCGTTTTTCAGCTTCTGCAAGATCGGGATGACAAACGCGCACGTCTTGCCCGTGCCGGTCTGCGCCAGACCGAGCACATCGCGCCCGCTGAGCGCGGCGGGGATCGCCTGCTGCTGAATCGGCGTCGGGACGGTATAGCCGGCGTCCGCGAGCGCGTGCAGCAGCTCCGCGTCGATGCCCAGATCAACAAATTCCGTCATATTAGACATAGCTCCTTGATGCTCCTCAAAATCAGTTTTTCTACTCATACGGTATCAGTATAGCACACTGCCCCGCGTCTACCAAGTGGCAATGTGCCGATTTTCGGCAAAAGACCGCGCAGGCGCGCGAATTTTTCAGCTCGCCGTCCCGGCGTAGGCCGCGACCAGCGCGCCCGCCAGCTCAAGCGCCTTCTCCTTCGGCTTGAGCCGCAGCGAGACATACGGCGTCGCCCCGGCGTTGAGCAGCAGCCGCCCCTTGTACTGCGGCGCGGCGCACAGCTCGGCCAGCCGCCGCAGGTCGGTGCAGTCCTCCGCCCACGTCACGAGCAGGCGGCCGTCGTTCTGCCGGATCTCCGAAATGCCCTGCTCGGCCGCGCGGGCGCGCAGCAGCGCCACGTCGCACAGCGCCACAGCGGACGCCGGCGGCTCGCCGAAACGGTCGATCATCTCGTCGAGCAGGTCGGCGCGGTCGTCCTCCGTGCGGATGGCCGCGATGCGGCGGTACAGGTCGACGCGCTGCCCCGCGTCCTCGACATAGCGCTCCGGCAGGTTGGCGGACACCGCCAGCTCGGCCGCGCAGTCGGTGCGGCGGCGCGGCGTCTCGCCCTTCTGCTCAAGCACCGCCTCCTCCAGCAGCTTGAGATAGAGATCGTATCCCACATTCATCATATGCCCCGACTGCTCCGCGCCGAGCACGTTGCCCGCGCCGCGGATCTCCAGATCGCGCATGGCGATTTTGAATCCGGAACCGAACTCCGCGAACTCGCGCACCGCGCTCAGCCGCTTCTGCGCGACATCGGACAGCGTGCGGCCGCGCCGGAACGTAAAATAAGCGAACGCATGGCGCGCCGAGCGGCCGACGCGCCCGCGCAGCTGGTGCAGCTGGGAGAGCCCCATGTTTTCCGCGTCCTCAATGATCAGCGTGTTGACGTTGGGGATGTCGATGCCGGTCTCGATGATGGTCGTGCAGACTAAAATATCGATGTCGCCGTCGCTCATGCGCGTCATGATGCGCGCCAGCTCGCGCCGGGACATCTTGCCGTGCGCGACGCCGATCTCCGCGTCGGGCAGCAGCTTTTTGAGCCGCGCTGCGCAGCGGTCGATCGATTCCACCGCGTTGTGCAGGTAATAGGTCTGCCCGCCGCGGTAAAATTCGCGCCGCATGGCCTCCGCGACCACGCCCTCGTCGTACTCCATCACATAGGTCTGCACCGGATGGCGGTCGTGCGGCGGCTCCTCCAGCACGGACATGTCGCGGATGCCGGACAGCGCCATATTGAGCGTGCGCGGGATGGGCGTGGCGGACAGCGTGAGCACATCCACCTGCCGCGCCAGCTCCTTGAGTTTCTCCTTGTGCGTCACGCCGAAGCGCTGCTCCTCGTCCACGACGAGCAGGCCGAGCTCGTGAAAGCGGATGCCCTTGCCGAGCAGCTTGTGCGTGCCGATGAGCACGTCGATCTGCCCCTGCTTCACCTTTTCCAGAATCAGCTTCTCTTCCTTCGCCGTCTTGAAGCGGCTGAGCATCTCGATGCGCACCGGCCAGCCGGAAAAGCGCGTCAGACAGGTCAGATAGTGCTGCCGCGCGAGCACTGTCGTGGGCACGAGAATTGCCGCCTGCTTGCCGCCGAGCACGCACTTCATGACGGCGCGCAGCGCGACCTCGGTCTTGCCGAAGCCGACGTCGCCGCACAGCAGGCGGTCCATCGGCCGGTCGGACTGCATATCCGCCTTGATCTCCTGCACACAGCGCATCTGATCCTCTGTCTCCTCGTATTCAAACGCGGCTTCAAATTCCTTCTGCCAGCTGTCGTCCGGCGGAAACGCGAAGCCCTTTTTGCGCTCGCGCTCGGCGTACAGCTGAATCAGCTTGCCCGCCATCTCCTTCGCCGCCGCCTTCGCCTTGAAGCGCGTCTTCTGCCATTCCGTGCCGCCCAGCTTGTTGAGGCGCACATGCCCGCCGGACGTCTCGCTGCCCGCGCCGATGTATTTGGAAATCAGGTCGAGACTGGTCGCCGGGACATAGAGAAAATCCGTGCCCGCAAACGCGATTTTGACAAAATCCTGATACGTCCCCTCGATGCGCATGCGCTCCATGCCGACAAAGCGGCCGATGCCGTGGTGCTCGTGCACGACCAGATCGCCCGGCGCCAGGTCGGTGTAGCTCTTGACGTGGTCGCGGTTGGATTTGCGCTTTTTCGCCCCCGTCTTTTTGCGCGCCGCCAGCATCTGCCCCTCGGTGAGCACGGCGGTTTTGCGCGATGGATACTCCATACCGGCGGACAGGCTGCCGTCCAAAATGTGCACGCGCCCCGGCGCGGGCAGGCGGTCGCTGACGCGCGCCGTCACGCCCTCGCTCTCCAGCATCTCCTGCATCGTCGTGCGGCGCATCTTGCCGGAGCACAGCACGAGCACGCGGTAGCCCATGTCCTGATACGCGCGGATGTCCGCGGCGGCGGCCGCGACGTTGCCCGAATAGGGCGGCAGCTGCTTGGCCGTGATGTCCGCCAGCGTCTGGGGCGGGCGCTCAGGCACAGAGCTCAGAAAGGTCTCGAGATAGACGAGCGGGCGCGCCGCCAGCTTGTCGACGGTTTGCTCCAGCGTCGCCAGATACACCGCGTTTTTGCCGTACAGCTGGCCGCGCTCCAGCAGCGCCTCGACATCCTCCCGCAGCCGCAGCTGGAACACGCGCGCCGCCTCGCGCACCGCGCGGAAATCGTCCACAAACACCATCGCGTCCGCCGGGATATAGTCGGCGGCCGTCGCCAGCTCCGGATAGAGAAACGGCAGGTATTTGTCCGCCGCCGGGAACAGGCCGTCGTTGCGCAGGCGCTCGACGTCGCGCCGCAGATTTTTTTCGAGGTCGGGGTGCTTTTTCGCCCGCGAGCTGAGCACCTTCTCGATCTGGCGGCACAGCCCCTCCGCGCCGCCGGGCGCGAGCGCCGGCAGCGCCTCCCGGTTGGGCGGACAGACGAGCCGCTCAAGCGAGCGCGTGCGGCGCTGGGAGCCGATGTCAAAATAGGACATCGTGTCCACCTCTGTGCCGAAAAATTCGATGCGCACCGGGTTCGGCTCGCCCGGCGCGAAGATATCCAGAATGCCGCCGCGCAGCGAGAACTGTCCCTCGCCCTCCACCTGCATGCAGCGCCGGTAGCCCGCCTGCACGAGCTGCGAGACGAGCGCATCGGTGTCGTATTCGCCGCTGAACTCGATCGTGAACGTCGCGCGCGCCATGCAGTCGGGCGGCATGGTCGCCATGAGCAGCGCGGGCACGGAAAGTACCACCGTCTTCTTGCCCGCCGCCAGCGCGCGCAGGACGGAAATGCGCCGGTGCTCATACTCGCGCGAGGACGATTCCACGTTGTGGAACACAAACTCGCGCGACGGCAGCACAGCGACCGCGCGGTCGGAAAACGCCTCCAGATCGCGCGCCATGCGGTCGCAGGCCAGATCGTCGGCGCAGATCACCACCGCCTGCCGGTGCAGCTGCCCCGACAGCGCCGCGGCGAGGTTGGCCTTGTGAATGGGCGCAAGACCGGTGACCTCCACCGGCGTCTTTCCGTTGTGGATGCCCGTCACAATCGCGTCGTATTCGGTCAATTCTGTCATCAGCTGCGTGATTTGTTCCATCGTTGCAAACGCCTCCTCCTGTCTGGCGGAACTGTGCTCTGTTATGCACGCCGAAAGGCCGCATGCTGGTCGCATGCGGCTTGTATCGGCAATTTCTGTCTGTTTTTCTGTCGGTTTGCGGCGGGTGGCCTGGCACGCGCCTGCCGCGATGAGAAACCGAAAGCCCCTGTCCCACGTATTGCAAGAATCTGTCTTCGCGGTATACCGGTAAACTCGCCCACAGGGGCACAGATTATGCTTTCTTTTGGGCTGACTTTTTTCCCTGCGGTAAAAAGCCCTTTGCCCTGCTCACTGCAAGAATTGATCTTCGCGGTTTGCGGGCAGACGGGCGGACCGTCCGTCCGACCGTTCTGCTGTGCGCGGGAGTGCACCGCCTGGGCTTTTTTTGCCGTCTTTGCTGTTTCTGCGGCAAAAAACTTCATCCCGCTCACCGCAAGAATGTATCCTTGCGGTCTACAGGCAGACGGGCGGACCGTCCGTCCGACCGTTCTGCTGTGCGCGGGAGCGCACCGCCTGGGCTTTCTTTTGGCTGACTTTTCTTTCCCCGAGAAAGAAAAGTCAGTGTTTGCCGCAGCTCTCGCAGTTCATGTCGCAGGAGCCCATGAAATCCTCCGGATTGAGCCCCTTGCGCTTGTAGTAATCGGCGATAGCGGCGTGAATGGCCTCCTCGGCGAGCACGGAGCAGTGCATCTTGACCGGGGGCAGTCCGTCCAGCGCCTCGGCGACCGCCTTGTTGGTCAGCTGGAGCGCCTCCTGAATCGTCTTGCCCTTGACCATCTCGGTGGCCATGGAGCTGGTCGCGACCGCCGCGCCGCAGCCGAACGTCTTGAACTTGATGTCGGTGATCACGCCCTCGTCGCTGATCTTGAGGTACATCTTCATGATATCGCCGCACTTGGCGTTGCCGACCTCACCGACGGCGTCGGCGTCCTCCAGAATGCCGACATTGCGCGGGTTGGCGAAATGATCCATTACCTTCTCGCTGTATTCCATAGTACGAAAAACTCCTTCTTTTTATTGTATCACACAATGGTGTTTTTTTACTTGTCGAACAATTTGAGCATCGGCTGACCGCTCATCTTCTCGTCCCAGACGGGTGACAGATCGCGCAGCGTCTTGACGACATAATTGATCTTCTCAATCAGATAATCGACGTCCTCGACGGTGTTCTGCTCGCCGAGCGTGACGCGCAGCGAGCCGTGCGCGATTTCGTGCGGCAGGCCGATGGCCATCAGCACGTGCGACGGGTCGAGCGAGCCGGTGGAACAGGCGGAACCGGTGGACGTCGCGATGCCCACAAGATCGAGCCGCAGAACCAGGCTCTCGCCCTCGATGCACTCGATGACAAAGCTCGCCGTGCCCGGCAGGCGGTTGACCGGATCGCCGGTCAGACGGGTGTACGGGATCTTGCACACGCCCTCGATCAGCCGGTCGCGCAGCGAAGCGACATAGGGCAGGTATTCGCCCATGTGCTCGTGCGCATAGCGAATCGCCTCGCCCAGTCCGACAATGCCCGCGACGTTCTCCGTGCCGCTGCGCTTGCCGCGCTCCTGTCCGCCGCCGTGAATGAGCGGCTCGAGCACAATGCCCCGGCGGCAGTACAGCGCGCCCACGCCCTTCGGCCCGCGCAGCTTGTGGCCGGACAGCGACAGCATGTCGATGCCCATCTCCTTGACGTCGATCTTCATGTGCCCGACCGCCTGCACGGCGTCGGTGTGGAACAGTGTCCCCTTGCTGTGGCACAGCGCGGCAATCGCCTTCAGATCCTGAATCGTGCCGATCTCATTGTTCGCCGCCATGATGGAGACCAGCGCGGTTCGCTCCGTGATGGCCTGCTCCAGCTCGTCCAGCTTGACGTGTCCCTGCTCGTCCACGCCGACATAAGTCACCTCGTAGCCGATGCGCTCCAAAAATTCACAGGTGTGCAGAATCGCGTGGTGCTCGATCGCGCTCGTGACGATGTGGCGCTTTTCCTTCGGGAAGTTTTTGGCGAACAGCAGACCCTTGAGCGCCATGTTGTCCGCCTCCGAACCGCCGGAGGTGAAAATGACCTCGTCCGGCTCGCAGTTCAGGCACTGCGCGACATACAGGCGCGCCTGATCGACCGCCTTCTTTTCCTCGCGCGCCAGCGTGTACAGGCTGGACGGATTGCCGTAGCCGGTGGTCAGGTACGGCAGCATGGCATTGTATACATTCTTGGAAATCGGCGTGGTCGCCGCGTTATCCGAATAAACAACACGTTCCATATTGATTGATCCTCCTGCGATAAAGAGATACTGTATTTCGTAACAGAACGCGCGCGGCGTCCCGTCTGATTTTTGTCCACCCATAATATACACCAAACCAGTATGCTTTTCAACCATTCTGCGGCAAAATCGGCAAAATATTTTCTGCTCTTCCGCGCGCCGGCGGCCGCGCCCGCGCCGGGCGGCATTTGACACGCCTTTCCCCGATATGCTACACTGGTGTTAACATACCAAAAGGCAACGCAAACACAAAAAAGGATGAGATATCGATGCCACAACCGAAGGACTACCACGAGCAGCGCCTGCGCGCCGCCATTTACCGCCGCACCCACGCCGAGCCCGGCTCGGTCAACGACCGCATTCCGCCGCAGTTTCTCTCGTGCAGCGACGACGGCAAGCGCTGCACCGTGCGCTATGCGCTCAAGCCGGAGATGCGCAACCCGATGGGCTGGCTGCACGGCGGCGTCACGGGCGCCATGCTGGACATGGGCATGGGTCTGCTCGTCTACTACAACGCCGGCTTCGCCCTCTGCCCCACCGGCACGATGACGGTCAACTACCTGCGCCCCGGCCGCATCGGCGGCGCGCTCGTCGTGCAGTCGGAGATCACATTCCAGGGCCGCAAGCTGTTCCACACCTCCGCGCGCGCGTGGATGGAGGACGACCCCGACCGCCTGGTGGCCACCGCCACCGCCACCTATATCCGCGTGTTCCCGGCCGGCTCTAACCCCGCCGCGCCCCCGGACGCCCGCCCCAATGCCGGACAAAAATGATAAGAATTGTTAATGATTCGTACACACAATAGACACGAAGCCCCGCTATACTGAAACCGTAGCCAGGAAGGCTATATAAAAGATTTTTTTCTTTTATCTCTCTTTTTTACCCCCCTTTAAGTTTTGTACTGGAAAAGCCGGATGCCCCCAACATCCGGCTTTTCTGTGCGCTTTTTTTTTCACCGCTGCGCCGCCGCGATCAGCGCAATATTGATAAAGAATAGTATAATGATCAAATATTTATCCATTTTACAATCATCTCTCCCTCCCGCGCGCTCCGCTCTGCGCACAGTATGCGCCGCAGCGCGCGGCGCCATGCCGCCCGGCGGAAATTTTTTCACCAGCAGTATTTTTTTCCGACAGTTTATGGTATACTGAAGGTGTTACAGTTATCCGAAGCATCTGTTCGGGAAAGGAGATCAAAACGATGGCAATTTACAAATGTCCGTGTGGGTACGAATACGACCCCGCCAAGGGCGATCCGGACAACGGCATCGCACCCGGCACCGCATTCGCCGATCTGCCGGCCGATTGGGTCTGCCCGACCTGCGGCCTCGACAAGGACACGTTTACGGAGGAATAAGGAGGACAACATGGAACAGCGCTATTTTATCTGTGAGCACTGCGGCAATATGATTGCCATGGTAGAGGACAAGGGCGTGCCCGTCATGTGCTGCGGCCAGAAGATGACCGAGCTGGTGCCCGGCTCGGTTGACGCGGCGCAGGAGAAGCACGTGCCGGTCATCGCGGTCGACGGCAGCACCGTGACCGTATCCGTCGGCTCGGTCGCACATCCGATGCTGCCCGAGCACTTCATCGAGTGGATTTCCATCCACACCACGCAGGGCAACCAGCGCAAGATGCTGGCGCCGGGCAGCGAGCCGAAGGCTTCGTTCGCGCTGACCGACGGCGACACCGTCATCTCCGCTTACGCCTACTGCAACCTGCACGGCCTGTGGAAGGCGGACGCCTGATTCGCGTTAAATCCGTACAAACCAAAAGCCCCTCGAAAGAGGGGCTTTTTTTCAAAAAACGCGGGCGTTTTTTGAGAAGATGCAGCGCGCGGCAGCGCACGCGCGCCGCGCGCACGTTTGCGGGCTGAGCGGTGTTTTTTCCGACGCGCCTGTCGCCGGAAAAAACGATTGGAATGGCCGCCTGCGGCGGCAAAACGCTGCCGGATGCTGTTCCCGCACACCAGAAACGCTGTATCTCCTGCATTCCAAATTGCTTTTCATACGGTCGAAAATCCCCTTTTTGGAGGGGATTTTTTGCGATTATTCGCCGGTTTCGCCGTTTTCGCCGCTTTCGCGCGCCAGCATGGCCTGATAGAGCTGATTTTTTCGCGCGCCGGTCTGCCTGGCCGCCTGCTTGACCGCGGCGGTCAGCGTCAGCCCTGCGGCGGTCAGCTCTTCGGTCAGCGCAATCGCCTGCGCCATGCGGTCGGCCGCGCTCTGCGCCGCGTCCTCGCGCGCGCCCTCGATGACCAGCACGAACTCGCCGCGCGGCTCGTGCGTCTCGTAATGCGCGCACGCCTCCGGCAGCGTCATGCGCAGGCACTCCTCGTGCAGCTTGGTCAGCTCGCGCGAGATGCTGACGCGGCGCTCGCCCAGCGCCTCCGCCAGGTCGCGCAGCGTGGCGCGCAGCCGGTGCGGCGCCTCGTAGACGATGCAGGTGCGCGGTTCGGCGCGCAGGACGTCCAGCCGCGCGCGGCGCGGCTTGTTCGCCGTCGGCAAAAAGCCCTCAAAGCACCATTTGTCCGACGGCAGCCCGCTCTGCGCGAGCGCGCACACCGCCGCGCACGCCCCCGGCACCGGGACGACCGGAATGCCCGCCTCGTGGCACAGGTCGGCCAGCTCCTCGCCCGGGTCGCTGACCGCGGGCATACCCGCGTCGGTCACAAGCGCGCACGTCTCGCCGCGCAGCATGCGCTGCACCAGCTCCGGCCCGCGCTGCCGGCGGTTGTGCTCGTGATAGCTGACCATCGGCTTGCTGAGGTTCAGATAGTGCAGCAGCTTGCCGCTGACGCGCGTGTCCTCCGCCGCGACCACGTCCACCTCGCCGAGAATGCGCACGGCGCGGTAGGTCAGGTCTTCCAGATTGCCGACCGGCGTGCCGACCAGATAGAGCGTTCCGGTGCCCATGTCAAAATTCCTCCCTGTGGTAAATCGTGCGGTATTCCGCCGTCTGTGCGCCGTCTTCGCCGCAGACGAGCAGCGGCGGCAGCACCTGCACGCCGGGCGCACTGCCGCGCCGCGCCTCAATCAGCACCGCCGACGGGACGGCGCGCGCGTTCTGGTGCACAAACCGCAGGCGCTTCGGCTCCAGCCCGCACCGCCGCATGTCGCACATCAGCTCGCACACGCGCTCCGGGCGGTAGACAAAAGCGGCGCGCCCGCCGTATTTGACGCAGTAGGCCGCCGCGCGCGCTGCGTCCGCCGCGCCCGCCTCGCTCTCCTGCCGCGCGGTCCGGCGATTGTCTCCGCGCGCCGCGCGCCCGCTGCCCGGCGCGAAATACGGCGGATTGCACACAATGTAGTCGAACGCGCCGGGGGCAAACAGCGCCCGGCAGTCCGTCCAGTCGCCGCACACAATGCGCAGGCGCGCGTCCAGCCGGTTGTGCGCGGCGTTTTCGCGCGCCAGCGCCGCGACGTCCGGCTGAAGCTCCAGCCCGGTCACGTCCACCGCCGGATGGCGCGCGCACAGCAGCACGCCGAGCGCCCCGTTGCCGCACCCCAAGTCGAGGATCTTCGCGCGCGGCGGCGGCGCGGCAAAGGCGGACAGCAGCATGCTGTCCTGCCCCAGCTTGAAAAAGCGGTCGTCCTGAATGAGGGAAAACCCGCCCCATAATTTGTCGATGCGGCGCATGTGCGGCCTCCCCTTTTGATTTCTAATCGTATTTTTATTTTACAATAATACAGTTTATTATATTATGCTGTATAATTATATTTCTAAAATACGTTTTGTTATTTCTTGAACTGCTTCCAGGCGTTGACCGCCAGCTCGTCGCAGCGGTTGTTGTTCTCGTTCTGCGCGTGGCCCTTGACCCAGTGGAACGTGACATCGTGCACCTCCAGCAGGTCGAGCAGGCGCTCCCACAGGTCGGGATTTTTCGCCGGCTCTTTGGGCGTGCGCATCCAGCCCTTGGCGCGCCATTTGACCGCCCAGCCCTTCTGCACCGCGTCGATGACATATTTGCTGTCCGAATACAGATCGACGGTGCATGGGCTTTTGAGCGCCTCCAGCGCCGTGATGACGGCGAGCAGCTCCATGCGGTTGTTGGTCGTCTCCGGAAAGCCGCGGCTGATCTCCCGGCGGTGCGCGCCGTATTGCAGGATCACACCGAAGCCGCCCGGCCCGGGGTTGCCCGAGCAGGCGCCGTCGGTGTAGATGATGACGTGTTTTTTATTCGTCATGCGCGTCCTCTTCCGCTTCGTCCTCGTCTTCCTTCTCGATGCGCGTCATGGCGTTGACGTGCACGTCCTCGCCGGTGCGCATGACGATGACGCCCTGCGTATTTCTGCCGCACTGGCGGATGTCCTCGACCGGCGTGCGGATGAGCACGCCGCCGTCGCTGATCATCATGATGTCGTTGTCCAGATCGACGACCGCCGCGCCCGCGATGTCGCCGGTCTTTTCGTTGAGCGCGTGCGCGAGGATGCCGCGCCCGCCGCGGTGGTGAATCGTGAACTCTCCCACCGGCGTGCGCTTGCCGTAGCCGTTTTCCGTGACGGTGAGCACCTCGCCCTCCGGGCGCGCGCGCACGCCGCTGACGACGCGGTCGCCGTCCTCCAGCGTGATGCCGCGCACGCCGACCGCCGCGCGGCCCATCGCGCGCACTTCGTTTTCGTCGAAGCAGATCGCGCGGCCCCGCGCGGTGACGAGCAGCATGTTCTGCGCGCCGTCCGTCAGGCGCACATCCACCAGGCGGTCGCCCTCATTGAGCGACAGCGCGCGCAGACCCACCTTGCGGATGTTTTTCAGCTCGGACAGCGCGACGCGCTTGACCGTGCCCTGTTCGGTGGTGAAGAACAGATAGCGCGAATCGTCGTATTCGCTGATCGCGAACATCGCGGACACCTGCTCCCCGCTCTCCAGCGGCAGCAGATTGACCACGTGCTTGCCCTTGGCGGTGCGGCTGCTCTCGGGGATGTTGTAGCCCTTCAGGCGGTACACCTTGCCAAAGCTGGTGAAAAACAGGATGCTGTCGTGTGAGGACGCCGTGAACAGGATCTCGGTAAAGTCCTCCTCGCGCGCCTGCGCCATCGCGCTGACGCCGCGCCCGCCGCGCCGCTGCGCGCGGTAGGTGTCGGTCGGCGTGCGCTTGAGGTAGCCGCAGTGCGTGAGCGTATACGTGCAGTCCTCGCGCTCGATGAGGTCCTCGATGTCGATCTCGTTGTCCACCGCCTCGATGTGCGTGCGGCGCTCGTCGCCGAACTTTTCGCGGATCTCGCGCAGCTCCTTCTTGACGATCTCCAGCATGTTGTGCCGGCTGGCGAGCACCTCCATCAGGCTGCGGATCCGCGCCTCGATCTCGTCGTATTCGTCGTTGATCTTCTGGCGCTCCAGGCCGGACAGGCGGCCGAGGCGCATGTTGACGATCGCCTGCGCCTGCGCCTCGTCCAGATGGAACTCGAAGCGCTCCTTGCCGTTGACGATGCCGAGCAGGGCGATCTGGTTGATGATAAACGGCTCCGCCATCAGGTTGAGCTTGGCCTCGCTCTCGTTGGCGGAGGCGCGGATGATGGCGATGATGCGGTCGATGTTGTCCGTCGCGACCTTGAGGCCCTCGAGGATGTGCGCGCGCGACTCCGCCTTTTTCAGGTCAAAGCGCGTGCGGCGCTCGATGACCTCGCGCTGGAACTCGACGTACTGGTCGATCAGCTCGCGCAGGTTGAGCGTGCGCGGCTGGTTGTTGACCAGCGCCAGATTGTTGACCGAGAACGTCTCCTGCATCTGCGTGTAGTTGAACAGCTGGTTGAGCACCACCTGTGCGTTCGCCTCGCGCTTGAGCTCGACGACGATGCGCATGCCCTGGCGGTCGGATTCGTCGCGCAGATCGGAGATGCCCTCGACGCGCTTGCTCTTGACCAGCTCGGCGATGGACTCCACCAGGCGCGCCTTGTTGACCATGTACGGGATCTCAGTGACGACGATGCGCTGGCGCCCGCCCTGCATCTCCTCGATGTCCGTGCGCGCGCGCACCTTGATCTTGCCGCGCCCGGTGGCGTAGGCGGCGCGGATGCCGCTGCGCCCCATGATGATGCCGCCCGTCGGAAAGTCCGGACCCTTGATGTACTGGCAGATGTCCTCCATCTGCGCGTCCGGGTTGTCGATGACGTAGCAGATGCCGTCGATGACCTCGCTCAGGTTGTGCGGGGGCATGTTGGTCGCCATGCCGACGGCGATGCCGGACGAGCCGTTGACCAGCATGCCGGGAAAGCGCGACGGCAGCACCTTCGGCTCCTTGCGGTTGTCGTCGAAGTTGGGCATGAAATCGACGGTTTCCTTCTCGATGTCGGTCATCATGTACGCCGCCATGCGGCTCATGCGCGCCTCCGTGTAACGGTAGGCCGCCGGGGGATCGCCGTCGATCGAGCCGAAGTTGCCGTGGCCGTCGATCATCGGATAGCGCAGCGAAAACGGCTGCGCCATGCGCACGAGCGCGTCGTAAACCGAGGCGTCGCCGTGCGGATGATAGCGGCCGAGCACGTTGCCGACCGTGGTCGCCGACTTGCGGTACGGGCGGTCGCTCGTCAGGTGGTCCTCATACATCGCGTACAGGATGCGGCGGTGCACCGGCTTGAGCCCGTCGCGCACGTCGGGCAGCGCGCGCCCGACGATGACCGACATCGCGTAGTCGATGTACGATTTTTTCATCTCCCGTTCCAGATCGACGGGGATGATCTTCTGATTTTCAAAGCTAATACTCACGTGTTATCCCTCTTCTTCCAGCAGCTCGAGCAAACTGTCAATGCACTCCTCCAGCGAGTCCATCGCGTCGCCCAGCAGGGCGTCCTCCTCCGCGAGCTTCTTTCTGCCGGCCGGCAGCAGATCGACCAGCCCGTCGTGCGCGGCCATCAGCGCCTGCGCGGCCGCCCGGATGCGTGCGCGTCTGATCTCGTCCATCGGTGTTCCTCCCGCCCGAACAGGGCTTTAGATATCCAGATTGGTGACATATTTGGCGTTCTTCTGTATAAATTCGCGGCGCGGCTCCACCTTCTCGCCCATCAGCAGCGTGAAGATCTCGTCCGCCATCGAGGCGTCCTCCAGCGTGACCTGGAGCAGCGTGCGGTTTTCCGGGTTCATCGTCGTTTCCCACAGCTGTTCGGGGTCCATCTCGCCCAGGCCTTTGTAGCGCTGGATGTCGACGCCCTGCCCCATCTCGGCGAGCACAGCGAGCTGCTCCTGCTCGCTGTAGGTGTAGCGCACCGTCTTGCCCTTGGTGTTTTTGAACAGCGGCGGCTGCGCGATGTAGACGTGCCCCTTCTCGATGAGCGGGCGCATATAGCGGAAAAAGAAGGTGAGCAGCAGCGTGCGGATGTGGCTGCCGTCCACGTCGGCGTCCGCCATGAGGATGATCTTGCCGTAGCGCAGCTTGGACGGGTCAAAATCCTCGCCAAAGCCCGCGCCGAAGGCGGTGATCATCGGGGTCAGCTTGTCGTTGCCGTAGACCTTGTCCACGCGCGCCTTTTCCACGTTGAGCATCTTGCCCCACAGCGGCAGGATGGCCTGATAGCGCCGGTCGCGCCCTTCCTTGGCCGAGCCACCCGCGGAATCGCCCTCGACGATGTAGATTTCCGTCAGGCGCGGGTCGCGCTCCTGGCAGTCCGCCAGCTTGCCGGGCAGCGAGCCGGATTCCAGCGCGCTCTTGCGGCGCGTCATCTCGCGCGCCTTGCGCGCCGCCTCTCTCGCGCGCGCCGCGGTCTGCGCCTTTTCCAGAATGGATTTGGCGACCGCCGGGTTCTCCTCGAAGAAAATCGTCAGCTTTTCGTTGAGCATCGTCTCGACCAGCGTGCGGATGTCCGAGTTGCCCAGCTTGGTCTTGGTCTGTCCCTCGAACTGCGCCTCGCGCAGCTTGACCGAGATGACGGCGGTCAGACCCTCGCGCACGTCGTCGCCCGAGAGATTTTTTTCGCTCTCCTTGAGCAGGCCGACCTTGCGCGCGTAGTCGTTGAGCACGCGGGTCAGCGCGGTCTTGAAGCCGGTCTCGTGCGTGCCGCCCTCCGGGGTGTGGATGTTGTTGGCGAACGACAGCAGGTTTTCGTTGTAGCCGTCGGTGTACTGCATGGCGACCGCCGCCGTCGAATCGTCGCGCGTGCCCTCGACGTAGATCGGCTCGGGGTGCAGCGGCGTCTTGTTGCGGTTGAGGTACTGGACGAACTGCTTGATGCCGCCCTCGTAGTGCATGACCGCCTCGCGCACGTCGTCGTCCGGGTCGCGCTCGTCGCGCAGCGTAATTTTGACGCCGCCGTTGAGAAAGGCCTGCTCCTGCAAGCGGTTTTCCAGAATCTCGTAGTCGTATTCGACCGTCTCAAAGATCTGGTCGTCCGCCTTGAAGCGGATGGTCGTGCCCGTCTCGTGCACGCACGGCGCGGCGCGCATGGGGGAAATCGTCTTGCCGCGCGCAAATTTCATAAAATAGCGGTTTTCGCCGTCGTAGACCGTGGCCTCCAGCCACTCGGACAGCGCGTTGACGACCGACGAGCCGACGCCGTGCAGGCCGCCGGAGAACTTATAGCCCTGGCCGCCGAATTTGCCGCCCGCGTGCAGCACCGTCAGCACGACCTCCAGCGTCGGAATGCCCATCTGCGGGTGGATGCCGACCGGGATGCCGCGGCCGTTGTCGCGCACGCACACCACGTTGTCCGGCTCCAGCGTCACCTCGATGTGGGTGCAATAGCCCGCCAGCGCCTCGTCGATCGAGTTGTCGACGATCTCATACACCAGATGGTGCAGGCCGCGCGCGGACGTCGAGCCGATGTACATGCCGGGACGCATGCGCACCGCCTCCAGTCCCTCGAGAACCTGGATCTGATTTTCGTCATACACTTCCTCTGCGGTCAGGTCGAGAAGTTCTTCGCTCATATGTTATCGTTCCATTTCTCCGGCGGGCCGGTGAAGCGCCGCGCCTCGCGGCAAAGCGGGACAGCGCCGGTCGCCGGTTTCGGCTGCTGTCGGGCAAAGGTTCGGTGGAAAGAAACAATCCCGCTTGTCCGACGGGATTGCCTTGCTCACAAAAAACGACCGGATTCAGTCCGGTATGGTCTGCCCGCTGCGCCTGAGCAGCGTGGCAGTGGAAAGCTGGGAGAGGTACAGCGCCGGTTCCCCGCCCTCCTCGCACAGGATGCACGACTTGGGCAGATCGTCAAACAGCGCGATGACGCGCCCGCGCCGCTCCATGGCGGACAGAAACGCGCGCGTGTGCCTGGACCAGGTCGCGGTGTCCATGTCGTAGATCCCCAGAATGGAATCGGCGGGGACGACGACGTCCTGGCCGAGATGAAGATACATGAAAAAACCGCCTCCCTCCGGCGCGCGCGCCAGGCGCCCGCCTCGTTTTCTATTATAGCACTTTTTGCGAAGTTTTGCACGTGTTTTTGCAAATATTTTTCAGTGATTCGCCATTTTTTCCTTACTTTTTTGCATACAATGCGCCGCCCGCGCGCCCGCGGGCAGGAAAAAGCAGGAAAAATGACGAAACAGGCGGCAACCTGCCGCCTGTCAGAGGATGAAAACGCCATGCGCCCGGTGCGAAAGCCGCGCCCGGCCGCGCTTTGCCGCCCACAGGCGGCAAGAAAAATCGTCTGTTCCGGCGGTCTGTGCGCCGGAACAGGTACCGCTCAGCCGCACGCGCGCACCGTGCCGCCCTGCACGGTGAACAGCCGCCCGCCGCGCACCTGCGCGAGCTTTTCCGGCTCGCAGCACGTGATGAGCACCTGTCCGCTCTCGATGCGGTTGAGCACAAAGTCCTGCCGCCGCCCGTCCAGCTCGCTGAGCACATCGTCGAGCAGCAGCACGGGGTATTCCCCGCTGTCGTCAAAAAACAGATCGCGCTCCGCCAGCTTGAGCGACAGCGCGCAGGTGCGCACCTGCCCCTGTGAGGCGAACGCCTTGGCGCTCTGCCCGCCGATGGTCAGCGCCAGATCGTCCCGGTGCGGGCCGGACAGGCAGCTTTTGGCCGCCAGCTCCGCCGCGCGGTGCGCGCAGGCGTGCGCCCACAGCTGCGCGCCGATGTCCTTCGCCGAAGCGAACGGGTCGGTCACGCTCGACACCGTGCGGTAATCGCAGTCCAGCGCCTCGTCCCGGCCGGAGATGGCCGCGTGGATGACGCGCGCCCGCTGCATCAGCGCGCGCACATAGTAGGCGCGGTAGCGCACGATGTGTCCGCCCACCATGGACATGCGCAGCGAAAAATCGTCGAGCGCGTCGAGCAGCGACGGCTTTTCCTCCGCGTCGCGCAAAATGCGCAGCTTGCTCTCGTGCAGCCGCGCGTATTCCGTCAGACAGCGCGCGTAGTTCGGCCGCAGCTGGCTGAGCGCGACGTCGACAAACCGCCGCCGCGCCGCCGCGCCCTCGCGCACGAGCGTCAGGTCCTCCGGACAGAACAGCACCGAGCGCAGCAGACCCGCGCCGTCCGACAGCCGCTTCTGCCGCACGCCGTTGACCGTCAGCTGCATGCGTCCGCTCGACGGGATGACCGCGCGCACGTGCATGCGCCGCTTTTCCGCCCAAAACTCCGCCTCTGCCTCCGCCTGCGGCGCGCCGAAGCGGATCGCGTCGCGCTTTTGCGCGGAGCGGAACAGCCGCATCGCGGACAGCAGGCCGACCGATTCCAAAATGTTGGTTTTTCCCTGCGCGTTTTCGCCGCAGAAGACGTTGACGCCGGGCGCGAGCGCCAGCTCCGCCTGTTCGTAGTTGCGGAAATCGCGCAGCATCAGGCGCTCGATGTTCATGCGATCACGAACTGCGCCCCGCCGACGACGGAAATTTTGTCGCCGCGCCGCAGCTTCTTGCCGCGCTGGGTGCAGACTGCGCCGTTGACCGAGACCAGCCCCTCCTCGATCATCCACTTGGCCTGTCCGCCAGTGGCGCACACACCCGCAAATTTCAAAAAGGCGTCCGCCTTGATGTGTTCCGTTGTGATGGTGATGATGGTTTCCATGCGTATTCCTCGCGTTTTTTTTGCTTGTTGGGGAAAAAGTCGGGTTATTCCGCCTTCAGGCGCACCGGCAGCACCAGATAGGTGAAGGCGTCGCCCTCCTCCGGCGTAAAGACGATCGGGTTCAGGCTGCCCTTGAGCGAGATGCGCACGCTGTCGCTCGGGCAGGCGCGCAGCGCGTCCAGCAGATAGCGGTTGTTGAAGCCGATTTCCAGATGCTCCACCGCGCCGCTGTACTGGTATTCGTCATACGACTTGCCGATGGCGGTGATGCAGCTCAGCTTGAGCAGATCGCCGTCAAATTCCATGCGCACCGGGTTTTTGAGCTTCTGCGAGACGAGAAGCGACACGCGCTCGATGCTCGTGATCAGCTGTCGGACGTCCGCGGTGATGACAGCGGCCGCGTCTGTCGGAATCGCCGCGCGGTAGTTGAGGAACTCGCCCTCCAGCAGGCGTGTGATGAGCACGGTGTCGCCGACGCGGAACAGGATGTGGCGCGCGTCGGGGTAGATGTCCACCGGATCGTCCGTCTCGCCGACGATGCGCTCCACCTCGCGCAGGGCCGCGCCCGGCACGACGAAGCGCGTGCTGCGCTCGTCCGGCGTGTCCAGCTTCTCGCGGCGCACGCTCAGGCGGTATCCGTCCACCGCGACGACGTTGAGCTGCTGGTGTTCCAATTCAAACAGGCAGCCGGTCAGCACCGGCTTGGTCTCGTTGTCCGAGACCGCGAAGATGGTCTGCGCGATCATCGATTTGAGCATCTGCTGCGGCAGCGAGACCGGCGCGGTGCCCGTCTCCACCTCCGGCAGCTGCGGGAACTCCGCGGCGTCAGACGCCACGAGGTTGAACACCGCCTTGCCGCAGCGGATCGTCGTGAGCAGGTTGTCACCCGTTTCGAGGAAAACCGTGTCGTCCGGCAGCTTGCGGATGATGTCGCCGAGCAGGCGCGCGTTGAGCACCGCCGAGCCCGGCTCGGTGACCATCGCGTCAAAGCCGGCGCGGATGCCCATCGAGAGGTTGTAGCCGCACAGCGTCAGACGTCCGTCTGCCTCTGCGCTGAGCAGCAGACCTTCCAGCAGTGCGATCGAGCTTTTGCTGCTGACCGCGCGCGAGGCGGTGGTAATCGCTTCCAGCAGCGTGGATTTTTCACATGAGAATTGCATGGGAATGCCTCCTTGAACAGAGAGTGAATGAATTTGCAAGTTGTCTGATGACCTTGGTTTGGCTGGGGACGTCAGACGTATGTGCGGGAGAGCGGATATTTATAGAATATAGATAGTATATTTTTAGTAATAGTAGTAGAGAGGGGGAAACTGTGGAAAGGGTGCCAAAGTGCCCATCGGACGGGCGTTTTGGCGTCCTCAGGGGGCTGTGGAAAAATCGGGGGCAAATGTGGGAAAGTTGCGGCGGATTTGGTTTTCCACAGGCCGGGCATCCACAGTGCACAGGAAACTGTGGAAGAAAATGAAGGATTTCCGCCGGAAGATTGCGCGGGGGAGTGAATAAATATACGGAGAATATGCGGCGTGCGATCAGCCGCGGATGTTGGCCTTGAGTGTTTTGATGATGTTGTCCATTTGGCTGGTTTCCTTGAGGTAGTGTTCGATTTTGTTGATTGAGTGCAGCACGGTGGTGTGGTCGCGCGAGAACACCTTGCCGATTTCGGGGAGCGAATAGTCGGTCATTTCGCGCACGAGGTACATGGCGACCTGGCGCGGCAGAACCATGTCCTTGGAGCGGCCGCTGCCCTGCAATTTCTCGACGGGGATGGAGTAATAGCGAGAGACCTCGCGGATAATCATGTCGGGCGTGGGGTTGAGGCCGGGGTTTTCCTTAAAGATGTCGGTGACGGCCTCCTTGGCCAGGTCGAGGTCGATGTCGCGCTCCATCAGGTCGTGCAGCGCCTTGATTTTTTTGACGGTGCCCTCCAACTGACGCACGTTGGAGGTGATGGTTTTGGCGATGTAGTCGACGACGGCATCCGGCAAAAAGACGCCGAGCGAATCCGCCTTGACGTGGATGATGGCCATGCGCGTCTCGTAGTCCGGCGGCTGGATGTCTGCCAGCAGGCCCCATTCAAAGCGGGTCTTTAAGCGGTCTTCCAGCGTGTGGATTTCCTTGGGCGGACGGTCGGAGGTGAGGACGATCTGTTTATGGGCTTCGTACAGCGCGTTGAACGTGTGGAAAAATTCCTCCTGCGTGCGGTCCTTGCCTGCGACGAACTGGATGTCGTCCACGAGGAACAGGTCGGCGAGGCGGTATTTGTCGCGGAATTCCTGGACCTGGCCTTCGCCGATGGCGTTGATGAGCTCGTTGGTGAAGTCTTCGCCTTTGATGTAGACGATGCGGAACGATGGGTGGTCGCGGCGCACGACGGAGGCGATGGCGTACAGCAGGTGTGTTTTGCCCAGGCCGGACTGGCCGTAGATGAACAGTGGATTGTAGTTTTTGGCCGGGTTATTGGCGACGGCGGTGGCGGCGGCGTGCGCGAATTTGTTGGACGAACCGACGATGAACTGTTCGAAGGTGTATTCGTCCTCTGAGTAGCTGCTGTTCGCGATCGGCGCGGGCGTCTCGCCCGTCGTGATGATGACGTCGATATCGGCGGAAAACAGGTCGCGCAGCGCGTCTTTGATGATTAAGAGGTAGCGCTGGTCGATGATTTCCTTTTTGAATTTGTCCGGCGTGTGCAGAAGCAGCGTGTCGTCTTTGAATTCGACGGCGGTCAGGTCGTCAAACCAGGCGTCGATGGTCACCGGCTGGAGCCGTTTTTCCAGCAGCGTCATCAGAACCTTCCAGATGTCGGCAGGTGTGTTCATATTGTGGCAATCCCCCTCCAGAGAATCGGGATGATAGAGTGGTTGGAACGGGTGTCCGGCGTGTGCGGATACCAATACAATCTATATAATACCACCAAATTTCCACCGTGTCCACAGAGTTTTCCACAACATCCACAGGGAAAACTGCGAAAATGTCGGCAGACGACCGGAAAAACCGCAGCTTTTGCGGAAATAATGATTGACAATGTCCCGAATGTTTGCTTATAATGTATTTCGTACACGCACGCTTGAGACTTTGATTGTAAATGGAGGTGCAGACACATGTTAAGAACGTATCAGCCGAAGAAGCGCCAGCGCAGCAAGGTGCATGGCTTCCGCAAGAGAATGGCAACGGCCAATGGCAGAAAGGTTCTCGCGCGTCGTCGTTCCCGCGGCCGCAAGCGCCTGACCCACTGATCTACTTTTCTTTTTTGGGAAAAGAAAAGTAGACAAAAGAAAACCCATTCGGCGCGCTCCCGCGCGCAGCGGAACAGCCGGACGAAGCGGTCCGTCTGTCCGCCCGTGTCCCGCATAGTTTGGGATATGGCGGAAGAAATGGGGTGCTCTGTTTTTCGGAAGAGAAAAGCAGGCAAAAGAAGACCATTCGGCGCGCTCCCGCGCAGCGGACGAGCTGGGGAAATCCTCGTTTGTCCGTTTGTATCCCATCGTTGGGATAGGATAAGAATGGGTGCTTTGCTTTTCCGGGAAAGACGTGGACGAAACAAGCTGTCCGGCGCGTGCCGTGCCCCAAAAGGGCGGCGGACTGTGCGCAGCAACGCGCGCCCGCGCGCCGCAGACGGACAGCTGCTCTCTGGCCGCGCGCCGGGGAGTTGGAAAGAGACAGATCATGGACCGCTCGGCGGTCCATTTCTGTTATATCGGGAGGTATCCCAAGAGTATAACAGAACGGCGTAATTACAATTCGGACGGCCGTCCGCCGGAAAGATAGGCGGCTGTCAGCTCCGGCAGGAAAAGGATGAGCCGGAGGGGGACGGAAAAAAAAGCCCGGTTCCGCGCGTGCGCGTACCATCAGGCGGAACCAGGCATGTCCCGATCAGTACGGAACAACAAAAGAGGAAGTCGGGCGATGAAAAACACCTTAAAGGAAAACCGCGATTTTCGCAGGCTGTACACCAGAGGGCGTTCTGCGGCCTCCGACTGCCTGGCGGTCTATGCGCTGCACAACCGGTACGGCGCGGGGCGGCTGGGCATCACGGTGAGCGTGAAACTCGGCGGCGCGGTCAAGCGCAACCGGATCAAGCGCGTCATTCGGGAAATTTACCGCCTGCACAAGCACGAAATTCGCCCCAACACGGATCTGGTGGTCGTCGCGCGCAGCCGCGCCGTCACAGCGTCGTATGCGCACATGGAGCGCGCGTTTTTGCGCTGCGTGGGGCAGTTGGGGCTGAGGACGAAAGAAGGAAAACCGTCATGATGAAACGTGTCATGCTTGCCTGCATTCGTTTTTACCGTTCCGCAATTTCACCCTATACGAGGCAGTGCTGCCGCTACACGCCGACCTGTTCCGCGTATGCGATGGAGGCGATTGAAAAATACGGCGCGCGCCGCGGGGGCTGGCTCGCAGTGAAACGACTGCTGCGCTGCCATCCGTTTTCGCACCACAATCCGTATGATCCGGTGCCCTGACGGAAAAATGAACTACCCAATTTGGAGGATCAAATGGGAGATTTTTTTGGAATCGTTCTGATTAGACCGCTGGGTCTGATTTTGATGGGAATCTTTTCGGTGGTCGGCAATTACGGCCTCGCGCTGATCCTGTTCACGCTGCTCGTCAAGCTCATTCTGCTGCCGTTTATGTACAAGCAGAAGAAGAGCATGAAGAAGATGAACCTGGTGCAGGCGGAGTCCGCCGCGCTGCAAAAGCGCTACGCGCAGAACCGCGAAAAGATGAACGAGGAGATCTCGAAGCTGTACGAGCGCGAGGGCGTCAACCCGATGGGCAGCTGCCTGCTCACCTTCCTGACGCTGCCCATCATGATGGCGCTGTATTACGCGGTGCGCGAGCCGCTGACCTACATGATGGGTCTGGCGGACAGCACCATCGAGAAGGTGGCGCAGGCGCTCGGACAGACGTTCGACACCGCTTCGCTCACCGCGCAGATTCAGCTCGCGAAGGATGTCAACGACAACTGGGATGCGGTGTCGCAGTTCGCTTCGGACGGCCTCTGCCGCATTGATTTTAATTTCCTCGGCATTGACCTGTCCGCCATTCCGCAGTTTACCGAGCTCAACCTGCTGTGGCTCGTCCCGGTTCTGTCCGGCGTGACGGCGCTGCTGTCCTCGCTGGTCATGCAGAAGATGCAGAAGGTGCAGAACCCGAACGCGCAGAACGGCAGTGCGCAGCTCAATTCCACGATGAAGACGATGCTCATCATGATGCCGCTCATGTCTGTCTGGATTGCGTTCACGCTGCCGGCGTCCATGGGTCTGTACTGGATTGTCAACAACGTCTTCTCGCTGGTGCAGGAGTTTGTGCTCACCTGGTATATTGTCAAGTTCGACAAGGCGGAGGACGACGAGGAGACCAAGGAGCGCAAGCGCCGCGAGGCCGCGCATCAGGCCAGACTCGCGGAGCAGGAGGAGGCAAAGAAAAACGGCGTGCAGACCGAGTATCTCGGCGCAAAGTCGGAAAATGTCTCCAAAAAGAAGCTCAAGGCCAGACAGGCCGAGCAGAAACGGCTGAAGGAAAAGGAAACTGCTGCCCGTGCCGCGCAGATCAAGGCGGAGAAGGAAGCCGCCCGCAGAGCCGGCCGACAGGTCGATACCGACGAATCATAATCAGAACGGGAGTAAGCGAAGTTTATGACAAAGTTTATTGAAAAGCAGGCCTCCACGATTGAAGAGGCTGTTCAGCAGGCGCTGGATGAGCTGGGCATGGACCGCGACAGCGTCAGCGTAGAAGTTCTGGACAAGGGAAAGACCGGATTTTTCGGCATCGGCGCCGCGCCGGCGCGTGTGCGCATCTCCTATGAGGAGGCCACCCCGGCCAGCGAGGCCAAGGCGTTTGTCGACGGCCTGCTGTCCCGCATGGGCATCAACGGCGAGGCGTTCCCGATGGAGGGCGAGGACGGACAGATCATCCTTGACATCCGCGGAGAGGACATGGGCGCGGTCATCGGCCGCCGCGGCGACACGCTCGACGCGATTCAGTACCTCACCTCCCTGACCATCAACCGCGGCAAGGAGGAGCACATCCGCATCGCCATCGATACCGAGGGCTACCGCGCCAAGCGCGAGGAGTCCCTGCAGCGCCTGGCGCGCAAAATGGCGGGCAAGGTGCTCAAATACCGCAAGAATATGACGCTGGAGCCGATGAATCCCTACGAGCGCCGCATTATCCATTCGACGCTTCAGGATTACAAGGGCGTGACCACCTATTCCACCGGCACGGAGCCGAACCGCCGCGTCGTCGTTGCGCTCGAGCGCGGCGCCAGAGCGCCGCGCAGCGGCGGCTATCGCCGCGCGCCGCGCGAACGCAGACCGCATTCTGCGGAGTAACTCCGGTACATATCCGGAACGGAAATGAGGTATGATATGAGCACGACCATTGCCGCAATCGCGACAGGGCCTGCTGCCGGACCGATCGGCATCATCCGCGTGTCCGGACCTCAAACCCTTGCGATTGTAGATCGGATTTTTACCCCGCAGGGCGGCGGCGCGCTGTCCGCGCGCCCCAGCCGCCTGCTCACCTACGGCGCGCTGCACGCGCGCGACGGCAGCGTCATTGACCACTGCCTGTGCTGCGTGATGCACGCGCCCGGCTCGTATACCGGCGAGGACATGGCGGAAATTCAGTGCCATGGCTCCCCCGCCGTGCTTTCCGAGACGCTGGCCGCCCTGTTCGCGGGCGGCGCGCGCCAGGCGGAGCCGGGCGAGTTCACGCAGCGCGCCTTTCTGGCGGGCAAGATGGATCTGTCCGGCGCGGAGGCCGTTCACGATCTCGTGACGGCGGCGACGGCGCAGGCGGCGGAAAACGCGGCGGCGCAGTTAAACGGCGCCGTCGGCTCGCGCGTGCGCGACATCCGGCAGTGCCTGGTCGAGCTGGTCGCGGAGTTTCTCGCCGTGGTCGACTACCCCGACGAGGAGATCGACTCCAACCTGTTTGACCGCGCGTGCGAGATTTTGGACGGCGCCACGCGCGCGCTGTACGATCTCGCGGAGACCTACGAGCGCGGGCGCATCCTGCGCGAGGGCATCCCGTGCGCGATTTTGGGGCGGCCGAACGCCGGAAAATCGTCGCTGCTCAACGCGCTGGCGGGCTTCGACCGCGCGATTGTCACCAGCGTGCCCGGCACGACGCGCGACGTGATCGAGGAGACCATCCGCATCGGCGCGGTTGTGCTGCACCTGTTCGACACGGCCGGCCTGCGCGATACGCAGGACCCGGTGGAGAAAATCGGCATCGACCGCGCGATGAAGCAGGCGCAGGCGTCCGCCCTCATTCTGGCGGTGTTCGATTCGAGCGATGACATCTCGGACGACGACCTGATGGTCATCGCCCGCACGCACGGCAAGCGCACAATCGCGGTGCTCAACAAGAGCGACCTGCCGTCCGCGCTCGATGTCGCCACGATCCGCCGGCATTTCGAGCACGTCATCGCGGTCAGCGCCAAAAACGGCGACGGACTCCAGGAGCTGTACGACCTGATCCCGCAGGTCGCCGGCATGAACGGCATGTCGTTCGACGGCAGCATCATCACCAACGCCCGCCAGGCGGCGGCGCTGGTGCGCGCGGCGGAGCGCTGCGAAGCGGCGTTTGGCGCGGCGCAGGCCGGCATGACGCCGGACGCCGTCGTGATGGACGCCGAGGGCGCTATCGCCGCGCTCGGCGAGATCACCGGGCAGGCGGTGCGCGACGACATCGTCGCGACCATCTTTGACAAATTCTGCGTGGGAAAATAACCGAACCTGTCGCCATTCCGGACGGAGAAATCTGTCTGGAATGGCGTTTTTTCCGAACTTTTTGACCGAAATATACAGGTCTCCCCTTTTCGCATGGTTATGGGTTTTGCACATTTTACACAGAGTTATCAACAGTCTGCACCGCCGCCGCGCCGCGCCTCTCTGGGCGATTCGCCAAAAAATGGACAGGGATTTTGGGCAAAATGGACGAATGTTGTCCACAGTGTTTTCCACAGCTGTGGATAACCGCGCCCGTCCGGCGCGCCGCGCCGGGGACGGTTGTTTGGGCGCTGCGCCGCTGCGCGGGCGCTGGAATGATTGTAATTAGTAAAATAGAATGATAAAAATACAAAGAGTTAAACAAGAAGGAGGGTGCTGCAATGGCATTTCAAGCGGGGAGCTTTGACGTCGCCGTGATCGGCGCGGGACATGCGGGCATCGAAGCGGCGCTCGCCTGCGCGCGGCTGGGCTTACAGACGGTGGTGTTCTCCATCAATTTGGACGCGGTCGGCAACATGCCGTGCAACCCGGCCATCGGGGGCACGGCCAAGGGGCATCTGGTGCGCGAGATCGACGCGCTGGGCGGCGAAATGGCGCGCGCGGCGGACGCGGCCTGCATCCAGTACCGCCTGCTCAACCGCGGCAAGGGTCCGGCGGTGCACTCGCTGCGCGCGCAGGCGGACCGCTCCGCCTACCGCCAGTACATGAAGCATGTGCTCGAGCGCCAGCCGAACCTGATGCTCAAGCAGGCGGAGATCGTCGACATTACGCACGAGAACGGCGCGGTCACCGGCGTGACCACGCGCACGGGCGCGCACTACAGCGCGCGCGCGGTGATCTGCGCGACCGGCACCTATTTGCAGGGGCGCATCATCATCGGCGACATGTTTTACGACGGCGGCCCGGACGGCATGTTCGCCGCGCTCGGCCTGACCGACAGCCTGCGCGCGATGGGGCTCAGGCTGATGCGCTTCAAGACGGGCACGCCGCCGCGCGTCAACCGCCGCAGCATCGATTTCAGCGGTCTGGAGGTGCAGGAGGGCGAGAAAAACTGCATCCCGTTTTCGTTTGAGACCGAACGCGCGCCGGAAAACCGCGCGGTGTGCCATCTGACGTATACCAACGCGGAGACGCACGCGGTCATCCGGCGCAACCTCGACCGCTCGCCGCTCTATTCCGGCAAGGTGGAGGGCATCGGGCCGCGCTACTGCCCGTCCATCGAGGACAAGGTTGTGCGCTTTGCCGACAAGCCGCGCCATCAGCTGTTCATCGAGCCGATGGGGCTGGACACCGAGGAGATGTACATCCAGGGCTTCTCCTCCTCCCTGCCGGAGGACGTGCAGCTCGAGATGATCCGCACGATCCGCGGGCTGGAGCACGCGGAGGTCATGCGTCCGGCCTACGCGATCGAATACGACTGCATCGACCCGCTGGAGCTCAAGCCGACGCTGGAGACCAAGAAAATCGCCGGCCTGTACGGCGCGGGGCAGTTCAACGGCTCGTCCGGCTACGAGGAGGCGGCGGCGCAGGGGCTGGTCGCGGGCATCAACGCCGCGCGCAAGCTCAAGGGCGAGCCGCCGATGATCCTCGACCGCGCGGACGGCTACATCGGCACGCTGGTGGACGATCTGGTGACGCGCGGCACCAACGAGCCGTATCGTATGATGACGTCGCGCAGCGAATACCGGCTGATTTTGCGGCAGGACAACGCGGACGAGCGCCTGGTGGAAATCGGCGCGCGCGTCGGCCTGAACCCGCCCGCCCGCCTGGCGTCGGTGCGCGAGAAATACGCGCGCGTGCAGCGCGAGATCGACCGCGTGTGCGCGGTCAACCTGTCGCCGTCTGACGACTTGCAGGCGTTTTTGCAGGCGCACCGCAGCACGCCGCTCAAGTCGGGCTGCAAGCTGGCCGACCTCATCCGCCGCCCCGAGCTGGGGTATGACGTGCTGGCGCCGTTCGACCCGGCGCGTCCCGCCCTGCCCGACGTCATCCGCGAGCAGGTGGAGATCCGCATCAAGTACGAGGGCTACATCCGCCGTCAGCTGCACGACGTCGAGCAGTTCCGCCGGCTGGAGGGGCGTCCGCTGCCGCCGGACATCGACTACAGCGCGATTCCCTCCCTGCGGCTGGAGGCGCGGCAGAAGCTACAGCAGATTCGCCCGCTCAATTTCGGACAGGCCTCGCGCATTTCCGGCGTCAGCCCGGCGGACATCACCGCGCTGATGATCGTGACCGAGGCGATGGAAAAGGAGAGTCGCAACCATGAATGAATTGCTGCAAACCGGTCTGCAACAGATGGGGCTGACCGCGTCCGACGCGCAGCTGGCGCAGCTGAACGACTTTGTCGCGCGCATGCTGGAGACCAACCGGGTGATGAACCTGACCGCCATCACCGACCCGGACGAAATCGCGGCCAAGCACCTGTTGGACAGCGCTTCCCTGCTCACTGCCGCGGAATTTTCCCAAAAATCCGTCGTCGACGTCGGCTGCGGCGCGGGCTTTCCCGGCATGCCGCTGCACATCCTGTGCCCGGACTGCAAGCTGACGCTGCTCGATTCGCTGCGCAAGCGCATCACCTTTTTGCAGTCGTGCATCGACGGCATGGGGCTGACCGGCATCGAGGCGGTGCACGCGCGCGCGGAGGAATTTGCCGCGCGGCGGCGCGAGCACTACGACATTGCGGTTTCGCGCGCGGTCGCGCAGCTGAACGTGCTGGCGGAGCTGTCGCTGCCGCTCGTCAAGCCGGGCGGCCTGTTCATCGCGATGAAGGGGACGGGCAGCGACGAGGAAATCGCGGCGGCCGGCCGGGCGATTGCCGCGCTCGGCGGCGAGGCGCCGCGCCTGATCGACTACACGATCCCGCACACCGACATCACGCACCGGCTGGTGCTCATCCGCAAGAGCCGGCCGACGCCCAGGCAGTATCCGCGCCCGTTCCGCAAGATCTCGGCCAACCCGCTGTGAGCCTTCCTCCCGCCTGTGTTTCACGTGAAACATGGGCGGGAGTTGTTATGGGAATAAATGGAAAATCTATTGTTTCACGTGAAACATGCGCCGCGCGCGGGATGCATGGGGATATCGGGGTTTCTCTGCTTGTCGCCGCACATGCGCCGTGCGCGGGCGGGACAGGTTGCCGTGTTTCACGTGAAACATCCGCAGACGGACACAAATTCCCCGCTGTGCCCGGTTGTTTCACGTGAAACATCGTGCTATAATAGAGGGGCGAAATGGCCGGGCGCCGCGCGCGCCCGCTTCGCAGTTCTGTTATCCGGAAAGGAAAACCACGTATGGGAAAAATCATTGCGTTTGCCAATCAAAAGGGCGGCGTCGGCAAGACCACGACGGCCGTCAATCTTGCCGCTTCGCTCGCGGAGCAGGGAAAAAAGATTCTCGTGTGCGATTTCGATCCGCAGGGCAATGCGACTTCCGGGTTTGGTATCGATCCCCGTTCGCTGAAAACCAGCGTGTATGAACTCACCATTTGCGACGCTCCGGTGGAGCAGGGCATCATCCAGACCAGATGGCTGGATGTCATCGGCGCAAATGTCAATCTCGCCGGCGCGGAAATCGACCTGATCGAGCTGGACCGCCGCGAATACCGCCTGAAGATGGTGCTCGACCAGATCCGCGAGGATTACGACTACCTGTTCATCGACTGCCCGCCGTCGCTCGGCCTGCTGACGCTCAACGCGCTGTGCGCTGCGGACTCGTTCCTCGTCCCGCTGCAATGCGAATACTACGCGCTGGAGGGACTGACCCAGTTGATGACCACCGTGCGCGCCGTGCAGCGCGCGCTCAATCCGGGCATCAAGATGGAGGGCGTGCTGCTGACGATGTTCGACGGGCGCACCAACCTGTCCATTCAGGTGGTCGAGGAGGTCAAGCGCCATTTTGGCAAAAAGGTGTTCGCGACCGTCGTGCCGCGCAACGTGCGCCTGTCCGAGGCGCCGAGTCACGGCGAGCCGATCACATCGTATGACCGTTACTGCCGCGGGGCAGAGGCGTATCTGGCGCTGGCGCAGGAGTTTCTGCGCCGGAACGAAGCGTAAGGAGGAAGAGGCGCATGGCAAATAAGAGTTTGGGGCGCGGACTTTCCGCCCTGTTCGGCGAGGACAACCTCGACCCGGCGATGCCGCCGGCGGGCGGAGAGCCGGTCAAGCCGAAAAACGGCTTCCGCAACCTTCCGCTGCGGCGCATCGAGCCGAACCGCGCGCAGCCGCGCCGCGCGTTTGACGAGACTTCGCTGCAAGAGCTGGAAAACAGCATCCGCGTGCACGGCGTGCTCGCGCCCATCACCGTCCGGCAGGGCGATAACGGCTATTATCAGATTGTCGCGGGGGAGCGCCGCTGGCGCGCCGCGCGCCGCGCCGGGCTGGACACGATCCCGGCCATGGTCATCGACGCCGACGAGCGCACGATGATGGAGCTGGCGCTGATTGAAAATTTGCAGCGGGAGGATCTCAACCCGCTGGAGGAGGCGGAGGGCTACCGCGCGCTCATCGACCAGTTTGGGCTCAAGCAGGATACGGTGGCCGAGCGCGTCGGGCGCTCGCGCTCCGCGGTCGCCAACAGCCTGCGCCTGCTGTCGCTCAGCGACGAGGTGCGCAGCATGGTCATCGACGGCCGGCTGTCGAGCGGACACGCGCGCGCCGTGCTCGCCGTGCAGGACGAGAGCAAGCGCACCGCCGCGGCGCAGACGATGGCGGACACCGGTATGTCCGTGCGGCAGGCGGAGCAGTACGTCAAAAAGCTGAACCAGCCCGCGGCGGAGGCGGACGTGCCTGCGCCGCAGGAATTTCAGCCGGACTACTACGCCGAGCTGCAGCAGAAGTTGGAGGGCGTGCTCGGGCGGCGCGTGCATATCGAGAACAAGAAGAACAAAGGACGGATTGCGCTGGAATATTACGGCGACGACGATCTGGAGCGGCTGGTCAGCGCGCTGGCGGCCGTGATCCTGTGACGGAGGATTGCCAATGAGTGAACAGAAAAACAGACCGGCGTCCGAGCCGAACCGGGTGGAGGACGATGTAACCATATACGAGGAGGCGGTGTCCATCGACCGCAGCAGGCAGAAGAGCCGGAAGGTGTTTGTCTTCTACATCATCGGCCTGTTCTGCGTGGCGCTGGCGCTCATCCTGCTCAGCTATGTCATGCAGGCGCACGCCAACCAGAAGCTGGAGACGCTGGGCGCGCAGCTGACCGAGCAGACGGACGCCGCCGCCGGCGCCAAGGCGCGGGCGGATCAGCTGCAGGCGACCATCGACGCCCTGCAGGAGCAGACCGATGAGCTGAACGGGACGGTCGAACAGCAGCAGCAGTCGATCGACGCGCTGAACAGCCTGTGGCAGCTGGAGCGCGCCTGGCAGCAGTCGGACGAGGAGGCGGCGGCCGCGATCATCGCGCAGATGGATGCGGCGTACACGCGCGCCGTGCTCGTCGATGCGTCGCAGGAGCCGCTGTCCGGCGAGGCGGCGGCGGAATACGCCGCGATCTGCGCGGATCTGGGCGTGTAACAAGCAGTCAAATTCCGTCGGAGCGCCGCGCGCGCTGCCGATTTGATAGAAAGGAACATGAAACGTGTTAGATGTAAAATTTATCCGTGAAAACACCGAGCTGTGCAAGACGCGCCTTGCGATGCGCGGCAAGAGCTATGACGAGGAGATCGACGCGGTTCTGTCGCTCGATCAGCAGCGCCGCGACATCATCGGCAAGGTGGAATCGATGAAGGCGGAGCAGAATAAAGTGTCCAAGTCCATTCCCAAACTGAAGAAGGCGGGGGAGGACGTCTCGGCCGTGCTGGCGGAGATGAAGCAGCTGAGCCAGGGCGTCAAGGAGCTGGACACACAGCGCACCGCCGTGGAGGAGCAGCTGCGCGAGACGCTGCTGACCATCCCGAACGTGCCGGACGGGCGCGTGCCGGAGGGCGCGGACGACACCTGCAACCCGGAGGTGCGCCGCTGGAGCGAGCCGCGCGCGTTCGACTTTGAGCCGAAGGCGCACTGGGACATCGGCAAGGCGCTCGGCATTCTTGACCCGGAGACCGCGGCCAAGGTCACAGGCAGCCGCTTCCACTTCTACAAGGGCATGGGCGCACGCCTGGAGCGCGCGGTCATCAACTATTTCCTCAACACGCACACGGAAAACGGCTACACCGAAATTCTGCCGCCGTTTATCGCCAACGCGGATTCGATGACGGGCACGGGTCAGCTGCCCAAGTTCGCCGAGGACATGTACCATCTGGAGAACACCGATCAGTACCTCATCCCGACCGCCGAGGTGCCGGTGACCAACATGTACCGCGACGACATCATCCCGGCGGAGCAGCTGCCGGTGCGCTATGCGGCCTATTCCGCCTGCTTCCGCGGCGAGGCGGGCGCGGCGGGACGCGACGCGCGCGGCCTGATCCGCCAGCACCAGTTCAACAAGGTCGAGCTGGTCAACTTCACCGCGCCGGAGGATTCGTGGAACCAGCTGGAAAACCTGACCCACGAGGCGGAGCTGGTGCTGCAGGGTCTCGGCCTGCCGTACCGCGTGGTCATGCTGTGCACCGGCGACGTCGGCTTCAGCTCGGCGTGCACCTATGACATCGAGGTCTGGATGCCGTCCTACGGCCGCTATGTCGAGATCTCGTCCTGCTCGAACTTCCTCGACTATCAGGCGCGCCGCGCGAACATCCGCTGCCGCAACGAGAAGGGCAAGCCGCAGTACGCGCACACGCTCAACGGCTCGGGCGTCGCGGTCGGCCGCACCGTCGCCGCCATTTTGGAAAACTACCAGAACGCGGACGGATCGGTCACGATTCCGGAGGCGCTGCGCGGCTTCATGGGCGCCGACGTCATCGGAAAATAAAACGCAATACAGAGAGAAACAGGCAGTATCGCGCGGTACTGCCTGTTTTTTTTGTTTCTCAACCGGATGACGATTGCCCGATCTGCCCGGCGGTGAGCTGGATATAATAGAAGACCAGCGGGCTGACGTTGCCGGTCACCGGCAGACCGAACAGCTGCTGAAAGGCGAGCACCGCCGCGCGCGTGCCCTCGCCGAAATAGCCGGTCTGCGGCACCGGCGTGATCTGTGGATACTCCTCCGCGATGCGGTTGAGCCAGCCCTGCAGCAGAGAGACATCCTCCGAGCGCGAACCGAGCACCAGCGTCTGGGTGGGCGGCAGCACGACGAAGCCGTCGCCGGTGGGCTGGATGCGCTCGATCGCCGTGTAGGCGTCGAGCAGCGCCGACCAGGTGGCGTTGCCCACGACGCCGTCCGGCGTCAGCCCGGCGTCGGTCTGGAAGGCGACGACGGCCGCGCGCGTCTCCGGGCCGAAGATGCCGTCGATGGCGAGCAGGCCGCCCTGCTCGTTGTACAGGCGGACTACGGACAGCAGAAATTGCAGCAGGCGCACGGCGTCGCCGCGCGTGCCCGCGCGCAGCGTGTACGGCAGCTTGCGCGAGATGTCCTGTAAGGTGACGCCCTCGGCGTTCAGCTCGGCCAGCTGCCGCACGGCGTTGTACACCGAGGTGATCTGGTACCAGGTCGCGGGGCCGGCCACGCCGTCCGGCGCGAGGTTGAAAATGCGCTGGAAGGCTTTGACCGCCTCCTCGGTTTGCAGCGTGAACACGCCGTTGACCGGGTAGATTTTCGGGATGGCGGGGTAGTTGTTGGCGATGCGGTTGAGGCGCTGCTGGAGGATCTCGACGGACACCTCGACGTCGCCCAGCCGCAGCGGGCGGCCGGGGTAGGACTGCGTCAGCGGGCGGATGGGCGCGGTGCGGATATCCAGCTCGTCGCCGTAGTAATAGGTCAGAATCTGGTAGGGCGTCAATCCCTGCTGCGCGAGCGCGACCGTGCCCCACTGGCTCAGCCCGTCGCACTGCACGCGCCTGCCGTCGCAATAGGAGGCGAACAGCGGCTGGATGAAGCCGGGGCGCGCCAGATACTGGTCGAACTGCTGGCTGACGAGCGCCGCGACGTTGTCGAAGATGTCGCGGTTGTTGACAAACGCCTGGTCGAAGGCGGTGGAGTTGGTGATGTCGAAATCGTAGCCGCGCGCGCGGTACCATTCGGTGTAGATGCGGTTGAGCGCAAACGAGACCTGCGCGTAGATGTTGGCGCGCAGGGCGTTTTCCGGCCAGGTCGGGTACAGCTCGCTCGACGCGACGTTCTGGATGTACTCCAGAAACGGCAGCGTGACGTTGGGCGCGGCCTCGTCCGGCCGCCCGAGGTGCACCGTGATGGTCTCCGGAATGTAGGGATATTCGGGCATCAGCGCACCCCCGATCCGGTCGGGCCGGTCTCCGCGCTGTCGACGACGATGCGCTCGCTCTGCTCCCCGACCGTGAGCGGCGGCGTCAGCAGAACCGGCAGGGTGGTGGTCAGGTCGGAGAAAATTGCCACGCCGCGCACGGTCATCGGGCGGTAGTCGGGATGGTCGATGTCGACGCGGTAGGCGGCGAACGGCGGCACCGCCTCCGGGGACGTTCCCGCCAGCGAGGAGGCGCTCAGCCGGATGGGTACGGTCGCGCCGCTCAGGCCGGTGCGCTCCGAGACGCAGGGCTGCGGGACGCCGCCGGTGTCGGGGCAATAGACGGTGATCGCCGCTCCCGCGACGGGAAGCGCGCCGCGCGCCGCGCGCGTCTGTACAATCAGGGTGCCGGTTGACATGAAAGCATCCGCTCCTTTCCGGGAATATCCTTATCCTATGCGCGCCGCGCGGCGGTTGAGACAAAACGGACAAAAAAAGACCTCCCTGACAACAAGGAGGCCTCTGCGTGTCGACACGCTTCGCCAAAATGCAGGCATTTTGGCGAGAAATGGCAGCCCGCGGCAGCGCACGCGCACGGCGCGCACGTTTGCGGGCTGAGCGGTGTTTTTTCCGACGCGCCTGTCGCCGGAAAAAACAGATTTGACTGCCGCCTGCGGGCGGCAAAAGAGATCGAAAAACGCAGGCGTTTTCTGGAATGTTGGGAGGGCTCAGGACTGCGCCGCGGATTCCCGCGCGAGCAGGTACATGCTCTGCGCGTCGCAGGAGAGCAGGAACAGGTAGTCCTCATAGGTCGCGACGGCGTAGCTGGTCTCGCCGCCTTCGTTTTTCACCGTGATACAGGTGCCGCAGTCGGTCTGCGCCACGGTGTATTCGGAGGTCTGGTCGAAGGCGAGCATCGTGCCGTCGTCCGAGAGGGTGATCGTGGACGCCGCGTCGTAGACGTCGATCCATTCGCCCAGCAGGGCGCTCACGTCCACCTCCGGCCGGCCGTCGCGCACATAGTACAGCTCGGCGTGGTCTTTGGCGGAATAGACGATCATGACGTCCTGCAAAATCGCGCCCGTGATCGTCTCGTCGCCGTCGTCGTCCGTGCACAGGACGTATTCGATGGCGTCAAAGATCTGGGCGAGGTTGAAGTCGCTGTTTTCCGCGCGGTAGACGTAGCTGCCGGTGCGGTTCTTTTTGGTGTGGTCGACATAGGTGCCGTCCTCGTTAAAGTCGAGCGTGGAACCGGCGGGGGAGTGCCAGCTGCCGGTCACCGGCATGGTGGGCGTGATGTCCTCGGTCTCGCCGGCCGTGGGCGCGGCGGGCACGCAGCCGCACAGCAGCGCGCCGAGCACCGCGCACGCGAGTGCGGCGAACAAAAAGCGTCGTTTCATGTGATTCACCCGCCTCAGCCCTGCTTTTCCGCCAGCAGGCGCTTCATGGCTGCCGTGACAATCGCGTGGTCGTCCAGATGATCCGGCTCGCCGGACACGCAGACCGAGCCGACCACGCCCGTGCCGCGCAGCACGATCGGCATGCCGCCGCCGCCCGGCGCGTAGTCGTCCGGCTCTAACTTGCGGCTCTCGAGCGTCTCGCCGTTCTCTTCCAGCCAGCAGCCGAAGCGCAGCGAGATCATGTGCATCAGCTCGACGACGTTGCGCTTGCGCTCCAGCCACAGCTCGCTGTCCGGCAGCGCGCCGTCCTGGAAATAGCGGTAGACGACCAGCCCGTTGAGCACGATTTCCGTCGCGACCGGCGCGGGATAGCGCGCGGACTCCTCGTTGATCAGCTCGCCCAGGCGCAGCGCGTCCGCGCGGGAAAACGAGGAAAATGTGAGTTCCTGCTCCAATGCCAGCAGGGATTCGTTGGTGATAGACATAATGGGAACCGCCTTTCAATACAAATAGTATAGCATCGGCATAAAAATACAAAAAAGACAACCGATGTTTCAATATTGCTATGGTATCATGTGATTTTGTGTTTGTAAAGGTAAAATCGCGTGCGCCGCATCCCGCACCTGACCTGCGGAGAAAAACAGAAAAAGCCAGAAAATTTGTCGAAATTGATTGTTTTTTACGAGAAACTTGTCTATAATAGACATCGGTTAGACGGATTGAGGAGAAGAAGATGGAGATGTGTCTGTTCTGATACAGATATATCGACAGAAAGGAGTTTGTATCGCGTATGAGTCGTGAATTGGAACCGGAAAACCGGGACAAGCGCCGGCAGGCGCAGGAGAATCTGGATGAATTGCAGCGTGTGCTCGCGCAGATCAAGGCGCAGGAGCCGCCGGAGACCGAACCGGCGCCGCCGTCGGACAGCGAACCGGTGAGCGCACAGGCAGAGAATGCCGCGCCGTCGGACGGCGAACCGGTGAGCGCACGGGAAGAAGACGCCGCGCCGTCGGACGGCGAACCGGCGGGCGCGCAGGTAGAAGATACCGCGCCGTCGGACGGCGAACCGGCGGGCGCGCCGGCAGAAGATGCTGCGCCGTCGGATGAGGAACCGGCGGGCGCGCCGGCAGAAGATGCACCGGAGTCGTCGGATGACAAACCGGCGGAACAGCCGGACGCACAGGCCGAGGACGAGCAGCGGCAGCGCGAGGCGCTGCTGGAGGAGCAGTCCAGACGCCGCCACGCGGCGCAGCCCGCCGCGACGGTGCACCTCAACAAAAAGCCCGCGCGGAAACCGTCCGCCAAGGCCAGTCAGAAGCGCGCCGCGCGCCGCCGGCGGCAGCTGATGCGCCTGGGCACCGTGGTCGTCGTGCTGCTGGTGCTGGTGGTCGGCGTGGTTTCGGCGGTGCGCGCGCTGCGCGGAGACGGCCAGACGCCGGACGCCGGTTCCGGCGCCCCGACAGACGCGCAGACACAGCAGGACGATCTGCCCGCGAGCCAGCAGGAGAGCGCGCAGTACCGCGCGATCAAGGACGACACCTCGCTGCCCGCCTATGCGCGCGAATACCCCGGCCTGTACGCCGGCGCGGTGGACGAGCCGAACGAGATGAGCGAGGAAAAGGTGTGCTACCTGACGTTTGACGACGGCCCGTCGTCCAACAACACGGCCAAAATTCTCGATGTGCTCGCGGAAAAGGGCGTCAAGGCGACCTTCTTCCTCGTCACCAGCGAGATCGACGGCAACGAGGCGCTCGTCCAGCGCATCGTCGACGAGGGACACACGCTGGGCATCCACGCGGACAACCACGTTTACGGCGATCTGTACCCCTCGGTGGAGGGCTATCTGAAGGACTTCGCCGCGGCGTATGACAAAATTTACGAGCTGACCGGCTACCGCGTGCAGGGCTTCCGCTTCCCCGGCGGCAGCAACAACGTCGTGATGGAGCGCCACGGCACCTATGACGCCATTGTGGGCGAGATGACGCGGCGCGGCTTCGAGTACTACGACTGGAACGCCTATGCGCACGACGCGGAGGAAGGCGACTACACGGTGGAGGAGATGATCCGCTGTGCGGTCAGCGAGGTGAGCGCCAGCTCGCGCAACGACGTCTTTCTGCTGATGCACGACGCCTACGGCAAGGACAAGACCGCGCAGGCGCTGTCCGGCATCATCGACAAGCTGAAGGAAAAGGGCATCGAGATGCTGCCCGTCACCAACAGCACCCGTCCGGTGCACTTTGAGGTGAACGAAAACACCCCGCCGGACATGCCGGAGCCGGAGAGCGAATCCGACGACGGCGGAGATTCGTCCGAAGCCGCGGACGAGAACTGAACAGGCGGCCCGCCCATGCCAGCCATGCGGCGGGTCTTTTTTTGCACAGCGCGGAAATTCCTGCACCTGGACAACGCGCGCGCGGCGGGTATTATTGCAAATAGTATAGTCAACCCTTTATTTTACTCAGAGGTGATACCATGATTTTTTGCAAGCGGCGCGTCTGTCCGGCAGGACAGGTGACGGAATTTTGTATGCAGCTCAGCGGGCTGAAATGGCGGGTGAAGAACTTCACGCCGGGCGATATCTATGTCGCGCTCGGGGAATATGACGAGCTGTGCAATGTGCGCATCGCGCCGGGGGAGAGCGAGGTGCTCATCGACCGCGACCCGCGCACGGGCACGCGGCGCACCGCGCGGCTCGTGCAGGTGCACGCTGAGATTACGGGCGAGGTGGAGGTGCTGTACGTCTGACGGCCGCCCGCGATTTCGCAGAATTGGATATTTTCAATCGCGCACGTCTGGGGTATAATAAGAGAATCACAAAACCCTGAGGTGCTGACTATCATGAAAGACGGATTGATTCAAGTTGCGGCAGCCACGCCGGAAATCCATGTGGCGGACTGCGCATTCAACGCGGACAACATCCTCGCGCTGTGCCGCGAGGCCAATGAGCGGGGCGTGCAGGCGGTCTGCTTTCCGGAGCTGTGCCTGACCGGCTACACCTGCTCCGACCTGTTTTTACACAATCTGCTGCTCGACGGCGCAAAGCAGCAGCTGCTGCGCATCGCGCGGGAGACGTCGGACATGGACATGCTGATCGTTGTCGGCCTGCCGGTGCGCGTGGGCGGCACGCTGTACAACTGCGCGGCGTTTCTGCACAAGGGCAGCATTCTGGGCATGATCCCCAAGCGCAACATCCCCAACTACACGGAGTTTTACGAGCTGCGCCACTTCACCGAGGCGGACGGCGAGACCGAAATCTATCTCGAATGGGACGGACAGGCGTTCTGCATCGACCCCAATCAGATTTTCTGCTGCGAGTCGCTGCCCGACTTCGCGGTTTCGGCGGAGATCTGCGAGGATCTCTGGGTGCCCAACCCGCCGTCCAGCGATCTGGCGCGCGCGGGCGCGACCATCCTGTTCAACCTGTCCGCCTCCGATGAGATCATCGGCAAGGCGTCCTACCGCCGCAATCTGGTTTGCATGCAGTCGGGGCGCGGGCTGTGCGGCTATGTGTACTGCGACGCCGGGCAGGGCGAATCGTCCACCGACCTGGTGTTCGCCGGGCACAACCTCATCGCGGAAAACGGCACGCTGCTCGCGCAGTCGCCGCGCTTTTCCACCGGTCTGACCATCTCGCAGATCGATGTGACACGTCTGACGTACGAGCGCCGCCGCCAGAACACGTTCCGCGCGGGGCGCGCCAACCGCGTGTGGTTCGACATGGCGCTGCGCGAGACCGAACTGACGCGGCCTGTCGCGCGCACGCCGTTCGTGCCCGCCGACCGGGGCGACCTGGCCGCGCGCTGTGAGGAGATTCTGACGTTACAGGCGACCGGACTGGCGACGCGCGCGCGCCATGCGCACGCCAAAACCGCCGTCGTCGGCCTGTCCGGCGGCCTGGATTCCGCGCTGGCGCTCATCGTCACGGTGCATGCGTTCGACCTGCTCGGCCGCGACCGCCGCGACATCCTCGCGGTGACCATGCCGTGCTTCGGCACGACCAGCCGCACGAAAAACAACGCGCTGACGCTGGCGGCGGCCTACGGCACGACCTGCCGGACGATCGAGATCGGCGCGTCGGTCACGCAGCATTTCGCCGACATCGGCCACGATATGGACGACCACAGCGTGACGTTTGAAAACGGACAGGCGCGCGAGCGCACGCAGGTGCTCATGGATCTGGCCAACAAGACGGGCGGCATGGTCATCGGCACGGGCGACCTGTCCGAGCTGGCGCTCGGCTGGGCGACGTACAACGGCGACCACATGTCGATGTACGGCGTCAACAGCTCGATCCCCAAGACGCTGGTGCGCCATCTGACCGCCTACGAGGCGGAGCGCGCGGGCGGCGAAATCGGGCGCGTGCTGCGCGATGTGCTCGCCACGCCGGTTTCCCCCGAGCTGCTGCCGCCCAAGGACGGCGAGATCTCGCAAAAGACCGAGGAGCTGGTCGGCCCCTATGAGCTGCACGATTTCTTCCTGTACTACCTGCTGCGCTTCGGCATGGAGCCGAAAAAGATTTTCCGCCTGGCGCGGCGGGCATTCGCGGGGGAGTACGACGACGCCACGATCAAGAAGTGGCTGACCACGTTCGTGCGCCGGTTTTTCATCCAGCAGTTCAAGCGCTCCTGCCTGCCGGACGGCCCGAAGGTCGGCACGGTCACGCTGTCGCCGCGCGGCGATTGGCGCATGCCGTCCGACGCGGTCAGCGCGCTCTGGCTGGCGCAATGTGAACAGCTGTAAACAGCGAAATACAGCCGCAG
>DXIG01000047.1 GCA_019112985.1 Candidatus Butyricicoccus stercorigallinarum | reverse complement strand
TTTTTCTCCAAACTGTTTTGTGTTATAATGCAGAGTGAAAGACCAGCGAAACGCCCGGGGGCGGCGTTTTGCGGCAAATTATTGGCGCGGGAGCGGCGGGCGGCAACGCCGGCGCTCCGCAGGCGCCTGGAGAGGAATTTTTGCGAATGGCTCGTTTTTTAGAAAAACTTTTCGGCACGCACAGTGACCATGAGCTCAAACGGATCAGACCGATTGCAGATAAGGTGGACGCGCTCGAGGAGCAGTACCGCGCGCTGACCAACGCGCAGCTGCGCGCCAAGACGGACGAATTCCGGCAGCGCTACCAGAACGGCGAGACGCTGGACGACCTGCTGCCGGAGGCGTTTGCCACCATGCGCGAGGCGGCCGGGCGCGTGCTGGGCATGCGCCATTACCGCGTGCAGATCATCGGCGGCATCGTCCTGCATCAGGGGCGTATCGCGGAGATGAAGACCGGCGAAGGCAAGACGCTCGTGGCGACGCTGCCCGCGTACCTGAACGCGATTGCGGGCAACGGCGTGCACATCGTCACGGTCAACGACTATCTGGCCAAGCGCGACAGCGAGTGGATGGGTAAGGTCTACCGCTTTCTCGGCATGAAGGTCGGCCTGGTCATCCACGACATCCCGCCGAACCTGCGCAAGGCGATGTACGAGGCGGACATCACCTACGGCACGAACAACGAATTCGGCTTCGACTATTTGCGCGACAACATGGCGATCTACAAGCAGAACATGGTGCAGCGCGGGCATCCGTTTGCCATCGTCGACGAGGTGGACTCCATCCTGATCGACGAGGCGCGCACGCCGCTGATTATTTCCGGCCGCGGAGAGAAATCCACCGACCTGTACCAGCAGGCGGAAAACTTCGTCTGCCGCCTCAAGTGCTACCGCATCCGCGAGACGGACGACAAGCTCGATCTGGAGCAGGAGGGCGAGCGCCTGCGCCGCGAGGAGGAGGAGCGCCGCGCCCATCCGGACAAGGCCAGACCGATGACGGACGAGGATCGGGCGATTCTCGCGCAGCTGAATGCGGACTACGTCGTCGACGAGAAGGCGAAGACCGCCGTGCTGTCCGCCATCGGACAAAAAAAGGCGGAGCAGCATTTCCACATCGAAAACCTCGCCGACCCGGAAAACGCCACGCTCGCGCACCACATCAATCAGGCGATCCGCGCGCACGGCATCATGCAGCGCGACGTGGACTACGTCGTGCGCGACAATGAGATCATCATCGTCGATGAGTTCACCGGCCGTCTGATGTTCGGCCGCCGCTATAACGAGGGTCTGCACCAGGCCATCGAGGCGAAGGAGCACGTGCAGGTGCAGCGCGAGAGCAAGACGCTCGCGACCATCACGTTCCAGAACTATTTCCGCCTGTACGGCAAGCTGTCCGGCATGACCGGCACGGCGCTGACCGAGGAGGACGAATTCCGCGAAATCTATAAGCTGGACGTCATCGAGATCCCGACCAACCGGCCCATCGCCCGCGCCGACAACCCGGACTGCGTCTACCGCACCGAGCAGGGCAAGTTCCGCGCGGCGATCCGCAAGATCAAGGCGTGCCACGAGAAGGGACAGCCGATTCTGGTGGGCACGGTCTCCATCGACAAGAGTGAGCTGCTGTCCAAGATGCTCAGGCGCGAGGGCATCCCGCACAACGTGCTCAACGCGAAGTTCCACGAGAAGGAAGCGGAGATCGTCGCGCAGGCGGGACGCCTGGGCGCGGTCACGATTGCGACCAACATGGCCGGCCGCGGCACCGACATCGTGCTGGGCGGCAACCCGGAGTTCATGGCGATCGACGCGCTGCGCAAGGCGGGCTTTGACGAGATGCTGATCGCGGAGGCCAACGGCCACGCGGAGACCGAGGACGCCGAGATTCTGCGCGCAAGAGAGGAATTCCGGCGCCATTACGAGACGTTCAAGCAGCAGACGGACGCGGACGCTGCGCGCGTGCGCGCGGCGGGCGGCCTGTGCATTCTCGGCACCGAGCGCCACGAATCGCGCCGCATCGACAACCAGCTGCGCGGCCGCGCGGGCCGTCAGGGCGACCCCGGCGAGTCCAATTTCTATATCTCCATGGAAGACGATCTGATGCGCCTGTTCGGCTCGGAGCGCGTCATGGGCATGCTCGACAAGATGGGCATGGACGACGAGACGCCGATCGACCAGAAGATGCTGTCCGGCGCCATCGAAAGCGCGCAGAAGAAGGTGGAATCGCGCAACTTCGGCATCCGCAAAAACGTCCTGCAATACGACGACGTGCTCAACACGCAGCGCGAGGTCATCTACAAGCAGAGACAGGACGTGCTCGACGGCCGCGACCTGAGCGAATCCATTCTCGGCATGGTGGACAGCGTCATCGCGACGGTAGTGCACGGCGTGCTGGGTGAAAAATCCTATGTGGAGCCGCAGGACGTGGAGGCCGTCCGCCGCCACTTCCTCGGCCAGTTCCTGACGCCGGACGATCTGACGTACACCGACGCGGAACTGAACGACCTGACGCCGCAGTCGCTGACCAACGAGATCAGCGACCTTGCACACCGGGCGTATGCCGCGCGCGAGGAGGAGCTGACGCCCAACATCATGCGCGAGCTGGAGCGCGTCGTGCTGCTGCGCAACGTGGACGAGAAGTGGATGGATCACATCGACGCGATGACCGAGCTGCGCAACGGCATCCGCCTGCGCGCCTACGCGCAGCGCGACCCGGTGGTGGAATACAAGCGCGAGGGCTCGGAGATGTACGACGAGATGATCGCGATGATCCGCGAGGACACCGTCCGCATGATGTACACCGTGCGCGTGCGCGTGCATGAGCAGCCGAAGCGCGAGAAGGTCGCGGAGGAGACCGCGACCTCCGGGGATCAGACGGTGAAAAAGACGCCGCAGAAGGCGGTCAAAAAGCCGGGGCGCAACGATCCCTGCCCGTGTGGCAGCGGCAAGAAATACAAAAAATGCTGCGGACGCAACGCATAATAACCGATACATGTCCTGGCAAGGCAGGGCGGCAGCGCGGGAGGCGCTGCCGCCCGCTTTTGTGAGCCGCGCCGGACAGCGAAACTGGGGAAAACAGCGCTGTTTTCCGTTCCGGAGGAATCCCAACATGAAACGCAATTGGATCTATCTGATATTGGTACTGCTGGCGGGCGCGGCGGGCGCCGCGCTGCGCGGCATGAGCCTGCTGTACGGCGTCGAGCCGGAGAGCGGACTGCCGGTGCGCGGCGCTCCGTCCGCGACGGCGCTGGCCGCGCTGACCGTGTGCGCGGTGCTGCTGCTGGCCGTGCTCAGCCGCCTGTGGTTCGGCCGCGCGAACGGCAGTTCGTTCGAGCAGCTGTTCGGCGGCATGGGGCGGGGCGCGAGCCTGCTGTGCGCGCTGGCGGCGGCCGGCATGGCCGTGTGCAGCGGCTACAGCATCGCGCAGCTGCCGGAGCACCTGCTCGAGCAGACGGTCAATCTGAACGGCAGTCTGGTGTACCCGAGCTCGCTCGTCGTCGCGGCGGTCGCGGTGCTGTGGGTGCTGGCGCTGTGCGCCGGTGTCGCGCTGCTGCTGGCGGTCGGCGCGCTGCGCGGCGCGGAGGTGACCGGGCGGACGGGGCTGTGCTTCACCGTCCCGATGTTCTGGTGCTGCCTCGATCTGATCATGCTGTACCACGAGAACAGCGGCAATCCGATCACCTCGGAATACAGCTACGCGCTGCTGCTCGTCATCGCGGTGATGACCGCCTTTTACAGCATCGGCGGCTTTCTGTATTCCGCCAAGGGGCAGGCGGTGCGGTTTTTCGCCTCGTGCGGCGCGGCGCTGTATCTGGCGTGCACGCACATCGGTGGCGCGGCGGCGCGCTGCCTGCTGTCCGGACAGGGCTTTTACGCGCAGTTCGGCGTGACCGGCACGATGCGGCTGGCGGTGTACGCCTGCGCGGCGCTCTATCTGCTGGTCTGCCTGGTGCACGCGCTGCGCCGCGCGGCGGCGTGCGATGCGGCGGATCAAACGGCATAAAAAATCAGCATGAAAAACAGCCTTCCTCCGGTGGCAGCACCATCGGCGGAAGACTGTTGGCTTGTATGGGCTCAGCGCGCGGGCAGCCCCATAAAATTGAGCTGGAACCACGTGTCGGACAGCGGCGCGCCGGTCTGCACGGCGCTGTAGCAGACGTCCATGAGCTGGGCGGCGAGCTGCTGCGACTGGTCGAAAATCTGAAAATAGTCGGTGTAGCGGCGCATATGCGGCGTTGCGGCGTCGATCCACGCGCGGTGCTCGAGGTTGAGGCAGTCGGCGTCCAGCGGGTGCACCGGGCGAATCAGGCTGGAAACCGCGCCGGGCGTGCCCAATCGCAGCTCCAGCCAGCGCAGCGCGGCGGTGCGGCTGCCGGTCTTGTCGTGCAGCATCTGCTGCGCGCGCAGCATGGAGCGCATGCACGACTTGACCATCTTGGGCGTGACGCGCGTGCCGAAGCTCGCCCAGACGGTGTGCGACAGCAGCGAAGCGACGGCGGACTGGTCGCCGGCGTCGTCATAGGACAGCAGGATGTAGGCGGGAAATTCCGCGCTCTTGCCGGGGTGGACGCGCTCGATGAGCGCGCGGTCCAGCTCCGCCTCGCACAGGTTGTGCAGCGCGTCGTGCGGCATGCGCGGAAACAGCGGATCGAGCCGGTAATTGGTCATATATGTGACAAACGGATGCGCGCAGCGGTCGAGGATGTAGTGACAGCAGAAGCCGAGCAGGTAGGCGGTGGCCTCCGGCGTGTTGCGGCGGGCGGCCTCGGCGGTCAGCGCGGCGAAGATGCGCGCCGTGCGCGCGGTGTGCATGCAGTGTCCGGCGTGACAGATGTGGTTTTCACGCAGCAGACGGTAATAATACAGGACATCCGGTCCCTGCGCGCCCCAGCGGAATGCCGTCGGCGCGGCGGACGCGGCGCTCACCAGATAGGGCTGTGCCTGCGCGAGCGCGGCGGCGGCAAAGCGGTGGTGAGAAACAAGTGCGGGCATGAGAAACAATACCTCCCAAATGAGCTTTTGATGAGATGAAATCTGCCCAAACCCCGGCTGGTCGGTTGGGTTCTTCCTCTATTATAGGATTGTTTACATCAAATGTACACAACGCCGGCTTCCAAAAATACGGGCGAAAAAACGTAACAATTCCGTTACAACTGCCCACAGGCCGCCCCTTGCCAGCGGGTAACAACCGGTGTATACTATAAAAGTATGTAAAAAAATCCATCGGGCGGCGACAGCCTCCCGGCAGATATGGAAAGGAACGAATGCAATGAAACTTGGTATTGTCGGGCTGCCGAACGTCGGCAAGAGCACGCTGTTCAATGCCATCACCAACGCCGGCGCGGAATCGGCGAACTATCCGTTTTGTACGATTGACCCGAACATCGGCATGGTCAGCGTGCCGGACGAGCGCCTGGACAAGCTGACCGAGATGTACAACCCGCCGAAGACCATCCCGGCCGTCGTCGAGTTTGTCGACATCGCCGGCCTGGTGCGCGGCGCGTCCAAGGGCGAGGGTCTGGGCAATAAATTCCTGTCCCACATCCGCGAGGTGGACGCCATCGTGCATGTCGTCCGCTGCTTTGAAAATGAAAACATCGTCCATGTCGAGGGCAGCATCGACCCGGAGCGCGACATCGAGACCATCAATCTGGAGCTGATCCTGTCCGACATGGAGCTGCTCGAGCGCCGCATCGAGCGCGCGAAAAAGCTGGCCAAGGGCGACAAGAAGTACAACGAGGAGATCGAGGTGTTCGAGCGCCTGCACGCGCATCTGGAGCAGGGGAAGACCGCGCGCACGTTCCCGGAATTTGAGGAATACAGCGAGCTGATCGCCACGGTCGATCTGCTGTCGTCCAAGCCGGTGATCTACGCGGCCAACGTGGACGAAAACGGCTTCACCGGCGATGAGACGGAAAACGCGCGCCTGGAGGCGGTTCGCCGCATCGCGGAGGCGGAGGGCTCGATGGTGCTGCCCATCTGCGCGCAGATGGAGCAGGATATCGCCAGCCTGGAGGACGACGAGAAGGAGCTGTTCCTGTCCGAGCTGGGTCTGGAGGAGTCCGGCCTGGACCGTCTGATCCGCGTGTGCTACGACCTGCTCGGCCTGATGAGCTTCCTGACGGCGGGGCCGAAGGAGGTGCGCGCCTGGACGATCAAAAAGGGCACGCGCGCGCCGCAGGCGGCGGGCAAAATCCACACCGACTTTGAACGCGGCTTCATCCGCGCGGAGATCATCTCCTACGACGATCTGATGGCGTGCGGCTCGATGGTCGCCGCCAAGGAGAAGGGTCTGGTGCGCCTGGAAGGCAAGGAGTATGTCATGCGCGACGGCGATATCGTCGTATTCCGCTTTAATGTGTGACGGTATCTGTAGCTATTTTTACAGAATGTGGGAAAATACACCGAATGATTACAGAATTGTTTCGGTTTTGTAATTGTATTTTTCCTTGTAATGCACTATGATATTCATACGTGGGCGGCCGGCCGGCAACGGCCGCGCCGCAGTGTTGATACGGAAAATGGATACGTCATTTGCTGAGCAGGAGGGTTAAGACTGCATGAATCAAAACAAACAGTCCGGAACAACCCCGGAACAGAACGGCGTGGAGCAGTCCACGAAGGGGTTCCCGGTCGTCACTCCAGAAGACGAGGCAAACGCCGCGTCTTTTGAAATGAAAAAAAGAAGCTCGGACGGGAGCTGGGTCGCGGCTGTGCCGGTGCATGTGACAGACGGCGGCGCGCAGCCCGCGGCGCAGGCGGAGCAGCCGGAGAGCGAACCGGCAGAACCGGTGGAAGAAATCGCGGCGGCAGAGGCTGCTGCGGCGCCGGAGAACGAACCGGCGGCGGAGTCCGCAGAAGAGACGGCGCCGGAGCAGGAAGCCGAAACGCCGCAGGCGGCAGAAGAGACCGCGCAGCCGGAGGAGGAAGCGGAGCCGGAACCGGCCGCACAGCCGGACGAGCCGGAAGCCGCGTTCGAGGCAGACGAGCAGCCGGAGCAGCCGGAAGCGGCGGCTTCCCGGCGCAGGATGCTGCGCAACCGGTGCATCGCGGCGGCGGCCGTCGGTGTGGTCGCGGTTGTCGGCGGCTTCAGCGCGTTTGTGTACGGCTACGGCGGCATTTTCCCGGGCGTGCATGTCGCGGACGAATACAAGCTGAGCGGCATGACGCAGACGGAAGCGCAGGCGTACATAGCGGAAGACGTACAGAATGGCATCTTTGACAAGGAGATCACGCTGACCGGCAAGGATCTGGGCGCGGACACCGACAAGGAATACACCATCCGCGTGGCGGACGTCGCGGCCACGATTGACAGTGAGAGCTCCGCGCAGCAGGCCTACCTGATCGGCCGCGAGGGCAATTACTTCCAGCGCGTGGGCACGGTGCTCAACAGCATGTTCAGCGGCTGGGAGGTCTCGCTCAACGCGACGGTGCAGGACGGCGCGATTGCCGCCGAGGTGGCGGAAATTGCCGCCGATCTGAACTACGACCCGGTTCAGCCGAGCTGGGAGGTCAACAAGGAGGCGGCGGAGCTCACCGTCGACACCGGCACGGAGGGTCTCGGCTTTGATGCGGACAAGGTGGTCAGCGACCTGACCGCCAAGGTGCAGGCCGTCGATCTGGAGGGCTACACCATCGAGACCTACGCGGTCGACCAGGACAAGCCGGACGCCGCGGCGATTGCGGCGGACGTCAACTGCGACCCGCAGAACGCGACGGTGGATAAATCGGACGGCGTGACGGTCATCGAAGCGGTGACCGGCGTGGCGGTCGAGGAGAGCGCAATCGCCTCCGCCATCGGCGACGCGGCCGAGCAGACGTACACCGTCCCGGTCGAGCTGACCGAGGCGAAGGTCAAGAAGGCGGATCTCGAGCCGGTGCTGTTCCGCGATGTGCTCGGCTCCGCGACGACCTACTACAACAGCGGGCAGACCTCCCGCACCACCAACGTCCGGCTGTCGGCGCGCGCGTGCGACGGCGTGATTCTCAATCCGGGCGAGGAATTTTCGTATAATGATGTGGTCGGCGAGCGCACGGCGGCGCGCGGTTACCGCTCCGCCATCATCTTCCAGGAAGGCGAGGAGGTCGAAGGTCTCGGCGGCGGCGTGTGCCAGCCGTCCTCGACGATCTACATGGCGACGCTGCGCGCCGATCTGGAGGTCAGCGAGCGCTACAACCACCAGTTCCAGGTCAGCTATACGCCGGTCTCGCAGGATGCGGCGGTCGCCTGGGGCAGCAAGGACTATAAATTCATCAACAACACCGATTATCCGGTCAAGCTGGATGTCAGCGTCGGCGGCGGCGCGCTCACCGTCCGCATCATCGGAACTAAGACGGTGGACAAGGATATCTCGCTGTACGCGAGAACGTACGTGAGCGGAAAATACAAGCACGCGACGCTGTACAAGACGGTCACGATCAACGGCGAATCCACCACGAACAAGGAAAACACCAGCGCGTATCTGCTGAGATGATGCAGCTTCGCCGGAGAGGGAGCACATGAGACAGTCTGTGGACAATGTATCCGCCAGCAAGGAGGAGGCCAGGCGCGACCTGGCCTCCGCGCTGCTGCCGACGGTGGGCGCGTCCGCGCTGTACCTGCTGCCCGGCCTGCTGCTTGCGCAGATTGCCCAGCTGCTGGTGCTGCGCGCTGTGGGCACACAGCAGCAGCTTCCGCCCGGCCAGCTGGCGGCGTGCGTGGGTCTGTATCTGCTCGCCCGGCTGCTGATCGAACAGCCGCTGTACTTCGGGCTGACGCAGTACTGCGCGCTGCTGCGCGCCGGGGCGCGCCCGCGTGCGAGTCTGGTGACCCTGTGCCTCGGCGAGGGGCGGCTGTATGCGGCGTCGCTCCGGCTGTCGTTGCTCGTGGCGCTGTTTTCGCTGCTGTGGGCGGTTCCGATCGCCGCGGCGGCGGGCGGCGCGGTGTATGCGCTCTCGCTGGTGCTGACCGGCCGGTTCGGTCTGTACCTGAGCGCGGGCATCGTCCTGACGGCGCTGCTCGTGTATGCGTGCGCGGTCGCGCGCTACCACTGCGCCTATGCGCTGCTGGCGGAGCGCAGGGAGCTGGGCTGCTGGCGGGCGGTGCGCCTGGCGGCGCGCAGCTTTCGCGGACACGGGCACGAGCTGTTTCGCCTGACGGCCGGATTTTTCTCCTGGTTCCTGCTGGCGATGCTGCTGGGAACCCTGCTTCTGCTCTATGTCTGTCCGTACTACGTGCTGTCCCTCTATCATCTGTTTGACCGGGCGCGCGGCGTGCGCATTCAGGCGGAGGCGAAGCAAACCGGCGAATCAACCGAATGAATCGATGCGGCGCAGCGGGCAGACGCCTGCTGCGCCCGCTGTTTTTTTGCGGCAAAACAGGGGAAATTTCGCAAAGCATCTTGATGTTGCGCCCTGTTTTGGTATATCATGAGAAAGAAAGAACTTGAAAAAGGAGAGATTCCATTGGAGAAGAAACCGTTTTATATAACGACTCCGATTTACTATCCGTCGGACAACCTGCACATCGGCCACTGCTACTGCACGGTGGCGACCGACACCATGGCGCGCTACAAGCGCCTGCAGGGCTATGACGTCATGTTCCTGACCGGCACGGACGAGCACGGCCAGAAGATCGAGGACAAGGCGAAGGAGGCCGGCGTCACCCCGCAGCAGTTTGTCGACAACATCGTCAGCGGCATCAAGAGCCTGTGGGAGCTGATGAACATCTCCAACGACCGCTTTATCCGCACCACCGACGATTACCACGTCGAGGCCGTGCAGAAGATCTTCGAGCGCCTGAAGGCGCAGGGCGACATTTACAAGTCGGTCTACAAGGGCAAATACTGCAAGCCGTGCGAATCGTTCTGGACAGAGGCGCAGCTGGTCGACGGCAAGTGTCCCGACTGCGGCCGCGAGGTCGTGGACGCGGAGGAGGAGGCGTATTTCTTCCGCCTGTCCAAGTACGCCGACCGCATCATCCAGCTGTATGAGGAAAATCCGGGTTGGCTGGAGCCGGCGTCGCGCGCCAACGAGATGATGAACAACTTTATCAAGCCGGGTCTGGAGGACACCTGCGTCTCGCGCACCTCGTTCAGCTGGGGCGTGCCGGTGACGTCCGACCCGAAGCACGTCGTCTATGTCTGGATCGACGCGCTGACCAACTATATCACCGCGCTCGGCTATGAAAACAGCCGCTACAACGACTTTGAAAAATTCTGGCCGGCGGACGTCCACTTCATCGGCAAGGAAATCGTCCGCTTCCACTCCATCCTGTGGCCGGCGATGCTGATGGCGCTCGACCTGCCGCTGCCGAAGAAGGTGTTCGGCCACGGCTGGCTGCTGCTGGACGGCGGCAAGATGTCCAAGTCCAAGGGCAACGTCGTCGACCCGGTGTTCCTGTGCGAGCGCTACGGCGTGGACACGCTGCGCTATTTCCTGATGCGCGAATTCCCGTTCGGCTCGGACGGCGTGTTCTCCAACGAGGCGCTCATCAACCGCATCAACTCCGACCTGGCCAACGATCTGGGCAATCTGGTTTCGCGCACCGTCTCCATGGTCGAGAAGTATTTCGACGGCACGCTGCCGGCGGAGCAGGCGGCGGACGGGCTGGACGACGAGCTGGTCGCCATGGCGTCCGGGCTGCGCGCGCGCTATGAGGAGAAGATGGAGGCGTATGCCTTCCAGGACGGCCTGATCGAGATTTTTAAGGTCATCTCCCGCGCCAACAAGTATATCGACGAGACCGCGCCGTGGGTGCTCGCGAAGGATGAGGCCAACCGCCCGCGTCTGGCGCACGTCATGTACAACCTGCTGGAGACCATCCGCATCTGCGGCGTGCTGCTCACCCCGTTTATGCCCGACTCCGCGGAGAAGATCCGCGCGCAGATCGGCGCGGCCGCGGAGCTGTACACCTGGGAGACCGCGGCGGACTTCGGCGCGCTGCCGTCCGATGTCTCGGTCAGCAAGGGTGCGGCGCTGTTCCCGCGCATCGATATGAACAAGGAGCTGGCATTCCTTGAGAAGCGCCAGGAGAAGCAGGCCAAGGAGGCGCAAAAGAGCGCCAAGAAGGCGGAAAAGGCGGAAAAGAAGGCGGCGGACGCGCCGGAGGGCGTTGCGATCGGCATCGAGGATTTCGCAAAGGTTTCGCTCAAGACCGCGAAGGTCGTCGCCTGCGAGCCGGTTAAAAAATCGGACAAGCTGCTGTGCCTTCAGGTAGAGGTCGGCGCGGAGAAGCGCCAGGTCGTCTCCGGCATCGCGCAGTACTACAAGCCGGAGGAGCTGATCGGCAAGACGGTTGTGCTGGTGGCCAACCTCAAGCCGGCCAAGCTGCGCGGCGTGGAGAGCCAGGGCATGATTCTGGCGGCGGACGCGCCGGAAGGCGTCAAGGTGATCTTTGTCGACGGCATCCCGTCCGGCTGCACCATTCGATAACAAACCGACAGGCAGCGGCTCTCGCGCAGAGCCGCTGCCTTTTGCACAGGGAGGTATCCAATGCTGTTTGACACACACGCACACTATGACGACCACCGGTTTGACGCCGACCGGGACGCGCTGCTCGCGACCATGCCGGCGCACAACGTCGGGCTGATCCTCAACCCCGGCTGCACGGTGGAGACGTCGCAGACCGCCATCCGGATTGCGGAGACGCATGACTTCGTGTACGCCGCCGTGGGCATCCATCCGGAGTACAGCATGGGCGTCACGCAGGACGACCTCGACTGCATCCGTGCGCTGTCCGCGCACCCGAAGGTCAAGGCCATCGGGGAGATCGGACTGGATTACTATTGGGAAAAGCAATCGCCGGAGACCACGCCGCCGCGCGCCCGGCAGAAGGAGCTGCTGCGCGCGCAGCTGGAGCTGGCGCGGGAGGTCGGGCTTCCGGTGATTATCCACGACCGCGAGGCGCACGCGGACTGCTTCGATATCGTCAAGGACTACGCCGGCCTGCGCGGCGTGTACCACTGCTATTCCGGCAGCCTGGAGATGGCGCGGGAGATCGTAAAGCTCGGCTGGTATCTCTCGTTCACCGGGGTCATCACCTACGGGCGCGCGAAAAAAGCGCGGCACATCATCGAAAACCTGCCGATCGAGCGCGTCATGATCGAGACGGACAGCCCGTACCTGACGCCGGAGCCGGAGCGCCTGCAAAACCGGCGTATGCGCAACAGCTCGCTGCTGGTGCACCGCGTCGCGGAGCGCCTCGCGGACTTTTACGGCCTGAGCGTCCCGGAGGTGGAGCGCATCACGACGGAAAACGGCAAGCGGTTTTTCGCCATCGACTGACCGGCAGCGCCGACATAAAAAACGGCTGATCCCTCGGTTAGGATCAGCCGTTTTGCTGTATCTATACTGTTTTGTCCGCTGTTTTATCCGCGGTTACCCGTTCACCACATTGCGCGATTCTCCGGCCAGGAAGGCGCGGATGTTGTCCACCACGCAGTCGAGCAGACGCTGGCGGCTCTCCACCGGCGCCCAGGCCATGTGCGGCGTGATGATGCAGTTGGGGGCGCCCAGCAGGGGATTGTCCGCCTCCATCGGCTCCCGGGAGACGACGTCCACCGCCGCGCCGCGCAGCTTGCCGTCCTTCAGCGCCTGCGCGACATCCGCCTCGTTCAGCAGGCCGCCCCGGGAGGTGTTGATGAGAAACGCCCCGTCCTTCATTTTTTCCAGCGCAGCGGCGTTGATGATCTGCGCCGTCTCCGGGAACAGCGGGCAGTGGAGGGAGAGGATGTCCGACCGCTCCAGCAGCTCGTCCAGAGAGACGTAGCGTCCGATCTGGCGGCCCGCGTCGCACTGGCTGCGGTTGTAGGCGATGACCTCCATGCCGAAGGCCTTCGCCAGCCTGCCCACGGTCTGTCCGATGCGGCCAAAGCCCAGAATGCCCAGCGTCTTTCCGCCCAGCTCCATCTGTGGCGTGAGCCAGTAGCAGAAATTGTCCCGTCCGATCCACTCGCCGCGGTGGACAGACTGACTGTGCAGCCCGATCTGATGGCACAGCTCCAGCATCAGGGCGATGGTGAACTGCGCCACGGCCTCGGTGCTGTAGCTGGGCACGTTGGTCACCGGGATGCCGCGCCGGGCACAGGCGGCGCAATCCACCACGTTGTAGCCCGTCGCCGTCACGCAGATGAGCCGGATGTTGGGGCAGGCGTCCAGAATTTCCTGCGTGATGGGTACCTTGTTCACCAGCACGATTTCGCTGTCGCCGATGCGGTCGATGGTTTCGGCGGCGGTGGCCGTCTGCTGGTAGAGCGTGACTTCTCCGAATTGCTTCAGGCAGTCGTAGGACAGATCTCCCGGGTTCAGGGAGTTGCCGTCCAGAATGACGAGTTTCATAAGCGTGTCTCCTATCGTACAATCATGGTATTGCAATCCCGCTGCGGGGGCGTGCAGACAGAACTGCCATCCAGAAAGCTGGATGGCAGGGGTGTGCGGTTATTCCGCGATGGCGGCGAACGCCTGCTTGAGGTCGTCCAGAATGTCCTCGACGTGCTCCAGGCCGACAGACAGGCGAACCAGTCCCGGCGTGATGCCGCAGGCGACGAGCTGCTCGTCGGACAGCTGGCGGTGCGTCGCCGTCGCCGGGTGCAGGATGCAGCTGTGCAGGTCTGCGACGTGTACCTCGAGCGAGATCAGCTTGAGGCTGTCGATGAACTTGGCCGCGCGGTCGCGCCCGCCCTTGATGGAGAACGAGATGACGCCCGCCGTGCCCTCCGGCAGGTACTTCTGCGCGAGCGCGTGGTATTTGTCGGAGGCGAGACCCGGATAGTTGATAAACTCGATATCCGGCTGGCCTTCCAGAAATTCCGCGACGGTCTGCGCGCTCTGGCTGTGCTGGCGGATGCGCAGCGGCAGCGTCTGCAAGCCGAGGTCGAGCAGGAACGCGCCCATCGGCGTCTGGCAGGTGCCCATGTCGCGCATCAGCTGGACGCGCGCCTTGGTGATGTAGGCGGCGGAGCCGAACGCTTCGGTGTAGCGCAGGCCGTGATAGGAGGCGTCCGGCTCGGTCAGGCCGGGGAATTTGCCGGAAGCGCCCCAGTCAAATTTGCCGCTGTCCACGATGACGCCGCCCATTTGCACCGCGTGTCCGTCCATGTACTTGGTGGTGGAGTGCACGATGATGTCCGCGCCGAGCTCAAACGGACGGCACAGAATCGGCGTTGCGAACGTGTTGTCCACGATGAGCGGGATGCCGTTGCTGTGCGCGAGCTGCGCCATTTTCTCGAAGTCGAGCACGGTCAGCGCCGGGTTCGCGATGGTCTCGCCGAAGACGGCCTTGGTGTTCGGCCGGATGAGCGACTGAAGCTGCTCGAGCGGGGCGTCCTCGTCGATGAACGTGACCTCGATGCCCAGCTTTTTCAGCGTGACGCCGAACAGGTTGAACGTGCCGCCGTAGATGGCGGAGGCGCAGAGGATGTGGTCGCCGGCCTGCGCGATGTTCAGCACGGAGAGCATGGAGGCGGCCTGTCCGGACGAGGTGCACAGCGCGCCCACGCCGCCCTCGAGCGCGGCGATTTTTTTCTCCACAGCGTCCACCGTCGGGTTGCCCAGACGGGTGTAAAACGCATCGCCCGCCGTCAGGTCGAACAGCGCGCCGACGTGCTCGGTGGATTCAAACGTAAAGGTTGTGGACTGATAGATCGGCAGCGCGCGCGCGCCGCCGTTGCCCGGCTCATAGCCGGCGTGAATACAAGCGGTTTCCGGTCTCATGAAAAACCATCCTTTCCGGTTATTAAAAACATGGATATGTTGTTTTTTCTTTCATAACCGTACCATATGTCGCAAACCGTGTCAAGCGGCAGCACATCGGTACTTGCCAGAGATCGAGGAAAACGATATAATAAAACCGAAACAACAATCGGA
>DXIG01000046.1 GCA_019112985.1 Candidatus Butyricicoccus stercorigallinarum | reverse complement strand
CGCGTTTTTTGCGGGTTCCGGCAGTTTTTCTGTTTTCTCCGCCCTTCCCGCGGCGTCACGGGTCGGCGGCTGTTTTTTTTGTCTTCTTCGGCGGTTTCTTTTTCGCGTCCTCCGGCTCGGGGAAGCACTGCTCGGTGATCGCGGAGGCGACGCTGGACAGCATGTCCGCCAGATCGGTCAGCGTCAGCAGGAACGAGAGCGCGTCCTCCGGCGAATCGAGGCTCATGCCGGTCTCGCGCATGATGCGCAGGATGTAGTCGCGGCTCTCGCGGCCGATCGCATCGCGCCGCTCAAGCTGGCGCACGAAGCAGCGGGCGAGCTCCTCCTCGTGCAGGCCGCAGTCGGCCGCGCCGTTGAGCACGCGCTTGATCTGCGCGATGGACAGCGTATTTTTGAGCGAATAAATCGCGAGCATCTGCAAAATATGCTCTTTGGAGTACTTTTTTCCCTTGACGGGCGCGATCAGCCCCGCCTTGCTGTAGTTGTGGATCATCGTGCGGGTGAGCGGCTCGCGCTCGTCCTCGCCGCCCAGATGCGTGCGCATCAGCGCGATGATCTGATCCATGTAGAGATCCAGCGCCGGGATGTCGTCCGGGTGCAGCGCCCGGGTCTTTTCGCTGTTTTTCAACAGTTCATGCGCGTCAATGCCCATTGATTGCCCTCTTTTCCATAGGAGTACAACGATAGTATACGGCTTTTTTTCAAAAAAATCAAGAAATTTAGTTGCAAAAATTGTTTTGTGTGGTATACTATACACGTAATATGGTTTTAAAAACCAGATTGTAACTTTTCCGATACGAGTTTTGGAAGTGAGGTGTCCCATCTCTCATGAAACAGTTTGAACATCACGGGCTGTACGGCGTGTTCACCCGCCGCGCGCGCGACCCGATGAGCAGCTTTACGCATCTGCTGGCGGCGGTCGCCTCGGTGTGCACCGCGCTGGCGCTCGCCATCTATTCGCACCACATCGGCGGCACGCTGCTGCAAACGCTGTCCGTCGTCGTGTTCGGCCTGTCACTGACGGCGCTGTACACCGCCAGCTCGGTCTTTCACTTTTACAACCGCGGCAACTCCGGCATCCAGCTGCGCCTGCGCAAGCTGGACCATTCGATGATCTATGTGCTCATCGCGGGGTCGTACACGCCGTTTCTCATCTGCGCGCTGGGCGCGGCGGCCTGGAGCCGTCTGGCGGTCATCTGGGGCATCGCGCTGGCGGGCATCGCCGTCAAGTTGGTGTGGATGAACGCGCCGCGCTGGCTGTCCACCGCGTTTTATCTCGCGCTCGGCTGGTGCATCGTCGCCATTCCGGAGGCGCTGGCGCGCATGCCGCTGTCCGTGCTCGTGCTGACGGCGCTGGGCGGCGTGGCATATTCCGCCGGTGCGGTCATCTACGCGACCAAAAAGCCCAACCTCAGCGCGGTCTGGGGCTTTCACGAGATCTTCCATCTGCTCACGATGCTCGGCTCGCTGTTGCAGGTCATCGCGGTGTTCCTGTTTCTCGCCGTGCGCTGATTTTTGTCAAATCCAATCCAAATAAAATCCAAGCCGGAGAGCCAGTGCGTGTTTGCGCTGGCTCTCCGGCCGTTTTGTGCGGTTATTCGGGTTTGGGCAGCGAGGCGAAAAACTCCACGCCGTCCTCGGTGTTGCGCACGCCGCAGCCGCCGGCATGTGCGGTCAGAATGGCGCGCACGATGGACAGGCCGATGCCGGAGCCGCCGCCGCTGACGCGCGTGCGCGATTTGTCCAGCTTGTAGAATTTGTCCCAGATCTTGTCCATCTCCTCCGGCGCGAGCCGGTCGCCCTGGTTGCGCACATGCAGGACGATGTGCCGCGTGTCCTCCGAGGTGGACAGCGCGATGCGCCCGCCCGCCGGCGTGTGGTCGATGGCGTTGGTCATGTAGTTGAGCAGGGCGCGCTCAAGCATGTCGTAATCGGCGTACAGCACCTGCGCGCCCACGCCGGACAGGTCGATGTGCAGCTGCTTTTCCTGCCACATGACCTGCGTCTTGCCGACCACGGCCTCCGCCAGCTCGTAGGCGTCAAATTCCGTCTTGTCCGGCACGATGTTGCCCAGCTCCAGCCGCGACAGGTCGAGCAGCTGGTGCACGAGGTGGTTCATGCGCGCGGCCTCGTCCACGATGATGTCGCAGTATTCGTTTTTGGCCTCCTCCGACTCGCTGATGCCGACGCGCAGCCCTTCGGCATAGCCCTGAATGAGCGCGATCGGCGTCTTCAGGTCGTGGGAGACGTTGATGATGAATTCGCGGCGCATGTCGTCGATGCGCTGCTTTTCCTCGATCTCCTTTTGCAGCTGGCCGTTGATCTCGCGCATGTCGCGGATGGCGGCCGCCAGATAGTCGGACATCTGGTTGATGCTGTGCCCCAGCTCTCCCAGCTCGTCGCTGTCCGTCCCGGTGTATTTTTTGGAAAAATCCAGCCGGGCGACCGAGTTGGCCACCTCGGTCATCTGGATGACCGGGCGCGTGAAATGGCCGCCGATGAAAAAGCCCGCGATCAGGCAGGCGAGCAGCGCGACCAGGCCGGAGATCATCAGGAAGACGAAGTTGACCGACTGATTTTCGCGCAGCGCCGCCGTCGGCACGCGCAGCAGCGTCAGGTCGCCGGTGTTCAGAATGCCGATCAGCGCGATGTAGGCGGTGGTGCCGTCGCCGTCGTTGAGCGTGGAGAACGTATAGCCCCGGCGCTCCAGCTCGCGGCTGTCGTAGACGTACAGCGTCTCGCCGAACGGCTTTTGCAGCATGGATTCCAAAAAGGCGGTCGAGCGGTCGTGCGTGAAAATCGTGTCGTACAGATAGATGCCGCGGTTGTCCAAAATACTGATGCGGATGTTGTTGGTGTTCTCCATCTGCTTCAGGTTGTCTTCGAGTATAGAAATATCTCCATTATACTGTTCGTTGATCGTGTTGTACGCGCTGACGAGGCTGTTTTTCTTCTGGTGCAGGTAAAAGGTGTGGAAAAACAGCAGGTTGAGCGCGATCATGACGCCGACGAACACGGCGGCCGCGAGTGCGACCGAGACGAAGAAGCGGAAGCGCAGCGAGTGCATGAGGCGGCGCTTCGGGCGCGCGTTCATGCCTTTTCCCCTTCAAAGCGGTAGCCAAAGCCGCGCACTGTCTCGATCATCGTGCCGCAGGGACCGAGCTTGGCGCGCAGCTTTTTGACGTGCGTATCCACGGTGCGCAGGTCGCCGAAGTAGTCGTAGCCCCACACGGCGTTGAGGATGTTCTCGCGCGAGGCGGCGATGTTCTGGTTGTTTTTGAAATAGATGAGCAGCTCGTATTCCTTCGGCGTCAGGTCGACGGTTTTGTCGTCCACGCGCACCTCGCGGCGCACCTCGTTGATGGACAGCGCGCCCGACTGAAAGACGCCGTCGTTGTGCTGATGGCGGCGCTTTTCCATCGCGCGCACGCGCGCGGACAGCACGATGGGGGAAAACGGCTTGGTGATGTAGTCGTCCGCGCCCAGATCGAAGCCGAACACCTCGTCGGTCTCCTCGGTGCGCGCGGTCAGCATCATCACGGGCACGTCGCGGCTTTTGGAGCGGATGTGGCGCAGCACGCTCCAGCCGTCGTACACCGGCATCATGACATCGAGGATAATCAGATCGATGGTGCTCAGGCGCTGGTCGATCAGCTCCATCGCCTGCCCGCCGTCGGCGGCCTGCAGCACCGTATAGCCGTCGCGCCGCAGGAAATCGGACACCAGCCGGCGGATGCGCTCTTCGTCATCTGCGATCAGTATGGTGAACATAATGGGGTTCCTCCCTGTCTTTCTGTTGGATTGTCTCTATTTTACGACGGTCATGTGAACAGCGTGTGAACAATTTGCAACAGAATGGGCATTTGTGCGCGAGCAGGAAAAAAGCGGGGCGCCGCGCCGCAGGAATCCGGCTGGCGGGCGGTTACCGCTTCTCCAGCTCGATGGTTCCGTGCCTGGCTTCATAGCGCTCGATGCAGTCGCGGATGAGAATCAGGATCTGACTGTTGGCGGAGCGCCCCTCGTAGTCCGCAACCACGTGCAGCTTGTGCAGCATGTCCTGATCGATTCGGATGGAAAGACTTTTGACAGCCATGTTTTCACCTCAAAATAAATATATTTTATATTTATTTTATGGTTATACTGTGGTATAACAAGGGGATATAGATACAAAATATATCTATAATGTATCTAAAGAAGGCGGACGGCATGCGCGACGAACCGCTGGATTATGAAGCGATGTACCGCACGATGCTCGACCAGACCGAGGCCGCCCTGCGCCTCATCCGCGAGGTGTAGCTGAGCTGTCGGCAGCTCTGCTTGGACCAGCAGCTGCGCAGCAACGGGTGGACGCCGCAGGAATACCGCGTGTGCGATAGCACGGCGGACGGCGAGAGCGGCGGCACGGACGGCGGATGAGGTGGTACGGCGCAAAAAGCGGCGCGGCGCACCAAATCCGCCGCCTTTCGCCCGTGTTCACACGATGTACACACAAAATTCCTCTGTTTTTCCGTTGTGCAACCGATGGGTCGGTGCTATAATGGTGAAGTGAGACCGAAACGCCGTGCCGGGCGACAGGCCCGACGGCCGTGCGGCACAGACCGCTTGGTCTGCGACTGAATCACAAGAACAGGAGAAAAAATGGATATGAACTTAAAACGATTTGGATCCATGCTGATGGCGGGCGTTGTCTGCGTCGGCATGCTGGCGGGCTGCGGCGCGTCCAAGGATACGACCCCGGTCGTCATGAAGGTGGACGGCGAAGAGGTGCAGTCGAGCGAGCTGGCCGCTTACATCGTCTACAACATGCTGTATTATCAGGAAGCGTTCGGCATGGACATCAATCAGCTGGCGGATGACACCATTTTCGACAGCATCAAGGAAGGCTGCCAGAATCAGGTCGTCCAGTACCGCGCGATTGAAAAGCTCGCCGGGCAGGAGGGCGTCACGCTGAGCAAGGAGTCGGAGGAGACGCTGGAGGAGAACAAAAACGCCAACCGCGAATACCTCGGCGCCAAGACCGGCGCGTTTACCCGCTGGCTGAAGTACACCGTCAAGGGCGATGAAGACCCGTTTGTCACCTATCTCAACAGCTACGGCTACACCGAAGAGCTGTACGACCGCAACTGCGAGACCATGCAGCTGCAGGAGGATATCATTGAGAAGTACTACTCAGATGGCGTCATCACCGAGCGGTTCAACGAGACCTATCTGCACGCCAAGTCCATCCTCATCGCCGACACGGATGACGACGGCAATCTGCTGACCGGCGACGCGCTGGCGGCGGCGCAGACCAGGGCGCAGGAGATTCTCGACCAGGTCAAGGCCAATCCGGACGACTTTGACACGCTGTGGGAGGAGAACAACGCCGACACCGCGCAGAGCGAGGACGGCTATTACTTCACCGAGGGCGATATGGTGGATGAGTATTACAACGCCATCAGCGAGATGGAAGTGGACAGCGTCAGCGACGAGCTGGTGTACCACGAGGGCTACGGCTGGTTCATCATTCACAAGCTGCCGCTGGATGAGGCCGCGCTGACCGACACCGCGTCCTATCTGAACAACACCGGCGACGGCGATGAGAGCACGATCAAGAGCGCCATCGGCAGCGCCATTGTCAGCGAGAAGCTGACGGAGATCGTCGAGGCGATGGAGATCGAGACGACCGACGAATACGACAACATTACGGCGTACAATGTCAACACCTACCTGCCGTTTGCGCAGGATGCGTATGTATCCGATTCCGGCAGCGCAGGCTCGGCCACAGGCTCTGCCGCCTGAGTTTGCCATTCTGGCGCCGGTTTGACCCGATCCGCCGCCCGCAGTTTTTGCGGGCGGCGTTTTTTGCGCGGGGAAATATGTGCGAAATCCCGCCGCGCGCGCGGTCACAATTTGTATACACTGTAGAAAAATTGAGAACATACTGTGAATTGTGCAAAATACCCTTGAATGAAGCGGGCAAAAGTGATATCTTTTGAAAAAAAGACAGCGATAGAAGAAGTTCGGTATAAGGAGGCTCAAGCTGTGAATTTGCTTGTCAATATTAACGCGGTGGTCATTACGGTCATCTCGGCGCTGTATCTTTATCAGATGTTTTATATCGCCGTGGTCTTTATCGGGGAATGGTGGCACAAGCGCAAGGCAAAAAAGCATGCCGAACCCCCTGTCACGCCGCATCGGTTTGCGGCGATTATTTCGGCGCGCAATGAGTCCGCCGTTATCGGCCAGCTGGTCGACACGATCAAACAGCAGAATTATCCCGCCGAGCTGCTCGACGCGATCATCATCGCGGACAACTGCACGGACGACACCGCGCAGGTCGCCCGCGCGCACGGCGCGATTGTCTATGAGCGCTTCAATCGCGAGAAGGTCGGCAAAGGCTTTGCCCTCAACGAGGCGTTCCAGCACATTGCGGAGGATTTTGGCGACAGCTATTACGATGCGTATGTCATCATTGACGCCGACAATCTGCTCGACGAAAATTATTTCGCCGAGATGAACAAGACATTTTCCAAGGGCTATCGCATCATCACAAGCTATCGCAACTCCAAAAATTTCGGTTCCAACTGGATTTCCGCCGGTTATTCGCTGTGGTTCCTGCGCGAAGCGAAGTTTCTCAACAATGCCCGCATGATGCTCGGCACGAGCTGTGCGGTTTCCGGCACGGGATTCCTCGTCGCCAGCGAAGTGATTCGCGAGCGCGGCGGCTGGAATTATCACCTGCTGACGGAGGATATTGAATTTACGGTGGACACGGTCATCCGCGGCGAGAACATCGGCTACTGCGCCGGCGCTATGCTGTACGACGAACAGCCGACGCAGTTTGACCAGTCGTGGAACCAGCGCATGCGCTGGAGCAAGGGATTTTATCAGGTTGCGGGCAATTACGGCGGCCGTCTGGGCGGCGGCATTGTCAAAAACCGCCGCCGGAATCCGTTTGCCTGTTACGATCTGCTGATGACGGTTATGCCGTGCATGCTGCTCACCGTCTGCGTGCTGCTCAGCGATCTGGTGCTGCTGCTGTTCGCGCTGTTCGGCGATGTATATATGCCGCATCTGATGCAGACCATGTTCAGCTCGCTCGCTTTCTGGCTCGGCGGCTATTACGGCTCGCTGTTCCTCATGGGCGCGCTGACGATGATTACCGAGCGCAAGAAGATCAGTTGCCCGCTGCACAAGCGCATCCTGTACACGTTTACGTTCCCGTTCTTCCAGTTGACGTATTTCCCGATCTCCGTCGCGGCGGCGTTCAAAAAGGTCGAGTGGAAGCCCATCCGCCACAGCGTCTCCAAGTCGCTCGATGAAGTCCGCTGACCGCTTTTCTTTACGGAAAGAAAAGCTTGGCAAAAGAAACGATGCCCGCGCTCCCGCGCGACCCCATAAGCCCGGACAAGACAAGTCCGGGCTTTGGCTTGGTC